>WFXD01000046.1 GCA_015490795.1 Gammaproteobacteria bacterium
ATGA
Organism: Gammaproteobacteria bacterium; assembly: GCA_015490795.1. GTDB lineage: Bacteria > Pseudomonadota > Gammaproteobacteria > Chromatiales > Chromatiaceae > WFXD01. Next base: position 5 of record WFXD01000046.1, read on the forward strand.
CCGCTTTCCGGCTGGCCCGAAGGGAGCGCCCCAGGTCGGCCAATGCCGCGTTGCAGTCCTTGGAAAGGGCATGCCATTCCCTGCGGACTGCGCCTTGCCTTGGCCGGCCTGGGAAGCTCTGCATCCCAAGTTATCACCTTGACGGAGCACTAGTTGGACATGGATGCCCGCTATCAAGTAGAATTTGGCAGCTTCGCGACGGACTTTTGTCTTGTTGCATCCTGAATTGATTTTGCAAGCGGGGCGGGTTCACTGAATCCATCCCGTTTTTTTATGCCTGCTCCGGAGTGTTTCTTGAGAAAACCTGCGCTTTTGGTCCTTGAGGATGGCGCCCTTTTTCGGGGTGAGTCCATCGGTGTTGACGGTCAGACGGTGGGGGAGGTGGTATTCAATACTGCCATCACCGGCTATCAGGAGATCCTGACGGATCCCTCCTACTGCCGTCAGATTGTCACCCTGACCTACCCCCATATCGGAAATACCGGCGCCAATGATGAGGATGAAGAGTCCCCGCGCATTGATGCAGCCGGGTTGGTTATCCGTGACCTGCCGCTGCTTGCCAGCAACTGGCGCAGCCAGCTGCCACTGGATGAGTATCTGCAAAAGAGAGGGGTGGTTGCTATTGCTGGCATAGATACCCGCCGCTTGACGCAGATCCTGCGCAAAAAAGGGGCGCAAAGTGGCTGCATTGTGGCGGGCGACAATATCGACGAATCAGCAGCCCTGGCCGCTGCCAGGGGATATCCTGGCCTTAAAGGGCTGGATCTGGCTAAGGAGGTGACGGTTGATGCGCCCTATGGCTGGAGCCAGGGCTCCTGGTCGCTGGAAGGGGGGCTGCCAGCCGATGCCCATGCGCTTCCGCACCATGTTGTGGCGTATGACTTTGGTGCGAAACGCAATATTCTGCGTATGCTGGTTGATCGGGGGTGCCGGCTGACGGTTGTCCCGGCCCAGACGCCGGCCGCTGAGGCGTTGGCGCTGAAGCCTGACGGCATTTTTCTCTCCAATGGCCCCGGCGACCCGGAGCCTTGTGACTATGCCATCGCCGCGATCAAGGAGATTGTAGAGCGCGGCGTGCCGACCTTTGGGATCTGCCTTGGCCACCAGCTACTGGGGCTGGCCAGCGGTGCAAAGACGGTCAAGATGAAGTTTGGCCACCATGGAGCAAACCACCCGGTGCAGGATCTTGCCACACAGGGCGTCATGATCAGCAGCCAGAATCATGGCTTTGCGGTTGATGAGCAGAGCCTGCCAGCCCACCTCAAAGCCACGCATCGCTCCCTGTTCGATGGCTCGTTGCAGGGGATAGAGCGTACAGATCGCCCTGCCTTTGGCTTTCAGGGGCACCCGGAGGCAAGCCCCGGCCCGCATGACGTGGCGCCGGTTTTCGACCATTTTATTGAATTGATAGCGCAGCATCGCACAGCAGATTAACCAGACACTTTAATTAATATCCATAATGCCAAAACGTACAGATATCCACAGTATCCTGATTATCGGCGCAGGCCCCATCGTTATTGGCCAGGCCTGCGAGTTCGACTACTCCGGCGCCCAGGCCTGCAAGGCGCTGAGGGAGGAGGGGTACCGGGTCATCCTGGTCAACTCCAACCCCGCTACCATCATGACCGACCCGGAGATGGCGGATGCGACCTATATAGAGCCGATTACCTGGCAGACGGTGGCGCGCATTATCGAGAAAGAGCGCCCGGATGCGCTGTTGCCAACCATGGGCGGGCAGACCGCGCTTAACTGCGCACTGGATCTGGGGCGCCACGGCGTGCTGGAGGCGTTTGGGGTGGAGATGATCGGCGCCTCACGCGAGGCGATCGACAAGGCGGAGGATCGAGACCTGTTTCGCCAGGCGATGACCAAAATAGGCCTCGCCATGCCGCGTTCAGCCATCGCCCACAGCATTGAAGAGGCCCGGCAGGTGCAGGCGGGCATTGGGTTTCCCACCATCATCCGCCCCTCCTTCACCATGGGAGGCAGCGGTGGTGGCATTGCCTACAACAAGGATGAGTTCGACGAGATCTGCACCCGCGGACTGGATCTCTCACCTACCACTGAGCTGCTGATCGAGGAGTCGGTGCTGGGGTGGAAAGAGTATGAGATGGAGGTGGTGCGTGATCACAAGGATAACTGCATCATTATCTGCTCCATCGAAAACCTCGATGCGATGGGGGTGCATACGGGCGACTCCATAACGGTTGCCCCGGCCCAGACGCTAACCGACAAAGAGTACCAGATCATGCGCGATGCCTCGTTGCTGGTGTTGCGTGAGATTGGTGTGGACACGGGTGGCTCCAACGTGCAGTTTGGGGTCAACCCCAAGGATGGCCGTATGGTCATCATCGAGATGAACCCGCGGGTCTCTCGCTCCTCTGCGCTGGCGTCGAAGGCCACCGGCTTCCCCATCGCCAAGGTGGCGGCCAAACTGGCAGTAGGTTTTACACTGGATGAGCTGCGCAACGAGATCACCGGCGGCGCTACACCGGCCTCCTTTGAACCGGCGATCGATTATGTCGTCACCAAGATCCCCCGTTTTGCCTTTGAAAAATTCCCCCAGGCAGATGACCGCCTTACCACCCAGATGAAATCGGTGGGTGAAGTGATGGCCATTGGCCGCACCTTTCAGGAGTCGCTGCAGAAGGCGCTGCGTGGGCTGGAGACCGGCAAGCACGGGTTCTGTGAGGTGGTGGATCTGGATTCAGAGAGTGCACAGGAGATCATCCGGGATGAGCTGTGCCAGCCGGGGCCAGAGCGGCTCTGGTACATTGCCGATGCCTTTCGCGCCGGCATGTTGCTGGAGAAGGTTTTCGACTACAGCTATGTTGACCCCTGGTTTCTGGTGCAGATCGAAGAGCTGGTAAAGATTGAGGCAGAGGTGAAGGGGCAGGGATTCGCTGCGCTGAACAGGGAGCGGCTTCTCTACCTGAAGCGCAAAGGCTTTTCCGATAAGCGCCTGTCGCTGCTGACCGGAGTAGAGGAGGGCGAGCTGCGAAACAGACGGCACGCCCTGGGTGTCCGCCCGGTATTCAAGCGGGTCGACTCTTGTGCGGCCGAATTTGCAGCAACCACCGCCTATATGTACTCCACCTATGAAGAGGAGTGCGAGGCGGCGCCAACTGATCGCAAAAAGATCATGGTGCTGGGTGGCGGCCCCAACCGCATTGGCCAGGGGATCGAGTTTGACTACTGCTGTGTGCATGCCGCCTTTGCCATGCGGGAGGATGGCTATGAGACCATCATGGTCAACTGCAACCCCGAGACCGTATCAACCGATTACGATACCGCTGACCGCCTCTTTTTTGAGCCGCTGACGCTGGAGGATGTGCTGGAGATCATCCATATTGAGCAGCCTGCTGGCGTCATTGTGCAGTACGGCGGGCAGACTCCGCTCAAGTTGGCAGAGGATCTGGAGGCGGCCGGCGCCCCCATTATTGGAACCACCCCTGACTCCATCGACCTGGCGGAAGATCGCGAACGTTTCCAGCAGATGATCCAGAAACTTGGCCTGCTGCAACCCCCAAACCGCACTGCGCGGGAGCCGGAAGAGGCGGTGCAGCTGGCGCGGGAGATCGGTTACCCACTGGTGGTCAGGCCCTCCTATGTGCTGGGTGGCCGCGCGATGGAGATCGTCTTTGACGAGGCCGATCTGCGCCGCTATATGCGTGAGGCCGTCAGTGTCTCCAATGACTCCCCGGTGCTGCTGGACCGCTTTCTGGATGACGCCATCGAGGTCGATGTCGATGCCATCTGTGACGGCAAAGAGGTGCTGATTGGCGGCATCATGGAGCATATTGAACAGGCGGGTGTCCACTCGGGTGACTCGGCCTGCTCTCTGCCACCCTATACACTATCGGATGATCTGCAGGATCGCATGCGGGAGCAGATCCGCCAGATGGCGCTGGAGCTGAAGGTGGTTGGCCTGATGAACACCCAGTTTGCGATCAAGGGAGAAGATATCTACATCCTGGAGGTCAACCCCCGCGCCTCACGTACTGTACCCTTTGTATCGAAGGCAACAGGCGTGCCGCTGGCCAAGGTGGCTGCACGCTGCATGGCGGGCTGCAGCCTGGCGGAACAGGGGGTTACCAGAGAGGTTATTCCCGGGTACTATTTTGTTAAAGAGGCGGTTTTTCCGTTTATAAAATTTCCCGGTGTCGATAGCGTACTAGGCCCGGAGATGAAATCCACGGGTGAGGTGATGGGCGTTGGGCGAACCTTTGGCGAGGCGTATGCCAAATCGCTGGAGGGGGCAGGTGACACGCTGCCGCAGTCAGGCCGGGCGCTGCTGAGCGTGCGTGATGCAGATAAAGAGCGGGCCGTGAAGGTTGCCAGGTTGTTGAAGGAGCAGGGCTTTGATCTTATCGGCACCGCTGGAACAGCCAGAGTGGTGCGGGCTGCCGGCATCGATTGCGAGCTTGTCAATAAGGTAGGCGAAGGCCGGCCGCACGTCGTGGATATGATCAAGAATGATCAATTTGACCTGATTATCAATACCACCGAGGGCAAAAAGGCGCTGGAAGATTCCGCCTCAATCAGGGGTGCCGCTTTGCAACGCAAGGTGAGCTACACCACAACCATTGCAGGCGCAGAGGCAAGCTGCCTGGCCCTGAAAGAACTTGAAGCTGCTGACGTCAACCGTCTACAGGATTTTTACTAACCCCACACCGTCTTGAAGTTCTGCATTATCAGAACAGGAGACTATTGAGGATATAGCACAATGAGCAAGGTACCACTCACTGTACGTGGCGCAGAGGCGCTGCGCAGTGAACTCGCAGAGCTGAAGTCAGTTGCCCGCCCCAAGGTGATTCAAGCGATTGCAGAGGCGCGCGCCCACGGTGATCTGAAAGAGAACGCAGAGTACCATGCGGCCAGAGAGGAGCAGGGGTTTATAGAGGGGCGCATCAAGGATATCGAGGGCAAACTCTCGCATGCGCAGATCATAGATGTCACCACGCTGGATGCTGGCGGCAAGGTGGTCTTCGGCGCAACGGTCTATGTCTCTGACGAGAATACAGGTGAAGAGTTTACCTATCAGATCGTTGGCGAGGATGAGGCAGATATCAAAGCAGGCCGTATCTCTGTCACCTCCCCGATTGCACGCTCGCTCATTGGCAAATCTGAAGGTGATATCGCCTCATTTCAGGCCCCTGGCGGTGTCAGGGAGCTTGAGGTTCTGGAGATACGCTACGTGTGAGCAGGCGCAGTAAAAGCAGCCGCCAGTGGCTGGAGCGCCACTTCAAGGATGAGTATGTCAAAAAGGCCCGGCAAGAGGGGTATCGCTCCCGCGCTGCCTATAAGCTGTTAGAGATCCAGGAGCGTGACAGGCTCCTGAAGCCGGGTCAGACGGTGGTGGATCTTGGCGCGGCTCCGGGCGGCTGGAGCCAGATCGCCAAACGACTTGTCGGCGCTAAAGGCCGCGTTATTGCACTGGATATCCTTGAGATGGAACCCCTGCCGGGTATTGAGTTCATACAAGGAGACTTCCGCGAAGATGAGCCGCTGCAGGCATTGACCCAGATGCTTGAAGGTCGGCCGGCTGACCTTGTAATCTCCGATATGGCGCCCAACGTCAGTGGCATGGTGGTGGTGGATCAGCCACGGGCCATGTATCTGTGTGAATTGGCACTGGATTTTGCAAAACAGATACTCAGGCCTGGCGGCGGATTGGTGGTAAAGGCCTTTCAGGGAGAGGGTTATGACGACTATTTCAGGGCGTTGCGCCACAGCTTTAAAAAAGTGGTAACCAGAAAACCCGGCGCCTCCAGATCCAAAAGCCGCGAGGTCTATCTGGTCGCACAGAACATCAATATATAGTAGTGTTAGCTGGCATTTAGCAAAAAATCGAGCCGATTGGCGAGGCCGCTGTGCATCTCTAATTGGGTAAAACGAGGGTATCCTTTTGAATGATATGGTAAAAAATCTGGTTCTGTGGGTGGTTATCGCAATCGTCCTGATGTCTGTCTTCAATAATTTCACACCAGAGAAGGCGGCAGCACTGCCCATGCCTTACTCCCAGTTTATTGAGGAGGTAAATCGCGGAACCATCAGCGAAGTGGTCATCAACGGCCGCCAGATTGAAGGGGTTGACACCAGCGGAGCTGCGTTCACAACCTACTCACCCGAAGATGAAGGGCTTATAGGCGATCTGCTTAACAGCGGTGTAAAGATCATTGCCAAGCCGCCAGAGCCGCCTTCACTCTTGATGTCTATCCTGATCAACTGGTTCCCTCTCTTTATCCTCATCGGGCTGTGGATCTTCTTCATGCGCCAGATGCAGGGCGGTGCGGGTGGCCGGGGGGCGATGTCCTTTGGAAAAAGCCGCGCCCGCTTGCTGAGCGAAGATCAGATAAAGGTGACATTCAGTGATGTCGCAGGCGTTGAAGAGGCCAAAGAAGAGGTCTCTGAGATGGTCGATTTTCTCCGGGACCCATCGAAGTTCCAGAAGCTGGGTGGCAAGATTCCCCGCGGTGTACTGATGGTCGGCTCACCAGGCACAGGCAAAACCCTGCTGGCCAGGGCCATCGCGGGTGAAGCCAAGGTGCCGTTCTTTACCATCTCCGGCTCGGACTTTGTCGAGATGTTTGTCGGTGTGGGCGCTTCGCGTGTGCGTGATATGTTTGAGCAGGCCAAAAAACATGCCCCCTGCATCATCTTTATCGATGAAATTGATGCGGTTGGCAGGCACCGCGGCGCAGGCCTGGGCGGTGGGCACGATGAGCGTGAGCAGACCCTGAATCAGCTGCTGGTTGAGATGGATGGTTTTGAGGGCAGTGAAGGCGTCATCGTCATTGCCGCCACCAACCGCCCTGATGTGCTGGATCCCGCGCTGCTGCGCCCTGGCCGTTTTGACCGCCAGGTTGTGGTTCCGCTACCGGATATTCGTGGCCGCGAGCAGATTTTAAAGGTTCACATGCGCAAGGTGCCGATGGCCGAAAGCGCCAAGGCTTCGCTGATCGCCCGAGGTACCCCAGGGTTTTCCGGGGCGGATCTTGCCAACCTGGTCAATGAGGCCGCGCTGTTTGCCGCACGAGCCAACAAGCGTGAAGTGGATATGGAAGATCTGGAAAAGGCCAAGGACAAGATCATGATGGGTGCGGAACGGCGCTCCATGGCGATGAGTGACGACGAGAAGAAACTGACCGCCTATCATGAGGCCGGACATGCCATTATCGGGCGCCTGGTGCCACGGCATGACCCCGTCTACAAGGTGAGCATCATTCCTCGTGGACGCGCCCTGGGCGTCACCCTGTTTCTGCCGGAAGAGGATCGCTACAGCATGAGCAAAGAGCAGCTGGAGAGCCAGATCTCCAGCCTGTTTGGTGGACGTGTTGCGGAGGAACTGGTCTTTGGCTCCGAGAGCGTTACAACAGGAGCCTCCAACGATATCAAGCGTGCTACAGAGATTGCGCGCAACATGGTGACCAAATGGGGGCTCTCTGAGAAACTGGGGCCACTGATGTACAGCGAAGATGAGGAGGAGGTTTTTCTCGGTCGCTCCGTGACCCAGCATAAAAACGTATCAGATGACACGGCGCACATCATTGACAGTGAGATCCGGGCATTGATTGACCGCAACTATCAGCGTTCATACACCATGCTGACGGAGCGTATTGCAATACTCCATGCAATGGCTGATGCGCTGATCAAATACGAGACCATAGATGCAGATCAGATTGATGACATCATGAATGGCAGACCTCCGCGTCCGCCGGAAGATTGGGATGAGCCAGAGCCAAAATCTGGAGACACCGGAACGGCAACCGTTGAGGATGAGCCAAAAGAGAAGAAAGGTGAAGATACTATAGGGGGTCCAGCGAGTCAGCACTAAGATCTGGGCTGCCGGCTCTTTTTGAGTAGTGGATGCAATGTCTATTATTGACTGCGCAGGCAAACAGCTTGATCTCTCCCAGCCCAGAGTAATGGGCATCCTTAACATCACCCCCGACTCCTTTTCGGACGGGGGTGATTTTTTATCAGTCGATTTAGCAGTAGAGCAGGCTTATCGAATGGTGGAGGAGGGTGCGGCAATCATTGATGTGGGGGGAGAATCAACCCGGCCAGGCGCCCCGACAGTCTCGGAAACGGAAGAGCTGGATCGTGTGATGCCCGTCATTGAAGGCATTGCACGCGATCTCTCCGTACCCATCTCCGTTGATACCAGCAAGCCAAATATAATGAGGTCGGCAGTTGCTGCGGGAGCCGGTCTGGTTAATGATGTCATGGCGCTGCAAGCCCCGGGCGCAGTAGCGGCTGTAGCCGATCTGAATGTGCCGGTGTGCCTGATGCATATGCAGGGAGAGCCGCGCACCATGCAGAAGAGTCCACGCTATAGTGATGTGGTATCTGAAGTCAAAGCATTTTTGGCACAACGCATTGACTGCTGCATATCGGCAGGAATTTCACACAGCCGCCTGTTGGTTGACCCCGGTTTTGGATTTGGCAAAACCCTGGAGCATAATCTGGCATTGCTGCGGGACCTGCAGAAGATAGCTGAGCTGAACCTGCCCCTGCTGGTTGGCCTCTCCAGGAAATCCATGATAGGGGCGCTGCTGGATGAACCCGTCAACAATCGCATGTATGGCAGCCTGGCCGCAGCGGTATTGGCTGCTGAACGCGGAGCACGCATCATCAGAACGCACGATGTCAAGCCAACGGTTGATGCCCTGGCTCTCTCGGCAGCTCTTTTGAAATAATAAGATGGGACAGGCTTCCTGCCAATGATTGAGGAGGATGGAGTGGATCGAAAATATTTTGGAACAGATGGCATCCGTGGACAGGTTGGAAAGGGTTACATCACCCCCGATTTTGTACTGAAGCTGGGGTGGGCTGCTGGCCGCGTACTGGGCAAAGGCAATAACAGCAGCGTTCTGATCGGCAAGGATACCCGCATATCAGGCTACATGTTTGAATCGGCTTTAGAGGCTGGGTTAGTGGCGGCTGGAGTCAATACCCGCCTGCTTGGCCCGATGCCAACCCCCGGTATCGCCTACCTTACCCGAACCCTGCATGCGCAAGCCGGTATCGTAATCAGCGCCTCCCACAATCCACATCAGGACAATGGCATCAAGTTTTTTTCTGCACAGGGGCGCAAGCTGCCGGATGAGGTTGAACTGGCTATTGAGCATGAGCTATCGAGCCAAATGGTTACGGTTGGCTCTGCAGACCTGGGCAAGGCAGACCGGGTGAACGATGCTGCTGGCCGTTATATTGAATTTTGTAAAAGCACCATCCCGTCCACAATGAGTTTCAGCGGCCTGAAGATAGTGGTTGACTGTGCCCATGGCGCAACCTACCACGTTGCCCCCTTTGTGTTTGATGAGCTGGGTGCCGAGGTTATTACCATTGGCGTAGAACCCGACGGGGTCAACATCAATGCCGGCGTGGGGTCGACCAGCCCCGATCTGCTGGTGGCGACAGTGCTTGAGACAGGTGCGGATCTCGGTGTTGGCCTGGATGGGGATGGCGACCGCCTCATTATGGTCGATGACCGGGGCAATATCCTTGATGGGGACGACCTGCTCTATATTATCGCCCAGTCACGGCAGGAAAATGGAGGGCTGAACGGCTCGGTGGTCGGCACGGTGATGTCGAACCTTGGGCTTGAACTTGCATTGAAAGAGTGCGGGATAGGGTTTGAGCGCGTCAGTGTGGGTGACCGCTATATCCTGGAGCGGCTGCAACAGAAAGATTGGGCCATTGGTGGCGAGCCATCAGGCCATATTATCTGCCTGGATCGCACCACCACAGGTGACGGCATCGTGGCTGCACTACAGGTACTGGCCGAGATACATAAAAGCGGAAAGCCGCTGCGTGAGCTTGGGGCAGGTGTTGAGAAGTGCCCGCAGGTGCTGCTCAATGTCAGGGTGGAAGAGAGCGGTAGCGTTATGGCACTGCCGGCACTGAAAGAGGCCGTTATAGCCGTTGAGGTTGAACTGAATGGGCAGGGCCGTGTACTGCTGCGCCCATCGGGTACAGAGCCACTGATCCGCGTTATGGTTGAAGGGCGCAATGCACAGCAGGTTTCCCGTTTGGCCGACCAACTGGCAGACAGAGTAAAAGAGCTGGTTGCAATAAGGTGAGTTGCCTGCAAATCTCCGCAGGCCGATTAAGAATCGGCTCAAAACGCCCGTTTACTGCGTGTAAACCCCGCTTTATCGCCAATTTCTGCCTCGCCTGAAGCGCCGGCTGTTGGTGCCAGGGGCCGCCTGCGGCGCTTCGCGAGCACCTCAGGTGAATTCCACATTGATTTTGAGCGCATTGGCCGGTAAGCTAGCGCGCTCTTTTTCCATTGAGAGAGAGAAGGTATATGCGTCAACCACTAGTCGCCGGAAACTGGAAATTGAATGGCTCGCTGGCAAGCACCAGAGAGCTGCTGGCAGGGATTAAGGCAGGGATAGCAGAGGTGACTCGTGCAGAAGTGGCGGTTTGTCCGCCCTATATCCTCATTCCAGAGGCGCAGGCGCAGCTAAATGGCTCCCCCATTGCCTGGGGTGGGCAGAATCTCTCCGCGGAGACGGGCGGCGCCTTTACCGGCGAAATATCCGCATCCATGCTGCTGGATTTTGGCTGCAAATACGTCCTGGTTGGCCACTCAGAGCGGCGTACGCTCTATGGCGAGGACAACGCGCTGGTGGCAAAGAAGTTTGCTGTTGCACGGGAGGCCGGGCTTATCCCTCTCCTCTGCGTAGGCGAGACCCTTGAAGAGCGGCAGCAGGGGGTCACGGAAAGGATAGTCGGCGACCAGCTGGCCGCAGTGATCGACCGGGAGGGCGTGGCTGCCTTGGACGATGCGGTGGTTGCCTACGAGCCGGTCTGGGCCATTGGGACGGGGATGACAGCATCGCCAGAGCAGGCTCAGGCGGTACACGCCTTCATCCGTGCCCAGGTGGCGCAGCATGATACTGCAACGGCTGAAGGGCTGCGCATCCTCTACGGCGGCAGTATGAAGCCGGGAAATGCAGAAGAGTTGATGGCGCAGAGTGATATTGATGGTGGTCTGATTGGTGGCGCAGCCCTGAAGGCTGATGAGTTCCTGGCAATCTGCAAGGCCGCAAACTAGTTTTTATTGAAATTTACCGGGATTACGAATGCAGACAATTTTGGTTGCTGTTCACCTTATACTGGCCATTGGCTTGATCGGGCTGGTTTTAATACAGCATGGCAAGGGCGCCGATGCAGGCGCTGCCTTTGGAAGCGGTGCATCATCGACGGTATTTGGCTCGCAGGGGTCAGGGTCATTCCTCACCCGTGCTACAGCGGTGCTGGCGACGCTCTTTTTTGTTACCAGCCTGGCACTGGCCTACTTTGCGATGCAGGGTACTGAGCAGCCAAGCCTGATGGGAAGCGATGCTGTACCAATTACGCAGGAGGTGCCAGTGCCTGTCAGCGAAGTGCCTGCAACCCCTGAAATGCCAGCTGAGAGTGCTGGCGGAAGCGAGATCCCGGTTGTTCCAGAGCAGTAATTGCTGTTCGTGGTTTGGCGTTAGCGTTTTAAAACAGCAGTAAAAACAGAATTGCCGATGTGGTGAAATTGGTAGACACGCCGTCTTGAGGGGGCGGTGGCGCGAGCCGTGCCGGTTCAAGTCCGGCCATCGGCACCAATGGTTAAAATCGGTATTGCTGATTACGGCAATACCGATTTTTTTTGCGGGCAAAAAAAGATAACCTATTGATTGTAAAGGTATTTGACTGAAACCTTTTGCTTGACATGAATTATCATCATGCACTAGACTGCGTGCCTCATTGAATTAAATCGGGAATCTAAAGATTCAAATAACCCGATTGGGGGAGGGCTAAAAAGCAATGCTTGAAAATTATCTGCCCGTACTGGTTTTCATGATTCTTGCTGCCGTGATCGGCATGGTCATGGTAGGCCTCGGGTTTGTCCTTGGCACAAGAAAACCAGACGATGAAAAAGAGTCTCCCTACGAGTGCGGCTTTGAGGCGTTCGAAGATGCGCGGATAAAGTTTGACGTGCGTTACTATCTGGTTGCTATCCTCTTTATTATTTTTGACCTGGAAATTGCCTTTTTCTTTCCCTGGGCCGTCGTGCTCGATGAGATTGGCATGGTTGGCTATCTTGTAATGATGGTGTTCCTGGCGGTTCTGACCATTGGCTTTATTTACGAGTGGAAGAAGGGTGCGCTGGAATGGGAATAGAAGGCATTTTTGAAGAGGGCGTCATTACAACCAACGCCGATAAACTCATGAACTGGGCGCGCACCGGCTCGCTGTGGCCAATGACCTTTGGTCTTGCGTGCTGCGCAGTTGAGATGATGCATGCCGCCGCATCGCGCTATGATATGGATCGTTTCGGGATCATCTTTCGCCCCAGCCCCCGCCAATCCGACGTGATGATTGTTGCCGGAACACTGGTCAACAAAATGGCCCCGGCGCTGCGCAAGGTCTATGACCAGATGGCAGAGCCACGCTGGGTCATTTCAATGGGCTCTTGTGCGAACGGCGGCGGTTATTACCACTACTCGTATGCCGTTGTGCGTGGTTGTGACCGTGTTGTCCCGGTGGATATCTATGTGCCTGGCTGCCCGCCAACGGCTGAAGCGCTGCTCTACGGTATTTTGCAGCTGCAAAACAAGATCCGCCGAACCTCAACCATAGCGCGTCAGGCCTGATTATGAGCGCCACTGCCATGATCACACCTGAACAGCGAGTCGCAAAACTGGTAGATGCGCTGAAAACGGCCTTTGAAGAAAAGGGCTATACGATTGAGCAGGATTTTGGCGAGGTCACAATGACTGTTCCTCGCGAAGATCTGCTGGATACCCTCTTTGAGTTATACGGTCAAGCCCCGGTCTTCGGTTTTGAACAGCTGATAGACCTGTGTGGCGTTGACTATTCAACCTATGGTCAGGTCGAATGGGAGACCAATAGCGCATCATCGACAGGTTTTGGCCGCGGCGTAAACCGCGATGCAGAGATTGATGCGCAAAAAGCAGACAGGTTTGCAGTCGTCTATCACCTGCTTTCGATAGAGAACAATGTCCGGCTGCGTGTTAAAAGCTATCTGGACAGTGAGCAGCCAATCGTTGGGTCCGTCATTTCTGTATGGCCTGTTGCTGACTGGTTTGAAAGGGAGGCCTTTGATCTGTATGGGATACTGTTTGAAGGGCACCCTGATCTGCGCCGCATTCTTACAGACTATGGATTCGTAGGCCATCCATTCCGCAAGGATTTTCCACTTTCAGGACATCTGGAGATGCGTTACGACCCAGAGAAGGGGCGCGTCATCTATGAACCTGTATCCATCGAATCCCGCACACTGGTGCCAAGAGTGATTCGAGACGATAACCGCTACATGAACGAAGAATCAAACTAGCGAACGCAGCCAATGCCTGAGATTCGTAACTACACACTGAACTTTGGTCCACAACACCCCTCCGCACACGGCGTACTGCGCCTTGTGCTGGAGATGGATGGCGAAGTCATCGAGCGCTCTGACCCGCACATCGGCCTGCTGCACCGCGGCACCGAAAAGCTGGCAGAGACCAAGCCCTATAACCAGAGCATCCCCTACATGGATCGCCTGGATTATGTCTCCATGATGCAGAATGAACATGCCTATGTTCTTGCCGTGGAGAAGCTGTTAGGGATCGAAGCCCCGATACGTGCGCAATATATTCGAACCATGTTCGATGAGATTACCCGCATCCTGAACCACATGATGTGGCTGGGTACGCATGCACTTGATATCGGTGCAATGACGGTATTTCTCTACTGCTTCCGCGAACGTGAAGACCTGATGGATTGCTATGAGGCCGTCTCAGGTGCGCGCATGCATGCAGCCTACTACCGTGTTGGTGGCGTTTACCGCGACCTGCCGGATGAGATGCCTCGCTTCGCCGCAAGCGATTTGAAGCGTGATAAAAGCGAACTTGACCGGCTGAATGAAAACCGCCAGGGTTCACTGCTCGATTTTATTGAAGACTTCACGGACCGTTTTCCGGGCTGCGTTGATGAGTATGAGACCCTGCTCACTGAAAACCGGATCTGGAAGCAGCGCACCGTAGGCATAGGTGTCGTGACTGCGGACCGTGCCAAAGCGCTGGGATTTACCGGGCCGATGCTGCGCGGGTCGGGAGTCGAGTGGGATCTCCGCAAAAAACAGCCCTATGCCGCCTATGACAAGGTTGATTTTGATATCCCCGTGGGTCTGAACGGCGATTGCTATGATCGCTATCTGGTGCGCGTAGAGGAGATTCGCCAGTCCAACCGCATCATCAGGCAGTGCGTCGATTGGCTGCGCGAAAACCCAGGCCCGGTGATGGTGGAAAACCATAAGATTGCCCCTCCAAAAAGAGCAGCCATGAAGAGTGACATGGAGGGGCTGATCCACCACTTCAAACTTTTCAGTGAAGGCTACTGCACCCCGCCGGGAGAGGTCTATGCAGCTGTTGAGGCATCCAAGGGTGAGTTTGGTGTCTATATCATCTCCGATGGCGCAAACAAACCTTACCGGCTCAAACTGAGGGCCCCCGGGTTTGCGCATCTTATGGCGATGGATGAGATGGCCAAAGGGCACATGCTGGCTGACGTGGTTGCCTTGATTGGCACCATGGACGTTGTATTCGGTGAAATTGACCGCTAAGACAAACATATGAGCGCGCTTGAGATAAAAAACAGAAACGAGCTGTTTACGCCCGAAATACGGGCTGAAATAGATCACGAGATCGCCAAATATCCTGAGGGTGAATCACAGTCGGCTGCGATGGCTGCACTGCGCATCGTTCAGGATGCCAATGGCGGATGGCTAACTCAGGAGAGCATGGATGAAGTGGCGGCATATCTGGATCTGCCGCCCATTGCAATCTATGAGGTTGCAACCTTCTACTCCATGTATGAGCATAAACCTGTTGGCAGAAACAAGCTCTGTGTCTGCACCAATATCTCATGCATGATCAACAACTCTGACCAGATCGTTGAGCATCTGAACAACCGACTGGGTATCAAGTTTGGAGAGGTCACCGAAGATGGTCGTTACTCCCTTAAAGAGGTGGAGTGTTTAGGGGCTTGTGGTGGTGCGCCCATGATGCAGGTTGGGCGTAAATATTACGAGAACCTCACGCCTGAAAGGCTTGATTCGATCCTGGACGAGCTGGAGTAACGCAGATGGCCAACGAAGTCATATTTAAAAACCGCGATCTGGATAATCTCTGGGATATTGAACAGTATCGCAGTCGTGGCGGCTATGAGATTCTGACCAGGATACTGACCGAAAAAACGCCACCCGCAGAGATCATTGACGGGATGAAAACATCCGGGCTGCGTGGGCGTGGTGGAGCCGGTTTCCCTACAGGTCTCAAGTGGAGCTTCATAAATCGCAGCGCACCGGGTGATAAATATCTGGTCTGCAACTCTGACGAAGGTGAGCCGGGCACATTTAAGGATCGTGATATCCTGCGTTATAACCCACATGCGCTGGTCGAAGGGATGCTGATTGCCAGCTACGTGATCGATGCGCATCGCGCCTACAACTATATTCGGGGTGAGTTCTGGGAACCCTACGAGCGTTTCCAGAATGCCATTGACCAGGCGCGTGCTGCCGGGTTCGTTGGTAAAAACATCCTGGGGTCAGGCTTTGATTGTGAACTCAATGTGCACCTGGGCGGTGGCGCCTATGTATGCGGTGAGGAGACCGCGCTGCTTGAGTCCATTGAAGGCAAAAAAGGGCAGCCGCGTTACAAGCCCCCATTCCCCGCACATGTTGGCCTCTATGGTTGCCCCACCGTCATAAATAATACCGAGACGCTGGCCAGTGTGCCCACCATATTGCGCGAAGGTGCAGAGCGGTTTCGCGACATCGGTGTGGAGAACAGTGGTGGAAGCAAACTCTTCTCCATCTCCGGGCACGTTAAAAATCCAGGTGTTTTCGAGCTGCCCATGGGCACCCCCTTCAGCGAGCTTTTCGAGCTGGCAGGTGGCATGCGGGACGGAAGCAAGATTAAAGCGGTAATACCAGGTGGCTCCTCGTCGCCGGTCATTCCGGGTGAGATCATGATGGATCTGACGATGGATTATGATGCTATCGCCAAGGCGGGTTCAATGCTGGGTTCTGGCGCTGTCATCGTTATGGATGAATCGACCTGCATGGTCAAGGTTCTGGATCGTATGGGGTACTTTTATCATGAAGAGTCCTGCGGTCAATGCACGCCATGTCGGGAGGGGACAGGCTGGCTCTACCGTATCGTTCACCGCATCGAAAATGGACAAGGCCGCCCGGAGGATATTGATCTGCTAATGGATGTACAGAATCGCATCCGTGGTAAAACCATCTGCGCCTTGGGAGACGCCGCTGCGATGCCTGTTGCGGGTATGCTGCGTTACTATCAAGACGAATTTCAGTATCACATCGATCACAAAAAATGCATGGCAGGCACAGGTGCCTGAGCCGGCTTTGTGAACGATTAGAGACGACACGATGAGTGAAGAAAAAACCATAACGATTGAGGTTGACGGCCAGCCCCTGGAGACAAAAGCAGGTGCGTTGCTCATTGATGTAACCGATGCGGCGGGCATCAATATTCCTCGCTTCTGTTACCACGACAAATTATCAATTGCGGCCAGCTGCCGCATGTGTCTGGTTGAGGTCGCCAAGGTGCCCAAGCCTATCCCTGCCTGTGCAACACAGGTGATGGATGGCATGGTGGTGCAGACGCGCTCCCCCATGGCGCTTGCTGCCCAAAAAGCGACAATGGAATTTCTTCTGATCAACCATCCCCTTGATTGCCCGGTCTGTGATCAGGGTGGCGAGTGTGAGCTGCAAGATGTGGCAATGGGCTATGGCAGTGATGTTACCCGTTTTGTGGAAGGTAAAAGGGTTATCCCTGAAAACAACATTGGCCCATTGATTGCCACTGATATGACCCGCTGCATTCATTGCACGCGCTGTGTTCGCTTCGGTGACGAGGTTGCAGGTATGCGCGAAATGGGTGCAACAGGTCGTGGCGAACACATGACCATCGGCACCTTTGTTGCACACAATATCAACTCCGAACTCTCTGGCAATGTGATTGACCTCTGCCCAGTGGGTGCATTGACCTCAAAGCCCTTTCAATACCGCGCCCGCGCCTGGGAGCTGACGCGCCACACCGGCGTTGCGCCGCATGATTCTGTTGGTTCAAACATCCAGATCCATACGCGCCGCGGTGAGGTGATGCGCGTTCACCCTCACTCAAATGATGCCATCAATGAGGTTTGGCTTTCTGACCGTGACCGTTTCAGCTACGAAGGGATCAAGAGTGAAGAGCGGCTTACTCAGCCGCTGATTAAAAAGGATGGTGAGTGGGTAGAGACGAGCTGGGAGGAGGCGCTGGAGACGGCTGCATCAGGGCTAAGAGAGATCGCTTCGGCCGATGCTGATCAGATTGGAACCCTGGTCTCGCCCACTGCAACACTGGAAGAGATTGCGCTGGCGCAAAAAATCACGGAAGGGCTGGGGAGTCCGAATATTGACTATCGCCTGCGACAGGAGGATTTTCGAGGCAATAGCCGCGCTGTGCCCTGGTTGGGTCAATCCATTGCATCGCTTGAGGATGTGGATTCAGCGCTGCTGATTGGCTCAAATATAAGAAAAGACCAGCCGCTGCTGGCGCACCGTGTGCGCAAGGCAGCACTGAAGGGTGCAAAGATACAGCTTGTAAACCCGCTTCAGCTGGATCTTCACTTCGATGCTGCCCAGATGGTTAGCGACCCGGCTGGAATGGTTCGCAACCTGGCGGCCATTGCGGAAGCTGCAGGTGGTTCCCACCATCTGACAGAGCAGATTGAAGTCACTGATGAGCATAAAGCCGTCGCAGAAGGGCTTAAGTGCTCAAAGTCCACCGTCATACTGTTGGGGAACATTGCCCAGTCACATCCTGATTTTACCATTCTCTACGGTTTGGCCTCTGTCATTGCAAAGGCTGCCGATGCATTCGTTGGCGTCATTCCAATGGCTGCAAACAGTGTTGGCGCTGCTGTCGTTGGTGCTATTCCGAATAAAGGGCTCAATGCACACGCCATGCTGGAGAATCCACGCAAAGGCTATCTGCTGCTTGGCATCGAGCCGGGCCTGGATATCAATAATCCAGCGCTTGCACGTGCGGCGATGAGCGGTGCCGAGACGGTTGTCGCGATAACAGCATACCGGAGCCCCTGCCTGGAAGAGACAGCCAGCGTCATGTTGCCAATGGCTGCCTTTGGTGAAACCTCGGGTTCGTTTGTGAATGCAGAGGGCAGGTGGCAGAGCTTTTCTGGAACAACCGGGCCTGCTGGTGAGTCGCGTCCGGGCTGGAAGATACTCCGCGTACTTGGAAACCTGATGGATATCAGCGGTTTTGATTACAGCAGTTCAGAAGAGATACTCGATGAACTTCGTGGCGCCCATGGCGGAGAGCTACAGGTTGCAAGCCTGGGTGCAGCAAAGGGCAAGATACGATCTGCCGTAACAGGCCTTGCGCGTATTGGCGAGACGCCTATCTATGCAGCGGATGCTCTGGTTCGTCGCGCAGCTTCACTGCAAGAAACAGAAGAGGCGCGGGATGCGGCAGTTGCCCGTGTCAATCCGTCAGTAGCAGCGGATGCCGGACTCTTAGATGGGGAGAAAGTCGCTGTCGTACAGGGTGAAGGTCGAGCCGAAATGGTTTTGAAAGTAGATGCCAATATACCAGACGGCTGTGTTTGGGTTCCCGCCGCCGTGCCGGGCAGTGAATCTTTGGGTGATCAATTCGGGGAACTCTCCCTGGAGAAGGTGTGATTCGATGGATCTTTTCTTGGATATTCTCTGGATAGTTGTAAAGATCGTAGCCATTGTGCTGCCGCTGATGCTTTGCGTTGCCTACTACACGCTGGCAGAGCGCAAAGTAATCAGTTACATGCAGGTGCGTATCGGCCCAAACCGGGTTGGCCCCAGAGGCTCGCTACAGCCTATTGCTGATGCAATGAAGCTGATGTGCAAGGAGATCATACTTCCAAGATCTGCCAATAAAACCCTGTTTTTGCTTGCGCCGATGCTCTCGATTGGGCCTGCACTTGCCGCATGGGCCGTTTTCCCATTCGATGAAGGGGTGGTTTTGGCCGATATTAATGCCGGCCTCCTCTATCTGTTGGCATTGACCTCGATTGGCGTTTACGGCGTGATCATTGCCGGCTGGGCGTCCAATTCCAAATACGCCTTCCTGAGTGCCGTAAGGCTTGGTGCGCAGGTTGTGGCCTATGAGATCGCAATGGGCTTTTCACTGGTTGTTGTATTGATTGCATCGGGCAGTCTGAATCTCGGTGAAATTGTGATGGCACAGCAGGGCAGCTGGGGGTTCTTCAACTGGTTTTGGCTGCCGCTTTTTCCGATCTTTATAATCTACTTTGTTTCAGGTGTTGCTGAGACGAACCGTGCGCCATTTGATGTGGCTGAAGGTGAATCAGAGATTGTGGCCGGTTTCCATGTGGAATACTCCGGCATGACCTTTGCGGTCTTCTTCCTGGCTGAATATGCCAACATGATCCTGATATCTGCGCTCACTGCGATCATGTTTCTTGGTGGCTGGCTATCGCCTTTTCATGGCGTTCCCATATTAGGCGCCATCTTTGACTGGATCCCGGGGTTCATCTGGCTGTTGTTAAAAACCCTGGTTGTGGCCTTCCTGTTTCTCTGGTTCCGCGCGACTTTTCCACGTTACCGGTATGACCAGATTATGCGTCTGGGCTGGAAGATATTTATCCCCATTACCATTGTCTGGATTGTGGTGGCGGGTTTTGCGGTCGTTGTTTAAATAGGGCGAAATAACCGATGAAGGTTTTTATTGACTACATCCGGAGCCTGTTTCTTCTTGAGCTCTTAAAAGGCTTGCAGCTGACAGGTCGATACCTGTGCGCCAAGAAGTTTACTATTCAGTATCCTGAAGAGAGGGCTCCAATGTCGCCGCGTTTTCGCGGATTGCATGCGCAGCGGCGCTATGAAAATGGTGAAGAGCGCTGCATAGCCTGCAAGCTGTGCGAGGCGACCTGTCCCGCACTGGCGATCACTATTGAGGCCGCACCTCGTGAAGATGGTTCGCGTCGCACGACACGGTATGAGATTGACCTCTTCAAATGCATATTTTGCGGCTATTGTGAAGAGTCATGCCCGGTGGATGCGATCGTTGAATCGCGTACTTATGAATACTGTTTTGAGAACAGGGGCGAGAATATTATGACCAAGGAGCAGCTGCTGGCTCATGGTGATAAGCATGAAGTCCAACTCGCAAAGGACCTTGAGGCTCAGGCCCCCTATCGTTGATAGGCAACCTGAATAGCTATGACAAGCAAGAAAACCGTCTGGAATAACCAATGACGTTCGAAAAGATACTTTTTTATGTGTTCTCCGTGATTCTGGTGCTTTCAGCCACTATGGTTATCACCCGGCGCGACCCTGTGCATTCAGCGCTCTTCCTGGTGCTTGCCTTCTTTACCAGCGCGATCTTATGGATGCTGCTGGAGGCGGAATTTCTGGCGATTGTACTCGTGCTTGTATACGTTGGTGCCGTCATGGTGCTCTTCCTGTTTGTGGTCATGATGCTTGATACAGATAAAGCGGCAATGCGAGCCGGTTTTGTCAAGATGATGCCGGTCGGCTTGATTGTCGCGGGAACAATGGCCTTTGAGATGTTTCTGATAGTGGGGCCGCAGTACTTCGGACTCGACAAGTTTGCCATGCCTGCGCCACATCCGGCTGATTACAGCAATACAGAAGAGTTAGGCCGGGTGCTCTACACGGTCTACATGTACCCGGTGGAGATCGCAGCCGTGATCCTGCTGGTTGGCATCATCGCTGCGATCGGATTAACGATGCGCAAGCGCCCGGACAACAAGTCGCTTGATCCATCAGAACAGGTGAAGGTTACCAAAGGCACGGATCGTATCCGGGTGGTAAAGATGGCATCTGAAATAAAACAGGAGGCGAAATGATCGCACTCTCCGACTATCTCATGCTGGGCGCGATTCTTTTCTCGCTGAGTATTGCAGGGATTTTCTTAAACCGTAAAAACGTCATCATCATTCTCATGTGTGTGGAGTTGATGTTGTTAGCTGTAAACATGAATTTTATAGCGTTTTCAAGATTCCTTGACGACAGTGCGGGGCAGGTATTTGTCTTTTTTATCCTTACGGTTGCAGCGGCTGAGGCAGCTATCGGATTAGCTATTTTGATCGTTTTGTTCCGTAACCGACGCACAATAAACGTAGCGGATCTTGATGCCCTCAAAGGGTAGCAGCGTACCCCTGACTTGATATAGAAGAAGCGAACTATGGAAAAGATTTATCTTGCCATTGCCTTTACACCGCTGGTCGGTGCGATTATCGCCGGCTTTTGGGGCGCCAGGATAGGCCGCGCTGGCGCACATTGGGTGACAAGCGTGGGTGTCGGCATATCTGCGTTCCTCTCTATTATTGTATTGCTGGGCTTTATATCTGGGCATCGCGAGGTCTTTAACGGCTCTGTCTACACATGGATGATCAGTGACGGAATTACATTTGAGGTCGGCTTTCTGGTTGACTCGCTAACGGCAATGATGATGGCGGTTGTTACCTTCGTGTCATTTTGCGTGCATATCTACACGATTGGTTACATGGCCCATGATGAGGAGAATTGGCCCGCAGGAAGCAGAGCAGGCACCAATAGCTATCAACGCTTTTTTAGTTACATCTCGCTGTTTACCTTTTCCATGCTGCTATTGGTAATGTCCAATAACTTTATGCAGCTGTTTTTCGGATGGGAGGCCGTCGGACTCGTCTCCTATCTCCTGATCGGTTTCTGGTCTAATCGGGAGACAGCAATCTTTGCCAATATGAAGGCCTTTCTCGTCAATCGTGTGGGCGATTTCGGATTTTTGCTCGGTATTGCAGCGGTCGCCATGTATTTCAATACAGTTGATTACGCAGAGGTCTTTGCTAAAGCGCCGGAACTTGCAAATACCCAGATACAGATCTGGGGTGATACATCATGGTCTTTGATGACGGTGATCTGCATCCTGCTCTTTGTGGGCGCCATGGGCAAATCAGCGCAGGTACCATTGCATGTATGGTTGCCAGATTCAATGGAAGGCCCAACGCCTATATCGGCATTGATCCATGCGGCAACCATGGTGACAGCTGGCATATTCATGGTGGCGCGTATGTCACCGCTCTATGAGTTATCAGAGACTGCGCTGAGCTTTATACTGATCATTGGTGCAACGACCGCTTTCTTTACCGGGTTGATCGGCCTGGTGCAGAATGACATCAAGCGAGTCGTTGCCTATTCAACGCTGTCACAGCTTGGATACATGACCGTGGCGCTGGGTGCCTCGGCCTATGCGGCAGGCATCTTTCACCTGATGACGCATGCCTTTTTCAAAGCGTTGCTTTTCCTGGCAGCAGGCTCAGTCATCATTGCCATGCACCACGAGCAGGATATGCGCAAGATGGGCGGGTTGAAGAAGTATATGCCCATCACATATTGGACCTCACTTATTGGTTCACTGGCGTTGATCGGGTTGCCCGGATTTTCCGGGTTCTTCTCAAAGGACTCTATCATTGAGGCGGTGCATCATTCGCAGATTGCTGGAGCTGGCTATGCCTACTTGATGGTGATTCTTGGCGTGTTTGTTACCGCCCTCTACAGCTTTCGAATGTTCTTCATGGTCTTTCATGGAGAAGAGAGAATGGATGAACACACAAAGCACCATCTGCATGAATCACCGAAGGTGGTTACTGTGCCCCTGATCATGCTTGCGATACCGTCGGTCTTGATTGGTGGAATGACGATCAGTGGAGTTGTCTTTGGAGATTGGTTTAAAGATGTAATCCATGTCGCGCCTGCGCATGATGTCCTTAAGGAGATTGGATTCCACGGCACGATAGGCTTTTTCTTTCATGGCCTTTTTGCACTACCAACACTACTGGCAGCAGCAGGCGTGGGTGTGGCCTATATGATCTACATGAAAAATCCAGAAATTGCAGACAAAATCAAATCTGCTGCTTCGCCGTTGTATGCATTGCTTGACAAGAAATATTTCTTTGATGAGCTTTACCAGGCGGTCTTTGCAGGTGGCAGCCGGTGGCTGGGAAAAATTCTCTGGAAAGCGGGCGATCAAACATTGATTGATGGCCTGGTTGTGAATGGGTCAGCGCGCTCAGTCGGCTTTTTTGCCGGGATAATTCGGCAAATCCAGACGGGTTATCTCTATCACTACGCTTTTGCAATGATTCTTGGCCTGCTCTTGCTGCTGGCTCTGTTCGTCAATTAAGAATATACATTATAAGGTAGGACGCTTCGCATGACTGCTGACTGGCCAATTCTGAGCTTGACCATATGGCTGCCGATAATCGGCGGTGCACTGCTGCTCGCAATCGGAGACAGATGTTCCAACGCTTCACGTTGGATGGCGCTGGCAACCGCTGTTTTGACCTTTGTAATAAGTATCAGTCTCTATTGCGGGTTCGATTCAAGCACTGCGCAGATGCAGTTCGTTGAGCGTGCCCCCTGGATACCTGTTTTCAATATTGAATACTATCTGGGCGTAGATGGCATCTCGATGCCGCTCGTCATACTGACTACCTTCATCACCATTTTTGTAATTATTGCAGGATGGGAGGTCATTCAATATAAACCCGCTATGTACATGGCCGCCTTTTTGATCATGGAAGGGGTGATGGTGGGTGTCTTTGCCGCCCTTGATGCAATGCTCTTCTATGTATTCTGGGAAGCAATGCTGATTCCAATGTTTCTTATCATTGGTATCTGGGGTGGCCCCAATCGGGTCTATGCGACGATCAAGTTCTTCCTCTACACCTTCTTTGGCTCGGTCTTTATGCTGGTTGCGCTGATCTACATGTACTTCCAGTCAGGGAGCATGGAGATTCTGGCTTTCCACGACCTTAAGTTGGGGCTTACGGAACAGATTTTTATTTTTATTGCCTTCTTGCTGGCATTTGCAGTCAAGGTGCCGATGTGGCCGGTACACACCTGGCTTCCCGATGCGCACGTTGAAGCACCAACAGGCGGCTCGGTCATTCTTGCAGCCATCATGCTCAAGATCGGCGGCTATGGCTTTTTGCGCTTTAGCATGCCCATCACACCTGATGCCAGCCAGCAGCTTGACTGGCTGGTCATAGCAATGTCTCTGATTGCCGTTGTCTATATCGGTTTTGTAGCACTTGTACAGCAGGACATGAAGAAGCTGATTGCCTACTCATCCATTGCGCACATGGGTTTCGTAACGCTGGGCTTTTTTATCGTCTTCCAGATTGCGGCAAATCCGGATGCTTCAGGTGGAGCCATTTTGGGCATAGAGGGTGGAATGGTACAGATGGTCTCACACGGGTTTATCTCTGCCGCAATGTTTCTCTGTGTAGGCGTTTTATATGACCGCATGCATAGCCGCCAAATTGCAGACTATGGTGGTGTAATCCATACAATGCCGGTATTTGGTGGCTTCATGGTATTCTTCGCAATGGCCAATGCCGGGTTGCCTGGTACCTCCGGCTTTGTTGGTGAGTTTATGGTTATCCTTGCCAGTTTCAGGGCTAATTTCTGGTTTGCATTTCTTGGCGCAACGACATTGATCATAGGCGCTGCCTATACATTATGGATGGTGAAACGCGTCATGTTTGGTAATGTGGCTAACGATAGTGTGCGCAATCTGCAAGATATCAATAGGCGCGAGTTTATTGTTTTAGGTTCTTTGGCAGTTGCTGTATTGGTGTTAGGGCTTTGGCCGGCGCCATTGATTGAGGTTATGGATGCCTCGGTTGTGAGTTTGCTTGAACATATCAAGGTTTCAAAACTTTGATCCAGTTAAACAACGTACTGATTTCGGAATTTATCAATGCAATTTGAAGCGTCCAATCTGATACCGGTTGTTCCTGAGCTCTTTATTCTCAGTTTAGCCTGCCTCGTCCTCGTGATTGATCTTTTCATAGATGATGAACAACGTATCTTCACCTACGCGCTTACCCAGGTCGGCTTGGTCTTTGCCATATTCATAACCCTAAGTGTTGGTCAGACAGAAGCCCAGATTGTATTTGATGGAAGCTACATTCGGGACGGTATGAGCGATGTGCTTAAGGTCTCCATCTATATTGTTACGATAGGTGCCTTTCTTTATTCTAAAGAGTATCTCGTTGAGCATGGCCTGTTCAAAGGCGAATACTATGTTCTGGGGCTGTTTGCTGTTTTGGGTATGATGGTGATGGTCTCAGCACAGAGCTTTCTTACCGCATACCTTGGCCTCGAGCTTTTGTCGTTATCACTTTATGCGCTTGTTGCTTTTGATCGGGATTCAAAAACCGGCTCAGAAGCAGCCATGAAATATTTTGTACTCGGTGCTATCGCATCAGGCATGCTGCTTTACGGAATCTCAATGATTTATGGCGCAACTGGCGCACTGAATTTTACAACGGTTACCACGGCGCTCATGGGAACCGGAATGGAAGATATTGTCCTTGTTTTTGGCCTGGTATTTGTTGTTATAGGCTTGGCATTCAAATTGGGCGCAGTGCCTTTCCATATGTGGATGCCTGATGTTTATCATGGTGCTCCCACAGCAGTGGCTCAGTTCCTGAGCAGCGCGCCAAAAATTGCTGCCTTTGCATTGGCTATGAGGTTACTGGTAGATGGCATGTTGCCTCTTCATTCGGACTGGCAGCAAATGCTGGTCATCCTGGCTATCCTCTCAATGGCTTTGGGTAATGTCATTGCAATTGCCCAAACAAATATCAAGCGAATGCTGGCCTACTCAACAATTTCCCACGTTGGTTTTATAATGATGGGTATTCTGGCTGGGACCTCAGAGGGGTATTCGGCCTCAATGTTTTACGCCATCATCTATGCAGTTACCTCATTGGGTGCGTTTGGAATTATTATCTTGCTGAGCAAAAAAGGGTTTGAGGCTGAAAACCTTGATGATTACAAAGGGCTCCACGAGCGCAGTCCATGGTTTGCAGCAATGATGATGCTCTTCATGTTCTCCATGGCTGGCGTTCCTCCTACCGTCGGTTTTTGGGCAAAGCTCTTTGTTTTGGATGCAGTGGTAAGTGTTGAGCTGACGTGGGTTGCGCTGGTTGGCGTCTTTTTCTCCATCATTGGTGCGTTCTACTATATCCGCATTATTAAGCTTATGTATTTTGATAAAGCGGAAAATGTATTGCCCGTAATAGGAAATCTCGATACCCGTATAGCGCTCTCTGTAAACGGGGTTTTGATGCTTGCTCTAGGGCTGTTCCCCGCAGCACTTCTGACGATTTGTGTAAGGGCAATTGGAAGCTGAGTCTCTTATTGACCTGTGGCTGACGCCCCTGTTGTCAACCTGTAATTAGAAACCATAAGCCAGGTTACCCACACAGAACAGTGAGGGGCCTTGCTTTTAATTCCAATGTCATATCGCTTAAACCTAGAAAAATCCTGTATCTTAAGCACCTTAGCCGCTCTCGCTACGGCTCAACTGATTTTTCTAGGTTAAAATTACATCTTCTGTAATAGCATCAGCAGACAGAACAGATACTTTCAGGAATTTATAGAATCCAG
Source organism: Gammaproteobacteria bacterium (assembly GCA_015490795.1). Lineage (GTDB taxonomy): Bacteria > Pseudomonadota > Gammaproteobacteria > Chromatiales > Chromatiaceae > WFXD01. The sequence continues at coordinate 26,547 of WFXD01000046.1, forward strand.
AATAAAACAAGGCCATGTGATTATGAAACTTAAATGTACTACTCTATTGATTACCACAGCGCTTTTTTTAGTTGGCTGTAGCGAATCAGAAAATAAAGCGCCTCAGCAAAAAAGTCAGACAGCTGTCGCTACGAAACAGCAAACTTTAGCTGCACCTAAGCAGGAGACAGAGCCTGCGCCAATTGCTATTCAGCCCAAAGCTCCCATAGATACGGCACCACAAAATGATTCAATGGCGGCAGAAGAAAAGCTAATGCAGGAAGCCAAATTGCTGGCTGAGGCTCTCACTTATGAAGGAGATGAAACACCAAGGGAGCAGGTAGAAAAAGAGATTAAAGAAGTGCTGGAGGCTGCCATGGCTGATTTGTCTGAAACCAAAGAAGACGTAAATAAACAATAAAAATCAAGGGATTGGGTTTGCCCTGTTTATAACTCAAGGCTCGCTCTAACAAAAGACTACCCCTCTTCTCCCTCAAAAGAGAGAAGGGGGAGATATGATCCTAATCAGCACATTATTGTGGAATCATGGCTGTTCGACATTGCTGGCCAATTAGGCGCTTGGCTCTTGTGTGGGAGCGGTTGCCTTCTGATTATCTATATCTAAAGGGAAAAGCTCTATGTTGGCTTGCTCTCTTATCTGCTTTGCATGGGCTGGTACTTTTTTAATTTTCAGCTCACCTGAAAGATATTTTGCAAAAAAATCTCTTAGGGCTTTATAGCTTTTAATCGTACCTTTAGGCCTTATGTCCATTACCTTTAGCAGATGGTATCCATATTTCGTTTTAACAATGCCGCTAACCTCTCCGGGTTTAAGTGAGAAAGCCACTTTATCAAATTCAGGAGGCATATAGCCGGGTTTAATATAGCCCAAAAGGCCTCCGGAATAAGCACTGGCATCTTCTGAAAACTCTTTGACCACCTCTACAAAATCCTTCCCATCAAGAATCAGCTTCCTGGCCTGCTCTATTTTCTCACGCGCCTGCTTTTGCTCTTCAACCGATGCATCCTTATCTAGACTGATCAGGATGTGGCGCACGTTCACCGCAACCTCTTTGCTAACATAGCCTTGCTTTGTGCGCTCGTAATAGGCTCTGACTTCTTCTTCCGGTACTTGCGGGTTAAGCAGGTCATTGAACGCCATATATTCATTGATATAGAAGCGGCGCTTTACGTGCTTATGAATATCATCGTCACTGAATTTCTTCCGTTGCTCATCAGTAAGAGATGCCTTTATACGAGCCACCTCCTCAGCTATTTTTTTATCCGCATCAGGGATATCGAGTTTCTGTCCTCCCTGGTAAAAAAGCTCGGCTGCAATTTCCTCATTCAAGGCTTGCTCCAGGCTGGCACGGGTTACTAGTGCTTGCTCTTTTTCAGAGAAACCAAAGCCTCGAACCTGCCGCATGCTCTTTCGTATCCGTTTTTCAAGCTGATCTTTGTAGATTGGCTGTCCATTCACTTTAGCAACCATGGTTCTTGCTGGCTCTTCCTGTGCCCCCTTGATTTCAGTATCTGCAATCACAGCATGAGATGGCAAGGTCAATACAGCAGCTAAAATTATCGGTATAAGTGCTGGCTGCTTATATAGTATGGTTATATTCTGACTTATTAATACTTTAAGGTTTTTCATGGTTTAATATTCTATTCAGGTGGGTGTCACAGATGTTAGCCAAAGATAACTAATGACCACTTTATATTGACGGATAACAAATACAGCCGAGAGCAATGAAATACCTAACTCAAAGCGCCCGAAGGGGCGACGTTCATGGCTGTTGCGTAAGGCCATTAGTGGCGAGGCGCACTTCTCGCCTAAAGCGCCTACCGATAACGCAGCCAGTTTTGCGGCCTTAACTGCCAGTGGCGTGCACGGAACACCCCACTGCTCATTTGAACGCTGCGTCTAACCCGAGTATCGCACACATCCCCAATGCCATCCCCATCGCTGTCTGCCTGATCAGAATTGGGGCGATATTTGCAGTTGTCTATGCTGTCAGCAATACCATCTTTGTCTTGATCAGGTTGGCTTTGTCTTACCCATGCCGGGTTTTCTGTTGTTGCTGCCTTGGCATTAACCAAGCCAAATCCATAGGTGTTATCTTTCCCAGGATCACCAAGGTCAAATGCTGCATTTTGTAGCTGGAGTCTTAAATCCTGATTGTTAATCACGCTGTCACCATTAAGATCATCCAGTCCAGCGGATAGGATTAATGCCGCAACGCCTGCAACATGGGGGGCCGCCTGTGAAGTGCCGGTTAAATGGCCATAACTCTCATAAGCCTTACTGGAATAGATGCCGGTGCCTGGTGCTACCATCTCTATATCAGGGCCTGCTGCGGATTTGAAATAAACTGCATCATCAGGGGTGGTTGCGCCAACAGCAATTACAGAAGGATATAGTGCAGGGTAGCGAACCTCACCCCCCTCAAAAGTACCTGTATTTCCCGCTGCTGCGACCAGCAATACACCTGCTTCATAGGCCTTTGCGCAAGCCTCAGCAAGCGCCTCTGAGTGGTTTTTCAGCCCAAGGCTTAGATTAACAATATCCATGTCATTGTCTATTGCCCATTCAATACCTGCTATTACATCGCTAAGGTATCCAAGGCCACCACCATCTAATGCCTTAATGGCATAAAGCGATGCAGCAGGTGCTACCCCCACCACGCCATTGCCATCAAGTTTTGCAGCAATGATGCCGGCTACATGTGTGCCATGGCTGTTCCAGCTATCATCAAATGGATTATCTGATTGGGCAGGGTCAACTAAATTAATCCCGCCTTTATAGTTGCCATTAAGATCGGGGTGGTTATAGTCAATGCCTGTATCAAGCACCGCAACTTTTACGCCTGCCCCTTTTATACTCTCTGCATGTGCTGCGGCTGACTCAATGCGATCAACCCCCCAGCTCTCTGAATATTCAATATTGCCAAATTCGGCATCAATAGCCATAACAACAACATCTTTTTCAATATAGGCAATCCTGGGGTCATTTTGCAATCTGGCAATGGCACGGTCTGTCAGCCTTGCTGATAGTGCTTTGATGCCTTTAAACCTGCGTTTCAGCTTGCCTCTATGGCGCCGTATCAGCGCCCGTTCACTGGCATGAGGTGTTTGATGGAACCCGACAATAACCCTCCGCTCGCCAGCTATCACAGTAGATGGCAGGACGCATCCAAATACGATCATAGCTACAAACAAAAGCAGCAAGATTTTAGAGGATCGATTCATCCTTAGATTCCTTTTTTGTTTGCTAAATGAATGAGGGAGCCTACTTATGTGGCTCCCTCGCTCATGTTATTTACTGAAAAACAGTAACCGGCGGGAGGAACCCCGCCAGTTACTGATTGTGAGGTTACCAAACAATCGGTGTTGCTTTTACTGAACCAAATACATTGGTTACCTCGACCTCTGTGGGGCATCCACTAAGGAACAGTGCTGCAATCATGTCATCTTTCCAGAAGTAGATGACATCTGCATCGACGCCATCGCCAGTAATGCCGGTTACTGAGCTAGGTGCGCCACGGTATAGCTCGTTAAAGCCTTTTCCGCGCAGAAAGACGATTCTGTACTTTGAGAAGCACAAAGCAGGTGGCCCCATGGTGATGCTTGGGAGAATATTGGCCTGTAGTGGATTGCTGAGCGTATCTCCCTTCTTCACCTGGACGTTGTAGCTTCCGGCAGGCAGGTCGGCTGGAACAGCCACGGTGATCTGGTTTTTATCTGATGCGGTTGGCTCCAGAATAGTGACATTACCGTCCTGGTCTGTGAGTTGCACGCTCGGCATGTAGTAGCGTGGGATCCACATATAGTTATCGTAATCCCATTCAACACCATCATTCTCGAAACCGTGACCGGCCAGGACTAAGTTTTCAAATCCTGTGCCTTGTGGCCACATGACGGCATTCATTACGTCCAGTTGCGCAACGGTTGCTCGAACCGGGTAATCGCCCATGTTCATTGCATATGCCTGCGCGTCTGGTGCCCCCTCAGGATTGAAGCCGTGGCAACCCCAGCAGTTATCCTGGTTACCAACGTGTCCGTTATAGGGAGCTTCGCCACCAGGCACAATACCGTCACCTGCCACATCAGCCTCAATAGAGTGTAGTGATGGGATATCGTGGCAGCGCTGACAGCCCCGAATAGCCCATGTTTCAACGCTTTCAATTGGATTTCCATCGGCGTCTGTGCGTACTACGTAGCCATCAGGGAACCCAAGTACATCAAAATGGCACCATTCACAGGCATTTACTGCGCCGGGTGGAAGTTTGTCTGATTCTGCACCTGTAATCCATGGTACGCCAGTTGCGTGGTGGTTTTGCTTGTTTTGAAAGATCGTAATTGCACCAAAGCCTTCACTGAAAGGGCTTGTGTCATCAAGGGTGCCTGTTGAATTACCATCTGCTGAGTTATGGCAGAAGGTGCAGTTACCCGGGAAGGTTCCGGCTGAGCTTATATTGTTGTATTCACCTAAGTCGTTTGTTGTGTCATCTTCAGCATCCTTGTTACTTGGCCAAGGCGTAATGATGCTTGGCAGCCAGGTTGGTGCCGGAAGCCCTGCATCAAGGCTGCGAATCAGATAGCCATGGCACTCTCCGCACTCTGCTGCAAAGGCTTTGGGGGTATCATGATGAACTGTCCTAGGCTGGTTATCCGGCCTTGGGTCACCATTTGCAAGGTTGACGATGTGGCAGTTAAAACAGTTGCGGTGGTTTTCTACAACGCCGCCATCAGGTCCGACTGGCATAATGATGTGGCAGCTGAGGCACATATAGTGCGTATCCTCTACACCATCGTTGTCAGCGTCCATGCTTGGCGGTTGCTCAGGCCCGCCTGCAATCAGGCCGCCTCTGAGTGCCCCTGGCCCTACGTGCAAGTGATGGCGAGTGGGGAGGTAGGACTTTTTAAGCATGGGTATGCCGGTTGGCTGTGGAAGTCCATGCACGAGATCATCAGGCCTGTGGCATCTCTTGCATGTGTCTGATCCCACTGTATCAAACAGCAGTTGGAACTGGGTATCAGGGATGCCCAGATTCTGGTTAACAGGCGGCGGGGGAACTACAGCCCAAGCCGTAATTGTTGAACATGCCAACAATACGATGCCAATAATAGATAAGTGTGTTCTTCTCATTGAAGTTATCCCTCCAGCTTATTTTGTGATTGTTCGAGTTATCTGCGCCTGTCCCTTAAAGCACGCTTACCATTCAAGCGCTGAACCTCGCGACAGAGCCACCAGGAACATGCTTTATTTCTCTTACACTGGCATAGTACCAATGCATAAGGAAAAAGAACAGCCTTTTAAAAAAACAAAAAAAAGTAATGTTGTTGTTTATAATCAATGGGTTAAATAAAATAAGCCCTACTGTAAATGCGGAATCTGATTCCTTTTTCTCAATTATTTTGAACTTTTACTGGAGTTTAATGCCCCTGTTGGCCGGTGCCCCCATTCCATTGTTCTTTTCAGTCGTGCACCTTAATGCAAAGCATCTCCCACCTGTTAGGCAGTTAGTTCCCGCATCGTAATTTTTAAGGGGGACGCCCCATCTTTCCTGCGCTGCGCTTTTGCTGCCTGCTGAACTGATAACATCAGCATTATCCCAGAAAAATCAGTTGAGCCTACTTTGAACGTCTAATGCGCTCAATCTACAGGATTTTCCCCCACATTTTGGACTCACCGTATGGGTGATACGCAATCGTTCAAAATGTGGGAAAAAACCCTGTATCTTAAGCACCTTAGCCGCTCTCGCTACGGCTCAACTGATTTTTCTAGGATTATGATGTGGTTACCTTCGCTCAGGTAGTTTATAGTCCAGAATTATCTAATTTTTGGAGTCCTAAAATATGACTCAGGCAAAGATCGGGGACATTGTTACTGTTCATTACACCGGCACCTTGGATGACGGCACACAATTCGATTCATCTCAAGGTGGCGAGCCTTTTGTTGTCACTCTGGGGCAAGGGGAGGCAATACCCAGCTTTGAAAAAGGGTTGGAGGGGATGTCCGTTGGGGATAAAAAATCCATCCGCATCGAGGCGGTGGATGCTTATGGGGAGTTTCACGAAGGGCTTGTAAATGAACTTGACAGGAGTGAGATCAATTTAGGCCAAGAGCTGCAGGTCGGCATGGAGATTCAGGCATCAACGCAGGATGGCAACACGTTTATGCTGGTCATAAAGGCGCTGAATGGCGATAAGGTAACGCTCGACGGAAACCACCCACTGGCAGGGCAGGCCTTGAATTTTGATCTGGAATTGATTGATATCAAATCAATAATGTAGGCTCAAGCATGCTGTATCTCAATTTTATGCCTATCGCAATCGACCACAGTGCGGGGCTTTATCAAGATGGCGCCTGCCCGCACTGTGGTTTCAGGATGATAGTGCCCCTATTGTTTAACCTAGAAAAATCAGTTGAGCCTACTGTGAACGTCTAATGCACTCAATCTACAGGATTTTCCCCCACATTTTGAACTCACCGCATGGGTGATACGCAATCGTTCAAAATGTGGAAAAAAATCCTGTATCTTAAGCACCTTAGCCGCTCTCGCTACGGCTCAACTGATTTTTCTAGGTTTAACCAAAGCATCTTTTAATTGGGCTAACCTGGACAGGTGGCTTTTCTCTTCCCTGATAATCTCGTCGATACTCTCCCGCCCTTCGCCGCTCTCTTGCTCTCTTAATTCGTAGTAGAAGAGGATTGACTCCTTCTCTATATTGATCGCAATCTCAACAGCCTCGAGATCGCTGGCAATGCTTTGGGTGAGCTTGTCAATATCGACACTGGCATTAAAGATACGGGTGGATGTAAAGGCATTAAGATAGTTGTGGTATTCCGCCTCGTCCGTGTGACTCATCTCTACGGGAGAGAGGTTATTAAGCAGCCGCTGAAAGGTGTTTTCATGTTCGGCCTCTTCTTCGGCAAGAAAGGTAAAAATGTTTCGAGCCTTTTTATCTGTAGCCCTGGTTGCCATTGCCTGATAAAAAGCAGCCCCGTTCTTTTCTGCCTCAACTGCCATCGTTACAATTTCAGATGCTGTAAATAGCGCGCTCATAAGGTTCTCCTTTCGCAATGTGTGCCCCTAAAACGAGAGGCTGGCGATTATTCAGTGTCTTGGTAATGAGATCAACAGTGATATTCAAAGACGCTGCCATCCACCTAAGTCCGACAGGCTCCTAGCCATCAATACGCTTGTACTTGATTCGGTGTGGTTGATCCGCATCAGCCCCCAGGCGCCGTTTGCGATCCATTTCGTAGTCGGCATAGTTGCCTTCAAACCATGTTACGGTGCTGTTGCCCTCAAAGGCCAGGATGTGGGTTGCAATACGATCCAGGAACCAGCGGTCATGTGAGATGACCAATACACAGCCTGGAAAATCCAGAATAGCCTCTTCGAGCGCGCGCAGTGTTTCGACATCCAGGTCGTTGGTTGGCTCATCGAGCAGCAGCAGGTTGCAGCCGCTCTTTAGCAGTTTTGCCAGGTGAACGCGGTTGCGCTCACCACCCGAGAGTGAGCCAATGATCTTCTGCTGATCCGTCCCTTTGAAGTTGAAGCGGCTGACATAGGCGCGGGAGGGCATCTCAAAGCGGCCAACGGTGATGATGTCGGAGCCGTCAGATATCTCTTCCCATACGCTCTTGTTGTCATCCAGTGCGTCGCGGGACTGATCGACACAGGCGATCTGCACGGTATCACCCACATGCAGTTCTCCGGCATCTGGTTTTTCTGCGCCTGTCAGCATGCGGAAGAGGGTGGTTTTACCTGCGCCGTTGGGGCCGATGATGCCTACGATGCCGCCTTTGGGCAGATTAAAGTTGAGGTTCTCGATCAGCAGCCGGTCACCAAAGGATTTTTTCAGCCCAACGGCTTCAATGACCAGGTCGCCCAGCCGTTCACCGGGGGGGATATAGATTTCGTTGGTTTCACTGCGCTTCTGAAACTCCTGGGTCTGTAGCTCATCAAAGCGTGTCAGACGTGCCTTGCTTTTGGCGTGTCGGCCTTTGGGGTTGCTGCGAACCCACTCCAGCTCGTGTTTCATTGCCTTGGCTCGAGCCTGTTCGCCCTTCTCTTCCTGTTCCAGTCGTGCCTCTTTCTGCTCCAGCCAGGAGGAGTAGTTGCCCTCCCACGGGATGCCGTGGCCACGATCCAGCTCCAGAATCCAGCCTGCCACGTTGTCCAGAAAGTAGCGGTCGTGGGTGACGGCAACCACGGTGCCGGGGTAGTCGTGCAGGAAGCGCTCCAGCCAGGCAACGGATTCAGCATCGAGGTGGTTGGTCGGCTCGTCCAGCAGCAGCATGTCGGGCTTGGAGAGCAGCAGACGGCAGAGTGCAACGCGGCGGCGCTCGCCGCCAGAGAGCCTGGTTACGTCGGCATCCCAGGGCGGCAGGCGCAGGGCATCGGCTGCGACCTCCAGGGTGCGATCCAGATTGTGACCATCCTGTGCCTGGATAATGTCTTCGAGCCTGGCCTGCTCCTTGGCCAGGGCATCGAAATCGGCATCCGGCTCGGCATATTCGGCATAGACCTCATCCAGTCGCTTCAGGGCGTGGATGACCTCGGTCAGCGCCTCCTCCACATTGCCGCGCACATCCTTCTCCGGGTCGAGCTGTGGCTCTTGTGACAGGTAGCCTACGTTGATGCCGGGCTGGGGACGCGCCTCGCCTTCGATCTCGGTATCCAGTCCGGCCATGATTTTCAGCAGGGTTGATTTACCTGAGCCGTTGAGGCCGAGCACGCCGATCTTGGCGCCGGGAAAGAAGGAGAGTGAGATGTCGCGCAGGATCTGCCGTTTGGGCGGGACGATCTTGCCCACCCGGTTCATGGTGTAGATGAATTGAGCCATGGATTTGGTACTGGTCTGTAGTTGGCTGGGAGCGGGGCTAAAGCCCTGCTTCCGAGTGCTCTTTGGCCATAAAGAGCCAGGTTTCGATGACGGTATCGGGGTTCAGTGAGACGCTGCATATCCCCTGCTCCAGTAACCAGCGCGCCAGATCGGGATGATCGGATGGCCCCTGGCCGCAGATACCGACATATTTACCCGCATCACGGCAGGCCTTGATGGCCATGCTGAGCATCTTCATCACCGCCGGGTCACGCTCATCAAAGCTTTCGGCAACCAGGCTGGAGTCACGATCCAGCCCCAGGGTGAGCTGGGTCATATCGTTTGAACCGATGGAGAAGCCATCGAAGTACTCCAGAAACTCTTCGGCCAGCACCGCATTGGATGGCAGCTCACACATCATGATCAGGCGCAGGCCATCTCTGCCGCGCTGCAGGCCGTTGGCAGCCAGCGCCTCGGTAACGCCTTTGGCTTCGGTCAGTGTGCGCACAAAGGGGATCATCACCTCAACATTGGTCAGCCCCATGTCGTTGCGTACCCGCTTCAGGGCTTCGCACTCCATCTCGAAGCACTCCTTGAAGCTCTCGGAGATATAGCGGGAGGCGCCGCGGAAGCCGATCATCGGGTTCTCCTCCTCCGGCTCGTAGCGTGTGCCTGCGATCAGGTTGGCATATTCGTTGGATTTGAAATCGGACATCCGCACAATGACAGGGTGCGGTGCAAAGGCCGATGCCAGGGTGGCGATCCCTTCGGTCAGTTTGGTGATAAAGAACTCACGCGGGCTTTCGTAGGCGGCAATGCGGGGTTGGATCTCACCCTTCAGTGCTTGTGGCAGCTGGTCAAATTCCAGCAGCGCCTTGGGGTGGATGCCGATCATGTTGTTGATGATGAACTCCAGCCGCGCCAGCCCGATACCGGCATGTGGCAGACCGGCAAAATCGAAGGCGCGATCCGGGTTGCCCACGTTCATCATGATCTTGGTGGGGATCTCTGGCAGGTTGCCCAGCTCGATCTGCGAATATTCGAACTCCAGCAGGCCGTTGTAGACATTGCCGGTATCACCTTCCGCGCAGGAGACGGTAACTTCCATGCCATCCTGGATGCGATCCGTGGCATCGTTGCAGCCGACGACGGCAGGTACGCCCAGTTCACGCGCAATGATGGCGGCATGGCAGGTGCGGCCACCGCGGTTGGTGACAATGGCGGCAGCGCGTTTCATGATCGGCTCCCAATCCGGGTCGGTCATGTCGGTGACCAGCACATCGCCAGGCTGGATGTGATCCATATCATCGATGCTCATGATCACCTTGGCGGTGCCTTTGCCGATGCGCCCGCCGATGCTGCGTCCTTCAACAATAATCTCGCCCTTCTCTTTCATCTCGTAGCGTTCGATCACGTTGCCGGTGCGGCTCTGTACTGTCTCGGGGCGCGCCTGCACGATGTAGATCTTGCCATCGTTGCCATCCTTGACCCACTCTACGTCCATCGGGCGGCCATAATGTTTTTCGATAATGACTGCCTGGCGGGCCAGCTCTTCGATATCTGCATCGTTCACGCTGAAAAGGGGGCGCTTCTCTTCCGGCACGTCGATGGTTTTGACCGGGCTCTCCTGATTATCCTCCGGGGTGGCATAGACCATCTGGATCGCCTTGTCGCCTACATTGCGGCGTACGATGGCAGGACGGCCAGCGGCTAAAGTGGGTTTGTGGACATAGAACTCATCCGGATTCACTGCGCCCTGCACCACCATCTCGCCCAGGCCGTAGCTGGAGGTGACAAACACCACGTCACGAAAGCCTGATTCGGTATCCAGCGTAAAGGCGACACCGGCCGCGCCGATATCACTGCGCACCATGCGCTGAATGCCGGCGGAGAGTGCCACATGGCGGTGCTCGAAACCCTGGTGCACACGGTAGGAGATGGCGCGGTCGTTGAACAGTGAGGCAAAGACCTCTCGGATGGATGCCTTGATGTTGTCCAGCCCGCAGACATTGAGAAAGGTCTCCTGCTGACCGGCGAAGGAGGCATCGGGCAGATCCTCTGCGGTTGCTGAGGAGCGCACGGCCCAGGAGAGGTTGCCGCCCTGCTCCTGCTCCAGCTTCGTATAGGCCTCATTGATGGCTTGGTCCAGCTCGGGCTGGAACTCGGCCTGCATGATCCAGTTGCGGATCCTGGCACCCGTTTGGGCCAGCTTGTTAACGTCATCCACATCCAGCGCATCCAGCTCTGCCTGGATACGCTCATCCATGTTGTCCTGTGCCAGGAACTCACGGTAGGCAAAGGCGGTGGTGGCAAAGCCGCCCGGCACCCTTACGCCAAGGTCAGTCAGATTCTGGATCATCTCGCCCAGCGATGCGTTTTTGCCGCCGACCCTGTCGACGTCGTTCATGCCTAATTCTTGTAACCACAGGACATAGTTGTTGGACATAGGAAAATGTGCCTCAGCTTTTGGATTGTTGCAATGTTGAGATTATGTAGTTTTGGTGGATCCGACTGCTTGGATTTGACCGTTCCAGTTTGTTGCTTCCGTTATGAATTCAGTACCAACGTAGCGCAGATGCGGCCTACTATAACATGATACCTTCAGGCTCGCCGCCAACTCGTTCCGTCAGCGCCATCTTCCAGCACGATACCGGCCTGCTGAAGCTGGTCACGAATGCGATCGGCTTCACTCCAGTTTTTAGCTGCTTTGGCAGCGATGCGCTGTTCAATCAGTTCGTTGATCTGCTCATCGCTGAACCCATCTGCATCGCCCTCTCCGCGCAGGTACGCCTCAGGGTCGCTCTGGAGTATGCCGAGCAGGCCGCCCAGGCTGCGCAGATCCGCTGCCAGCCCTGCCGCCTGGAGCTTGTCCTGATCCCGCACCCGGTTGATCTCGCGTGCCAGATCGAACAGCACGGCCAGCGCCTCCGGGGTGTTGAAGTCATCATCCATCACGGCCATGAAGCGCTCCCGGAAGCGTTCACCACCGGCGGGGGTGGCATCAGGCAGGCCGCGCAGTGCGGTGTAGAAGCGGGTCAGTGCTGCACGCGCATTATCCAGATGCTCATCATCGTAGTTGAGGGGGCTGCGGTAGTGGCTGGTCAGGATGAAATAGCGGATCTCTTCGGCTCGATAGCGCTCAAGGATCTCTCGAATAGTGAAGAAGTTACCCAGCGATTTGGACATCTTCTCTTCATTGATACGCACAAAACCGTTATGCATCCAGTAGTTGACAAACTTCTCCCCGGTTGCTCCTTCCGACTGGGCGATCTCGTTTTCATGATGCGGAAATTGCAGATCAGCACCGCCGCCGTGCAGATCAAAATGGTTGCCCAGGCAGCAGGTCGACATGGCCGAGCACTCGATATGCCAGCCCGGTCGCCCTTCGCCCCAGGGGGATTCCCAGGCAGGCTCTCCCGGCTTGGCCGCTTTCCACAGGGCAAAATCCAGCGGGTCACGTTTCTCTTCGGCCACCTCAACGCGGGCGCCAGCGCGTAGATCTTCCAGGGCTTTGCCAGAGAGTTTTCCGTACCCCTCAAACCGGCTGACGGCATAGTAGACATCGCCATTTCCCGCTGCATAGGCATAGCCCCGGTCGATCAGCTTCTGGACCATATCCAGGATCTCCTGAATATGGCAGGTCGCCCGAGGCTCTTTGGTGGGCGGCAGCACATTCAGCGCCCTGGCATCCTCATGCATGGCTTGAATGAATCGCTGGGTGAGATGGTGAATGTCCTCCCCGTTTTCATTTGCACGATTGATGATTTTATCGTCAATATCTGTGATGTTGCGCACATAAGTCACCTCATAGCCGCTTTTTAGCAGATAGCGATAGACCACGTCAAACACCACCAGTACTCGTGCGTGACCCAGGTGGCAGTAGTCATATACCGTCATGCCGCAGACATACATGCGTGCCTTTCCCGGCTCGATCGGGGTAAACTTCTCTTTACGGTTGGTGAGGTTGTTGTGAATCTTGAGCATTATAATCCTGAGGTCAAAACAGCGTGCTGCAGATGGTAAACGAAAGCCGTGCTCTAAAACAGTCCAGCCGTCCCGAGCCAGAGGCTGTCCGGGAACTTTTTATACTGTGTGAACACTCAAACAGGGAGCGTAATCGATGCGCCGTGCTTGTCTTTAACAGGCAAATCTAGGATTATCGTCGATCACTACCCCTCAAAACGTCAGGAATACATGAGAATGAAAACCGCTCTTTTTAGATTGCTCATTATCAGCCTGCTCATGCTGGCTGGGATCACGACCCTCCAGGCTGAGCCTACCCGCGTGTTTATCAAGACAAGCATGGGTGGCATCGAGCTGGAGCTCAATCCAGCCAAGGCCCCGGAATCGGTAAAGAACTTTCTGCGCTACGCCGATGAGGGGTTCTACAATGGCACCGTTTTTCATCGGGTTATCAAGGGCTTCATGATCCAGGGCGGAGGATTCAGCCAGGATTTCAAGCGCAAAGCCACCCATGAACCGATTAAAAATGAGGCCAACAACGGGCTTAAGAATGATCGCGGCACCATCGCCATGGCGCGCACCCGTGCGCCGCACTCTGCCACCGCCCAGTTTTTCATCAACCATGCGGATAACCACACCCTGAACTATCCCAGTTTTGATGGCTGGGGATATGCTGTTTTCGGGAAAGTGACCAAGGGGATGGATATTGTCGATAAAATCGCCAACATACCTACCGGCTCCAGCCATGGCATGCGTGATGTGCCTGAAACCCCTGTCATTATTGAAAGCATCAGCCGCATCGAACAAACCGCACCTTAAAGGAACCCTGCTGAATGATCACTCTCAAGACCAACATGGGCGATATCGTCATTGAACTTGATGAAGAGAAGGCCCCGATAACCTCTGTCAATTTTGCCCAATATGTGGAAGAGGGATTTTATGACGGCACCATATTCCACCGTGTCATCGACAACTTTATGGTTCAGGGGGGCGGCTTTGAGCCGGGTATGATACAGAAAACCACCCGTGCCACGATCGAAAATGAGGCTAAAAACGGCCTCTCTAACAAGATTGGTACCCTGGCCATGGCGCGCACCATGGATCCTCACTCTGCCTCGGCTCAGTTCTTCATCAATATCGCTGATAATAAATTTCTCGACTATCCGGGTCAGGATGGCTGGGGTTACTGCGTCTTCGGCAAGGTTGTCGAAGGGATGGATGTCGTCAACAAGATGAAGGGGGTGGCCACCACCACACGCATGGGGCATCAGGATGTCCCCGAAGAGGATCTGATCATCGAGAAGGCGGAAATTACCGATTAATCTCTTTATCTCGGATCTCCACCTCTCACAGGAGCAGCCCGGCACCGTCAGGCTGTTCCTGCGCTTTCTGCAACAACATGCCCCGCAGGCCGACAGCCTCTATATTCTGGGCGATCTGTTCGATACCTGGATTGGGGATGATGACACCGCCGCCCCTGCCCCTGAGGTCACTGCAGGGCTGAGACAGCTCTCGGCATCCGGCACCCCAATATTTATCCAGCCTGGGAACCGTGACTTTCTTCTGGGGGGCGATTTTGTCTGCGCAACCGGCAGCACCCTGCTGCCCGATATGCATGTTATTGAGCTGGAAGGGATTCCGACGCTGCTGATGCACGGTGACCTGCTCTGCACAGATGACAGGGAGTATCAGCAGGCGCGCCTCATGCTCCGCAGCAAAGCCTTTACCGATGACTTCTTAGCAAAAACCATCGCAGAGCGCCGCACCATTGCCGCAGAGTATCGAAGGCGTAGTGGGGAAGCCACCTCGCTCAAGGCGGATGGCATCATGGATGTAAACAGCAATACCGTGATGGAGACCATGCGCCAAAATGGTGTATCGCAACTGATCCATGGCCACACACACCGCCCCGGATTCCATAACTTTGAACTGGATGGAAAAACAGCCCGGCGCATCGTGCTTGCAGAGTGGCATGAAAAGCGTGGATCAGCACTGCAGGTAACTGCTAACGGCGCTGTTTTTGCATCTTATCGATGAGGTGGCCAAAGGCAGGCCCGCCCGCCAGATGCTTTGGAAAAGCCGGGGGATACCCTATACTACGCGCCTTTTCAACAATAAGACCACACCTATGAATCCGGATCTGGGTCAACTCCATCCCTATCCCTTTGAAAAGCTGGCGGCACTGAAGGAGGGCATTTCACCATCAACCGGGCGGGAGCACATCGCCCTCTCCATTGGTGAGCCAAGGCACCCCACGCCCGGCTTTATCAGCGAGGCGGTGCTGGCCCATCTGCATGGGCTGTCAGGCTACCCCGCCACCAGGGGCACGCTGGAGTTGCGCCAGGCCATCGCCAACTGGCTGAGCTGCCGTTTCGGGCTGCCTGAACAGTCCATTGACCCAGAGACCCAGGTGCTGCCGGTAAACGGCACCCGCGAGGCGCTGTTCGCCTTTGCACAGGCGATGATAGATCGCACCAAAGATCCGCTGGTGCTGATGCCAAACCCCTTCTATCAGATCTATGAAGGGGCAGCCCTGCTGGCCGGGGCAACCCCCTGCTATCTCTCCTGCACCGCCGATACTGGTTTTTTACCCGATTTCGAGGCTGTGGCAAGCGCCACCTGGGATCGTTGCCAGCTGCTCTATCTCTGCTCGCCACACAACCCAACCGGCGCTGTGACCGACATCCCGACACTGCAACGGCTGATCAATCTGGCAGAGCAGCACGATTTCATCATCGCTTCAGATGAGTGCTACTCCGAGATCTACCCCGATGAGGCAGATCCGCCAGCGGGGCTGCTACAGGCTGCGGTGGCGATGGGCAATAGCGATTACCGGCGCTGCATGGTATTCAACAGCCTCTCCAAACGCTCCAATGCGCCGGGGTTGCGATCAGGCTTTGTGGCCGGTGATGCCGCCCTCATCAGCAGCTTTTACCGCTACCGAACCTACCACGGCTGCGCCATGCCGCTGCCAACCCAGTCCGCCAGCACCAAGGCCTGGGATGATGAGGGGCATGTTGTAAAAAACCGTGCACTCTATCGTGAAAAGTTCAGCGCTGTACTGGAGATACTGAAGGGCACCCTGGAGATAGAGCAGCCCGGCGCCGGCTTCTACCTCTGGCCCAGCACACCCACTCCCGACCTCGATTTTGCGCAGGGCCTTTTTGCACAGCAGAACCTGACCGTGGTGCCGGGCAGCTACCTCTCCCGTGAGGTCAACGGCATCAATCCGGGGCAAAACAGGGTGCGCATGGCGCTGGTTGCGCCACTGGATGAGTGTATTGATGCGGCTCAACGCATCAAGCGCTATATTGAACTACTCTAACCCGGATAATTCATGAATTATGCATAATCTCGCTTGTCTATTGATTCCACAGGAAATATTTCTTCAGTCGTCCGTAATCACTGATACGGAGCTCCTTCAGAAATTTCCCTGTGAAACCAATATCCTGCGCGATCTTTATGCAAATTCATGAAATATCCGGGCTAAACCAACTCAAACAGACCAACTGGAGAGCGATATGACCGATACCCAAGCGATCATCGAAGAGGCCTTTGAAAACCGCGCCAACATCAATCCCCGCACCGTTGATACACAGGTGCGGGATACCGTTATTGCTGCAATCGATCAACTGGACAGCGGCGAGATCCGGGTCTCCGAGAAGATTAACGGTGAATGGGTCGTCAATGACTGGGTAAAAAAGGCCGTGCTGCTCTCCTTTTGCATCACCGACAATGAATTCATGAAGGGCGGTTTCACCAACTACTACGACAAGGTCGAGTCCAAATATGCCGACCACTGCTCGCGCTCCTTTCGCGAACAGGGTGTACGGGTCGTACCCCCTGCCACTGCGCGCAAAGGCAGCTATATCGCCCCCGGCGTGGTGCTGATGCCCAGCTATGTCAACATCGGCGCCTATGTCGACAGCGGCACCATGGTGGACACCTGGGCCACCGTCGGCTCCTGCGCCCAGATCGGCAAAAATGTGCATATCTCTGGCGGTGCCGGCATCGGCGGCGTGCTGGAGCCGCTACAGGCCACGCCGACCATCATCGAGGACAACTGCTTCATCGGCGCCCGCTCCGAGATCGTTGAGGGCGTTATTGTTGAAGAGGGTTCCGTCATCTCGATGGGGGTCTTCATTGGTCAAAGCACCAAGATCTACAACCGCGAAACGGACGAGGTCAGCTATGGCCGTGTACCGGCCGGCTCGGTCGTCGTTGCTGGCAGCCTGCCATCCAAAGATGGTGCCTACAGCCTGAACTGCGCTGTCATCGTCAAACAGGTCGATGAAAAGACCCGTGGCAAGGTTACTCTCAACGAGCTGCTGCGGATCGACTAGGGGCCTGTCGGACTTAGGTGGATTGTAGCGAGGGAGTGGGAGAGTGAGCGCAAATATTCCCGGTTTTGAGGCGCATAGTGGGCCTGTGCAACGAAAAACTGGGGATATTTGAGCCGCTCTCCCACTTCCGTAGCCAGTCCATCCTAAGTCCGACAGACTCCTAGGCGCTTCGTTTAGCCTTTGGGGAGAGGTCAGAGCCGCTCCCCAGGGGATCTCACCCCACCGCTTTTTATGCCAGGCCTATCCCATGTCCGCCACGCTTGAGCTTGTTACCGAACTGATCAGCTGCCCCTCCATCACCCCGGAGGATGCAGGCTGCCAGCCACTCATGATTAAACGGCTGGAGGCGATTGGCTTCAAGGTTGAGAGGCTGCGCTTTGGTGAGGTGGAGAACTTCTGGGCACGACGCGGCGCCAGCGCACCACTCTTTGCCTTTGCGGGCCATACCGATGTGGTTCCACCCGGCAATATGGAGAAGTGGGATTCAGACCCTTTCCAGCCAGAGATCCGTAACGGCCTGCTGTTTGGGCGTGGGGCAGCGGATATGAAAGGGAGTCTGGGTGCCATGGTCACCGCCTGTGAGGCCTTTGTGCAGGAGAGGCCGGATCATAAAGGCTCCATCGCCTTCCTGATCACCAGTGATGAGGAGGGTGCCGCCGTCAATGGCACTGTGAAGGTCATTGAGACCCTGGAGGCCCGCAATGAGAAGATCGACTACTGCCTGGTTGGAGAGCCATCCTGCAGCCAGTGGCTGGGAGATACCATAAAGCATGGGCGGCGCGGCTCATTGCATGGATCTCTCACCATCCATGGCAAGCAGGGGCACATTGCCTATCAGCATCTGGCGGACAATCCGCTGCATAGCTTTGCGCCAATACTGGCACAGCTCTGCAGCGAAGAGTGGTGCAGTGGCAACGACCATTTTCCCGCTACCGGTTTTCAGATCTACCAGCTCAACCACGGTACAGGGGCAGAAAATATCATACCCGGAGAGCTTGAGATGCGGTTCAACTTTCGCTTCTCTACAGCGCTGAGCCCTGAATCCATTGAGAGCCGGATGAGGGAGATACTGGATCAGGGGGGCTTCCGCTATGAGCTGGAGTGGAAGCTCTCCGGCCACCCCTTTCTGACCGCAACAGGCGAGCTGCTGGATGCAGCCGTGGCCTCGATAGAGGAGATTACGGGAAAGAGGCCGGAGTGCTCCACCGCAGGCGGCACCTCAGACGGGCGTTTTATTGCGCCAACAGGGGCGCAGGTTTTAGAGCTGGGTCCGCTGAATGCCACTATCCATCAGGTTAATGAGTCGGTTGCGGTTGAGGATCTGGACAAGCTGTCAATCATCTACCAGGCCATTTTACGCAGGCTGCTGCGCCCAGCGTTGCCGTAGCGGCTCGCGGTTCAGCGCCAGCCATTGCAGCGCAATGATGCCCGTGGTTGAGTTGATGCGCCCGTTATAGAGCTCCCCGATAGCCTTGTCCGCGCTCATCACCTCAACCCGGATATCCTCGCCTTCATCCATAAGGCCATGGATACCGCTTGCATTGGATGCATCCACCCGGCCGCAGAAGAGGTAGATGCGCTCTCCTGACGTGCCTGGGGTGACCAGGAATTCGCAGATGGGGAGAAGCTCCAGCACGGTACACCCCGCCTCTTCCTGCGACTCCCTTCTGGCGACAGCCTCAGGGGACTCCCCTTTGCCGATGTGGCCGCCAATGATCTCCAGCACCCAGGCGTGTGGGCGGGACTCCAGCGCCCCGATGCGAAACTGCTCAATCAGCACCACCTCATCCCGTTGCGGGTCGTACAGCAACACGGAAGCGGCACGCAGCGGCTCGACCCTTTCGCGCACAATCTCCTCACCCCAGCCCCCGGCAAAGAGGCGGTGACGCAGGCGGTAGCGATTAACTGTCAAAAACCCGTTAAAGGCCCGCTGTTGCTCTAGAATCTCATACTCATATTTCATCGGGCTGGCCTCTACTGCAAGGTTCAATCAAAAAAGGCGCAGTAGCCCAGAGCCACTGCGCCTTTTTGCCTGTGAAAGATCAGCTCTCCAGTGACTGATAATAGTCACTCAGAATCTTTGCCACTTCGGGGCGTGAAAACTCAGGTGGCGGTGCAATACCTTGCCCCAGCATCTCGCGCACTTTGGTGCCGGAGAGGAGCACAAAATCCTCTTTGCTGTGGTCCGGCGCGTCGCGCATCATCACCACCCTGTTCAGCTTTTTGGAATAGGCGGTGTGGTCTGCCTTGAAGATCTCGATCTCCAGTGCCCCCTCTGGCACCTGCTCATCAAAGATGGTTTGCGCATCAAAGGCGCCATAATAGTCACCCACGCCAGCATGGTCGCGCCCCACGATCAGATGCGTAGCGCCCATATTCTGGCGGAACAGTGCATGCAGTACCGCCTCGCGTGGCCCTGCATAGAGCATGTCAAAGCCATAGCCGGTGATCATGACGGTGTTGGGCGGAAAATAGAGCTCTGCCATTTTGCGAATGGAGGCATCCCGCACAGGTGCAGGGATATCGCCCTGCTTGAGTTTGCCCAGCAGCATGTGAATCACAACACCATCGGCATCCAGCGCCTCAAGCGCCATTTTGCAGAGCTCTTCATGGGCGCGATGCATGGGGTTGCGGGTCTGGAAGGCAACCACCTTCTCCCAGCCATGCTCCTGAATTTCGTTGCGAATCTCAACCGCAGTGCGGAAGGTGTCCGGGAAGTCGCTTTGGAAATAGCTGAAGTTCAGCACCTGAACAGGACCCGAGATGGCAAAACGCCCCTGGTTGTTGAAAGCGGAGACGCCGGGGTGGTTGCTGTCTGTGGTGCCAAAAACCCTGTCGGTCATGGTCTGCATCTGCGCCGCTGTGATCTCCTCAATCGCGTCAACATCCTGGATGGCCAGCACAGGGTTGCCTTCCACATTAGGATCGCGCAGGGCAATGCGCGATGCACCGCTAATGGCTGCTATATCGTGCGTCAGATTCAGGATGGGGACGGGGAAAAAGAGCCCCGAAGTGGTCTGTAGATTTTCTGCACAGCCAAGGGCATCTGCTGCATTCATGTAACCTGTCAGAGGATTAAAGTAACCTGCCCCCAGCATTACGGCATTCGCAGCAGCAGCTGACGAGAGTGTAATAGATGGCAGTCCCTCTGCCTCTCGCATCAGTGCGTGATGCTTTTCGACATCGTAGACGAACAGCGGGTTCAGTGCATCAGAACCATGGGGTTTGATCATTTATCTCTCCTGGTAGTTAACGATATGCCGCACTATAGGGAAGCCGTTCAGTGCAGTGGCTAAAATCTGCGCGCATTATCCCACAAACCGATGTGGTCAGATGATATTAAGAACTTATAGTTATATACGAAAAAGGATGGGAGGTCGTATCCAGTGTGCCAGTCCAGATGATTGAGAATCAATAGGGCCAGGTCAAAATTGGACGGTGTACTAGGAGGCTGTCCGAGAATAGAAAAACCCACTGTAAAAGCAATAATAATCGGTAGCTAATAATGAATATTTATCACTTGCAACACATGTTATTCATATAAATATCATAGGCTTATGGTATAATGC
>WFXD01000047.1 GCA_015490795.1 Gammaproteobacteria bacterium
AAGTTTTTCTGTCGAATTCGCAGCTATATATCCACCTGTCGCAAAAACGGGGTATCATCCACTGAAGCGCTCAGGCTTCTGTTTCAGGGGAAGATGCCTGCATTCATGAACCTTGGTACCTGAATAGTTACGGTTTTTTTTCATATATTTTGAACTCACCGTATGGGTGATACGCAATCGTTCAAAATGTAGCGCTTTGAATCGGTGATTACGACGCTGATTAATGGTGGCAAGCTGCCAGCATTTATGCCATTTTTCAATTGGGCCTCCGGGTGGTTTTGTTGTTTGCCTTTGAACATAAACATTTTGCCACGCATGAGGCCTATCTTCCTTGATATTCAATAGGTCATACGAAATCATTTGCTAACTTTGGACTCCGAAACTTGAGTTAAAGCCACTGCGTCTCGGTTGACTTCAGCCGAATGCTGGAACCGGATCTTGGCAAAAGCTATGGAGAAACTCAGGGTCGATATGGGGGTAGATAGCCAAATTGGAGTGCCTTCAGCTGCGTAGCCTGCCGCTGATCAAAATTTGGATGATTTTATGCCAGATCAACCATCTCGGCAGGGGGAACTGATTTTTACAGGATTAACGACCAGGGTAAAACGTGCTTTCAGTGACTACACCTTGCAGCGGAATATCCCAACTACGCACGGGCAGCTGATCTACTTTTTGGCAATCATGCGCAATACCAATCAGGCATGGTGATTGCCATCTGTTGCGTGTTCGAAGAAAGTTCAGCGTGCGGTCATAGTAACCGCCCCCCATACCCAGGCGATTGCAATCCGCATCAAAGGCAACCAGTGGCATCAGGATCAGATCCAGCCCCCAGGGTTTTACCGGCGGGTGTTTGTGACAGTCAGGCTCCTTGATACCGAAGCGGTTGGGGGTGAGCCTGTCTCCCGGCCGGTATTTGCAAAACCAAAGCGTATATTCTGGACCTTTGTGGATGACCGGCAGGAAGCAATCCTTACCCATGCTGTGGGCACGATGAAGGATAGGGGTGGGGTCAATTTCGCCATCGGCACAGAGGTAGAGGGCGATACGCTGGCTGCGTAAAAAAAGCGCTGAACGGGCGATCTGCCTTGCGACACGCTGGCTGTGTGATTTTTGCTGTTGAGCCGACAGGGATCGGCGTTGTGCGCGTATCTGCTGTCGCAGTTGCTTTAGATTGCACATGGGCGGTGATGTTGAGATAGGCGGTGCCCCCCACCTGTGCCGTCGCGAACCTTTGTTCTTGAACCTGTAGGTTCAAGTGGGGTCATCAAGGGCGCATCAGGCTTTCCACTCGGGGTGGACATGCACAACAGCGCTGCTATTATGATCCCAAGGTATCAATTAGGCTCAAGAAAATACCCAGCCACTAACGGGCACCGCAGGGGACACCATTCATATAGGCTATACCCTATTGACTCAAAGTTCCAGCTGGTTTGTGGAGTTCAGTGCAATTTCGATCTTGTTTTGCAGCGCCTTGATCCGTTTTCCCGCGCTCTGGCTGCTGCTCTCTTTCTGGGTTTGCTGGCCTAACAGCTCATGGGCAAGGTTGAGCGCTGCCATTACCGCAATACGGTCCGTGCCGATCACCTTGCCCGTGCTGCGGATCTCCCGCATCTTGTCATCCAGAAATCTAACGGACTCCAGCAGGGATGCCCTGTCGCCTGGCTCGCAGGAGATTCGATAGTCCTTATCCAGAATCTGTACGGTAACGGGTGTAGATTCTTGCTTCATGATTCCTCTTCCATGGATTTGAGGCGTGTGATAATGCCCTCAACCCTGCTCTTTGCCAGTTCTGTTTTTTCAATGAGATCAGCGCGTTCGGCCATCAGACTATCCTGTTGGCTGCGCAGTGAGTGATTTTCATCCTTGAGTTGTGCGCAGGCGCGGATGAGCTCTTCGACCCGGACCTCCAGCTTTTTTAGATCAAGTTCCATAGCATGGCTATCGGTAGTGTTGTTCATAGGCTCAATATAGAGCGCACGTAGCAGTGGGTCAACGGTTTAGATGAGTGTTATTATGGCCGCGCCTCCCGACAGGATGCCATCTATCACAGAGACCTGACCTTATCCCCGACATGCCCGATTTTGAAACGATAGAAGAGCAGTTTAATGCTGCAAAAACCGATCTGAACCCTGCGGAAGCGCAGGGGTTGCTGTGTGGCCTGCTGTGCCATGCCAGAGAAAATGTCCGCAGCAGATGGGTTGATGAGCTGCTGCCAGCGGCATCGCTTAACCGGCTCCAGGCGGTGCTGGATGAGCTCTACTCCAAAACCTGCGCCGCCCTGAATGATCAGAATCTTGGCTTTGAACCGATACTGCCGGATGAGACATGCTCAATCTCCGGGCGCAGCCAGGCGCTGAGCCTCTGGTGTCAGAGCTTTCTCTATGGGCTTGGACTTGCTGCCAAAAATGTAGAGAAAGGGGTATCCAGCCTTGGGCAGGAGGCATTAAGAGACCTGACAGAGATCACCCGCATGGACACCGAACTGGTTGAAGAGAGCGACGAAAACGAGGCCGCATTCATTGAGCTGTCCGAGTTCCTGCGGATAGCGGTGATCACCATCTACGAAGAGCTGGCCGCACAACGGGAAGCCCACTGATGACAGCCGCCGAATTCAAGCGCCGGCGCCGGCAGCTGATGCGCATGATGGGGCCGAACAGCATTGCCATCCTGCCATCGGCCCCGGTGGCGGTGCGCAACCGTGACGTTGACTACCACTACCGCCCGGACAGCGACTTCTACTACCTCACCGGCTTCCCCGAACCCGAAGCGGTTGCGGTACTGATCCCTGGCCGCAAACAGGCCGAGTATGTCCTCTTCTGCCGTGAGCGCGATAAAAAGCGGGAGATGTGGGACGGTGTGCGCGCCGGTCAGGAGGGAGCCTGCCAACAGTACGGGGCAGATGACTCCTTTCCCATCGGCGACCTGAACGAGATCCTGCCGCGCATGCTGGAGCAGTGCGAACGGGTCTTCTACGCCATGGGCTGCAACCCCGGGCTGGACAAACAGCTGGGCGAGTGGGTCAACAAGCTGCGCAATGCCTCACGCTCCGGCCTGCACGGCCCGCTGGAATTTGTGGCGGTAGATCACTACCTGCACGACATGCGGCTCTATAAAAGCCGCTCCGAGATCAAGGCCATACGCAGCGCCGCCCGAATTTCAGCCAAGGCGCACCAGCGGGCCATGCGCGTCTGCAAACCCGGCATGATGGAGTACCAGCTGGAGGCTGAAATCATCCATGAATGCGCGCGTCTGGGGGCACGATTCCAGGCCTACCCGGCGATTGTTGGCGGTGGCAGCAACGGCTGTATCCTGCACTATATCGACAACCGGGATGCGCTACAGGATGGCGATCTGGTATTGATCGACGCCGGCTGTGAATATGATTACTATGCCGCCGATATCACCCGCACCTTCCCGGTAAATGGCTGCTTCAGTGACGCCCAGCGCGAACTGTATGAACTGGTGCTGGCAGCGCAGCAGGCGGCCATCGCCAAGGTCAAGCCCGGCAACCACTGGGACGACCCCCACCAGGCCGCAGTCAAAGTGGTAACCAAAGGGCTGGTGGAGCTGGGCATCCTGAAGGGTTCGGTGCCCAGGCTGATCAAGGACAAGGCCTATGACAAATACTACGTACACAGCACCGGCCACTGGCTGGGGATGGATGTACACGATGTGGGTGACTACAAGATTGATGGCGAGTGGCGGCAACTGGAACCCGGCATGACATTGACCGTAGAGCCGGGCATCTACATCCCCAAAGGGATGCGCGGCGTTGCCGCCCGATGGCGCAATATCGGCATCCGCATCGAAGATGACCTGCTGGTGACCAAAGATGCCCCCGACCTGCTGACCAAAGATGCCCCCAAAACGGTTGAGGAGATTGAATCACTGATGGGAAGATCCACCGCATGAGCATGAAGACCGCATTGAACGAGCTGCACCGGGCCAGCGGCGGGCGCATGACCCCCTTTGCCGGCTGGGATATGCCGCTGCACTACGGCTCGCAGATGGAGGAGCACCACGCCGTACGCCGGAGCGCCGGCATGTTTGATGTCTCCCACATGCTGCTGATCGACCTTGCCGGCGGGCAGAGCCGCCCCTTTCTGCAACGGCTGCTGGCCAACGACGTGGCGCGTCTCCAAACGGCAGGCAAAGCACTCTACAGCTGCATGCTCAACGAGCAGGGCGGCGTGATAGATGATCTGATCGTCTACCATCTGTGGGATAACGCCTTCCGCATGGTGGTCAATGCCGGTTGTGCCGACAAGGATCTGGCCTGGATCAGGGCACAGGCCGCGCCCTTTGGCGTAACGATAACACCGCGGCGTGATCTGGCCATGATCGCTGTGCAGGGGCCGCAGGCCAGAGAGAAGACCGTGCCGCTGCTCCCGGCAACATTGGCAGAGATGGCACCCGGGCTGCCGGTATTCCACGCTGCACTACAGGATGACTGGTGCGTGGCACGCACCGGCTATACCGGCGAGGATGGTTTTGAGATCATGCTGCCTGCAACAGCGGCCCCGGCCTTATGGCAGACGCTGGCCGATGCCGGCATCTCACCCTGCGGCCTCGGCGCAAGGGATACCCTGCGGCTGGAGGCCGGGATGAACCTCTACGGCTCCGATATGGATGAGCGCTGCTCGCCACTGGAGTCGGGGCTTGAGTGGACCGTGGCGTGGGAGCCCGGGGCGCGTGATTTTATTGGCCGCAAGGCACTTGAAACAAAGCGTAACGCCATTGACAATAAGCGCCTTGTCGGGCTGTTGCTGGAGGGTCGCGGGGTACTGCGTAACCAGCAAAAACTCTTTTCCGATGGCGTCGAGGTGGGCGAGGTGACATCCGGCGGTTTTGCCCCCACCCTGCAACGCTCCATCGCACTGGCGCGGGTGCAGCCGAATATCGGCGAAAACTGCACCGTAGAGATCCGGGGCAAGCAGCTGCCCGCAAAGGTGGTACGGCCACCATTCGTACGAAAAGGCAAAATCTGTATTGCTATATAAGAGGGGGAGATGTCATGAGTGATATTCCAAACGAGTTAAGATATTGCAGAACCCACGAGTGGGTCAGCTGCGTAGAGGATGGCGTGGTGACGGTTGGCATCACTGACCATGCCCAGGATCAGCTGGGGGATCTGGTCTTTGTCGAACTGCCAGAGGTTGGCGAGGCGTTTGAGGCAGAGACCGAGTGCGCCGTTGTCGAGTCCGTCAAGGCCGCCTCTGACATTTATAGCCCGGTGGGCGGCGAAGTGACCGAGGTCAACGAGGCGCTGATGGACTCCCCCGAACTGGTCAATGATGACCCCTATGGCGATGGCTGGCTGTTCAAAATCGCCATAACCGATGAGGCGGAGCTGGACAGCCTGCTGGATGCAGACGGCTACCAGGAAGTCGTGGACGCCTGACCCGATAAAAGTAGATTTTTTATGCCCTTCATACCCCATACCGAAGAGGATCTGCGCGAGATGCTGGCCGCCATTGGCGCGCCGGACATCGAGACACTCTTCGATGAGATACCGGCAACACTGCGCTGTGGCAAACTGACACGGCTGCCGCAGCCGGCCTCCGAGATGGAGGTGGCCGGGCTGATGTCCGCCCGCGCCAGTCAGGATAGCGCGCCGGTCTGCTTTATTGGCGCAGGCGCTTACGACCACCACATCCCGGCGGCTGTCTGGCAACTGGCCAGCCGGGGCGAGTTCTACACCGCCTACACCCCCTACCAGGCCGAGGCCAGCCAGGGCACCTTGCAGGTGCTGTACGAGTTCCAGACCATGATGGCGGCGCTGACCGGCATGGATCTCTCCAACGCCTCGCTCTATGACGGCGCCACAGCGCTGGCGGAGGCGGTGCTGATGGCGGTGCGCGCCAACCGCAAATCCAGATCCCGCCGGATACTGGTGCCACGCACGCTGCACCCGGCCTATCGCCGCGTGGTGCAGACCATAGTTGGCAAACAGAAGATCGAGCTGGTGGAGCTGCCGTTCGACCCGGCAGGCGGCCACACCGACCCGGCGGCACTGGCCGCATTCGAAGGTCAGGATATTGCCGCACTGGTCATCCCGCAGCCCAACTACTTTGGCGTGCTGGAGGAGGTGGATCTCCTCACCGACTGGGCGCACGCCAACAAGGCACTGGCAATTGCCGTGGTCAACCCGGTGGCGCTGGCACTGCTCGATCCACCCGGGGTCTGGGGTGAACAGGGGGCGGATATCTGCTGTGGCGAGGGGCAGCCACTGGGCGCGCCACTCTCCTCCGGCGGGCCATACTTTGGCTTTATCTGTTGCAGACAAAAGCTGGTGCGGCAGATGCCGGGGCGCATTGTGGGCCGCACCCGTGACCTCGATGGCAAGATAGGATACACCCTGACACTACAGGCGCGGGAGCAGCACATCCGCCGCTCCAAGGCGACCTCCAACATCTGCACCAACCAGGGGTTGATGGCCACCGCGGCGACCATCCACCTGGCACTGCTGGGCAGTGAGGGGCTGGAGCGGGTCGCGGCAGCCTGCCACAGCAACACCCGCAGCCTGGTGCAGAAGCTGACGGTGCTCGACGGGGTAGAGCCGCTCTTCAACCGCCCGGTCTTCCACGAGCAGGTGCTGCGCCTGCCGATCTCGGCCGATGGCGTGTTGCGTCAACTCTCCGCGCTGGATCTTTTGGGCGGCCTGGATCTGAGCCGCGACTACCCTGAACTGGGCGATGCCATCCTGGTCTGCGCCACCGAGAAACGAACCGAGCCGGAGATGGACGATTTCCAGCTGAAACTGCGGGCCATTCTGACATGCTGATCTTCCAACACTCCCGCAGCGGGCGGCGCGCCACCGCCCAGGCACCACTGCAAACGGGGGATCTCTCCGCCATCCCGGACCGTTTTCGCCGCCAGCAGCGGGCAGCGCTGCCCGAGGTCTCAGAGATGCAGGCGGTGCGCCACTACACCCGGCTCTCACAGCAGAACTTCTC
>WFXD01000048.1 GCA_015490795.1 Gammaproteobacteria bacterium
TGAGAGTTCAGACCCTTTGGCAGCCGCCAGCATCATGACTCCCATGATGCTTTTGCCATTGACCACCCGGCCGTTGTAATCCAGCTGCACGCTGCTGGAAAACTGGCTGGCACAGGTCACCAGCCTGGCTGCCGCCCGGGCATGCAACCCCAGTTTATTAACAATGGTTACCCCTTGTTCAATCATTGATATGCAATCCTGAAAGGGCCGTTGAACTGCTGCTCTTTGATTGAAATCAGCAGATTCTGATGCCGATATGCGCTCCACCTTCGGCCTTCTCGGTCAATGTTGCCAGATCCAGCTGCGGGTAGTTTAGCACTCTGACCAGCATGGGGAGGTTGACACCCGCCACCACGGCAACCCGATCGCCATTGATCATTCCACAGGCAATATTGCTGGGCGTGCCGCCGTACATGTCGGTCATGATCAGGACACCATCCCCCTGATCCAGCTCCTCAATAATGGCTTTGGCGCGCTGGCGCTGCACTTCGGGATCACAATCCTGGGCGATATCCATGGCCCGGGTCTGGAGCGGGCAGTAACCCAGCATGGTGTTAGCGGTACTCAGCAGCTCAGCACCAATATTGTTGTGCGTTATCAGCAGCAGCCCTATGCTCATGGCAGCTCTCTGTGCCTTATCAGTATGTTTCGTCCCTGCGACTGAAAATGCCTTGCCAGCTGCTCCGCCAGATAGACCGAGCGGTGCTGCCCACCTGTACAGCCAATTGCAACCGTCAGATAGCTGCGCCCATCCTCTTCAAATGCCGGAATCCATGTTTGCAGAAAATCGACAATATGCTCCAGCATCTTCCGGACCTGCGCATCCTGCCCCAGAAAATCCACAACCGGCTGGTCACAACCCGTATAAGGACGCAACTCCGCTATCCAGTGGGGGTTTGGCAGGCAGCGCACATCGTACACAAAGTCGGCATCCTTGGGGACGCCATGCTTATGCCCAAACGATTGAAACAGGATGGAGATCTCCTTCGGCGCCTTGGGTCCGCTGGCCAGCCGCTGTCGAATAATGCTGCGCAGTTCGTGGATGTTGGTGTGCGTTGTGTCCACCTTCAAATCGGCATGGCTCAGCAGCGGCTCCAGCAGGGTGCGCTCAAGCTCTACCGCTTCAGCCAGTGGCACGTCGGCTGCGGTTAGCGGGTGTTTGCGCCGGGTCTCGCTGAAGCGTCTGAGCAGCGCCTCATCCTGGGCTTCGAGGAACAGAATCTCGCAATCAATGCCCCGTTTGCGCAGATCCTGCACAACCGCAGGCGCTTTCAGCAGGCAATCCGAGCGGTTGCGGGCATCGATGCCAATGGCGGTCAACTGGTAGGCATCATCCTCTGATTGAGCCAGCTCCCGACCAAAGGATTCCAGCATAAATACAGGGAGGTTATCGACACAGTAGTACCCCATATCCTCCAGCGTATGCAGTGTGGTGCTTTTTCCTGAGCCTGACAGGCCTGTAACAATAATCAGTTTCATCGGTTTAGCGTAGGGTTCGCGGGGTTGCTGTCTGTCTCTTTTTCTTCTGTATTTTGAAAAATCATTTTTTGCTGGCGTTCCGTAAAATCCTGAGCCGCATCATAGCCATGACGGCGATGGATATGTTGCAGTACCGCTGTCTCCACCAGTATGGCAAGGTTACGCCCAGGCGCAACAGGGATGGTCACTTCCGGTATCTTTACACCCAGCATCTCCCTGCTGGAGTAGCTGCCCTGTAGCCGGTCTATCCCCACCAGCTCTTCCTGGCTCAGCCGCTTCAGGTTAACAATGAGCCGCAGGTACTTCTCTTTTTTGATCACGCTGCCGCCAAACATGGCGCGCACATTGAGTATGCCCAGCCCTCTTACCTCTAAAAACTCCTGCAGCAGCGGTGGGCAACTGCCGGTCAGAATATCAGGTGCCATGCGTGAAAATTCCGGGGCATCGTCCGCAACCAGCCGGTGACCGCGGGTGATCAGCTCCAGTGCCAGCTCACTTTTGCCCACTGCCGGGTCACCCGTCAGCAGAACCCCCATCCCCTGCACCTCCATAAAAACGCCGTGGACAGTAGTGCTCTCAGCCAGCGCACGGGCCAGATAGTATTGGAGGTTGCTGAGCAGTTTGTTATCCGACAGCGGTGAGCGCAGCAGTGGGGTATTGGTGCGTTCGGCGTAGTCTATAAACGCCTGGTCCACCTCGGAGCCGTTCGCCAATATGACCGCGGCAGGCAGCCCCCAGAAGAGCTTGTCCATCACATCCTGATAGGAGTTCTTCCCCAGCGTGGAGAGGTAGGCAAGCTCGGCAGGGCCAATGACCTGTATTCGATTGGGGTGGATATTGTTGAGCTGCCCCGCCAGCGGTTGATCCTGCGCCTCGGGCAATTTGCCTTTTAAGTGGCGGCTGCCTCCTGCCTCTCCAGCCACCCACTCCAGTGCCAGTTTGCCCTTGAGGATATCAAACAGGTCACGGGCGGTGACCGGGGCGTTCATGCGCTTTCCTGGTAGTCGCCTGCCTGCTGTATGAGCGTGGCAATCGCTTCGCCATCCTTTGCCTCTCTAAGCCGGTTTCGGAATGTCTCCTGGCTGAAGAGCGATGCCAGCCTGGCCAGCAGTTGAAGGTGTTCTTGCGTCGCATCATGGGGGACAAGCAGGCCAAATGCCAGATCGACAGGCTGGCCATCTATCGCATCATAATCAACGCCTGATTCCAGACAGACCAGCGCGCCGCACGCCTGATGGATACCCTTCATTCGGGCATGCGGCAGCGCAACGCCATGCCCCAGGCCGGTGCTGCCAAGCCGTTCGCGTTCCAGCAGCTGTTCAAACACCTCTTCTGGCAAGAGGTTGGGGGCTGATGTTGCCAACAGCTCCCCAACCCGTTCCAGCAGACGCTTTTTGCTGCCGGCCTTGCAGTCGCGATCAACCCGTGCAGCCGTAAGAAAATTGGCGGGAAACATAAGTCTCTCTAGACAGATTCGATAGCTAACCTAAAGTTGGTCTGCATTTTAGGTCGGAATCTCTGTCGGCTCCAGATGGTTGCGATAATTTTTGCTTTTCTCTTTATGCTTTTTCACTTGCCGATCCAGTTTGTCAACCAAAGAATCAATGGCTGCATACATATCCTCCTGCACTGACTCTGCAAAGACATCGGCCCCATTAAGGTGGAGCGTAGCTTCTGCCTTTTGCCGTAATTTTTCAACCGTCAGAATGACATGCACATTGGAAACATGGTCAAAATGTCGTTCCAGCCGCTCAAATTTGTTGTCTACGTGATTACGCAGTGAATCAGTAATGTCGATATGGTGTCCGGTCAGGTTTATCTGCATTGTGAACTCCTGATTGTGTTATGCCTATGCAAGGCGTTTGCGTTCATTCGATGGCGGGATTGCCATTGATTCCCGGTATTTGGCAACAGTACGTCGAGCGACCTTGATGCCTTGCTCCGAGAGTATGGACGCGAGTCTGTTATCGCTGAGCGGCTTGTCAGGCCGTTCGGCGGCAACCAATTTTTTGATGAGCGCACGAATCGCTGTGGCTGAGCATTCGCCGCCTCCTGCCGTGCTGACATGGCTGGAGAAGAAATATTTGAACTCCAGGGTGCCACGCGGGGTGTGCATGTACTTTTGCGTGGTGACCCGGGAGATGGTCGATTCATGCATCTCCAGCTCTTCCGCCACATCCCTGAGCACCAGGGGTTTCATCGCCTCTTCGCCATAATCAAAGTAGGGGCGTTGAAATTCTACAATCTTGGCGGCCACCTTCAGCAGCGTATCATTCCGGCTAAGCAGGCTCTTTATAAACCAGCGCGCCTCCTGCAAATGGTTTTTCAGGCAGGTGTTATCCACGCTGTTATCCGCCCGCTTAATCAGGCGGGAGTAGTCGGTATTGACCCGTATGCGCGGTGTGGAGTCCGGGTTGAGTTCAACCTGCCAGCTGCCGTTTTTCCTGAATACAAATACATCCGGGACAACATAGGGCGCTGGCGACTCTGCAATGAGGCTTCCCGGATGCGGGTGAAGCGAGCGAATAAGCATATTAAGCTGACCCACCTCATCATCAGATAGTTTCAGCGCCTGTTTGATTTTGTTCTGATCCTGACGTGCCAACAGGCCAAAATGCTCCCTCACCAGCTGAATGGCAACCTCCAGCAGCGGTGTCTCTTCAGGCTGCTGCTGGAGCTGTAGCAGCAGGCACTCCTGCGGGTCTCTTGCCGCGACGCCTGGAGGATCAAAGCTCTGGATTCGGTGCAATACCGCCTCAACTTCAGAGAGTTCAATCTCTTCACTCTCCAGCCCGGCATGGATCTCTTCCAGACTACAGGTCAGGTAGCCATCTTCGTTGACGGCATCGATAATCGAGGTGGCAATGGTCAGATCCGTGTCGCTGAAGAGCGACAGGTTCATCTGCCAGATAAGGTGGTCGTTCAGTGTCCTGGTGACATCCTTGTGCAGCAGAAACTCTGTGTCTGCACTCTCGCGCTGAATGCCCGACTGAGGGGGAGGCAGGCTGTCGTAGAGATCATCCCAGGCGCTATCTACCGGCAGCTCCTCTGGCATGCTGTCAGAGGTCGCATTGATCTCCCGCTCGTTATTGGCATCATTGCCACTGGCAGCAGCGCCCTGCTGGAAGCGATCGTCGCCCTGCCCGGCTCCGTTGGGCAGCTCGCAGGAGCTGTTGTTCTCCTCCTCAAGCTCCAGCATCAGATTCGAGTCGAGTGCATCCTGAATCTCCTGTTTAAGATCCAGTGTAGAGAGTTGCAGCAGCTTTATGGCCTGCTGCAACTGCGGGGTCATGGTGAGGTGTTGCCCTAGGCGAAGCTGTAGCGTCTGCTTCATGTGAACCTGTTGAGATGACGCTGGTACATTTCTTGTATGATTTTAAATAATCCCATTACTGTCATTCTAGCCCAAAACCGAAAAGGCGTATCTACATACTGAAATCTTCACCAAGATAGACCGCGCGCACCTCATCGTGTGCCAGAACATCATCCGGCGTCCCTTCTGCCAGCACTGCGCCATCGCTCACGATGTAGGCCCGGTCGCAGATCCCCAGGGTCTCCCGGACATTGTGATCGGTAATGAGAATGCCTATCCCAAGGCTCGCCAGATGTTTGATTATCCTCTGAATATCCACCACAGAGATGGGATCGACCCCGGCAAAAGGCTCGTCCAGCAGGATAAAACGGGGCTCCATCGCCAGGGTGCGGGCAATCTCCAGGCGTCGTCTCTCTCCACCGGAGAGACTCATGGCGAGGCTGTCACGAAGGTGGCTGATGCTCAGCTCGCGCATCAGGTTTTCGCACTTTAGCTCCCGCTCTTCTCCGGAGAGCTCTTTTCGGGTCTCCAGAATGGCCAGTATGTTATCCCGTGTGCTGAGTTTTCTGAATGTCGATGGCTCCTGTGACAGGTAGCCCAGCCCCAGCTGCGCCCGGGCATGCATCGGGAGCAAGGTGATATCGTGCTGGTCGAGAGAGATGCTCCCCTTCTCTACCGGAACCAGCCCCACAATCATATAGAAGCAGGTGGTCTTGCCTGCCCCGTTCGGACCCAGCAACCCCACCACCTCGCCGCTGGCGACCTCCAGCGAGATGCCGTTTACAACAGCGCGCCTGTTATACTGCTTGGTCAGCCCGCTGGCTGAAAGCGTGGTCATTTTGCAGTGGCGCTCTTCTTGCGCGGGGCCAGGACTGTTTTCACCCGCCCGGATTTTGCCGGCTTCTTGCCATGCGACACTGCGGCACCCGCTTTCATGACCGCTTTCACCCTGTCATAGGTTATGCGCTGGCTGGTGAGTTTATGCCCGTCGCCCGGAAAGAGCACGGCATCCCCAACCATATAGAGCAGCTCACTGTTGGTGTTGTATTCAATGCGCGATGCGTGACCCCTGACATCCTCTTGCTTGCCATCCGGGCGCTGCCGGAAATAGACCGGCTTGCCTTCCGCCTCCAGGCGATCGGTATTGCCTGCGCTCTGAAAGATATAGACGGTATCCGCCTTCAGTCTGATGCTGCCCTGCACCACCTCTACATTGCCACGATAGGTTGTCACACCCTTGCCTTCGTCGATCTCCATGCCATCGGCCTCAACCTCTATCGGTTGATCTTTATCCGTGGAGAGCGCCTGCACCTCGCCACCCGATAAAAACAGAAGCAACAGCACCAATGCCAATGGTTGTCGACCACCACCGTGCAGCCATTTAGTTGATTTCATAGTGTCCTCGTACCTTTGATAGGAATTTGATCCGTATCGGCTCCCCCAGCCAGGCCTGCATGCCAACGGATCTCTGCACATCGC
This sequence comes from Gammaproteobacteria bacterium, assembly GCA_015490795.1. Classification (GTDB taxonomy): domain Bacteria; phylum Pseudomonadota; class Gammaproteobacteria; order Chromatiales; family Chromatiaceae; genus WFXD01. Next base: position 6,272 of record WFXD01000048.1, read on the forward strand.
CCAGACTGCGAATCTTCACCTTCTCATCTGTCTCGGCGTAGTTCTCTTTTGGGCGCACCCGCAGATTATGGGTATCAATATGCACCGGGCGAATCCCGGGGGCCGCCGCACGATCAATCTCGACTGCTCCATTGAGCAGCACCAACTGCCCATCACCCGAGACCCACCCTCTCTCTGACTTGATTTTCCAGGGAGGGGCCCCCTCTTCATAGATCACCAGGTGCGGGCGCGTCAGCTCGGTGCTGTCATCATCCGGGTAGTGCAGCATCCGCTCGGCAGAGAGGGTTCGCTCCAGTTTGCCATCCACGCCCATGGTGGTGATAGAGAAATCCTCCACATAGTAATCGGGCGTATGCTCAGCCTCGATCTTTTCAATCTCCCCTTCACCTGTCATCTGTAACAGCAGGCTGCTTCCTGCGGCCAGCAGAATAAACAGTGATCCGATGACGACCCTTCTCCGATCTGGCATCAACATGCTTATTCAAGATAGGCCCAGCAGGCCTCGTCCAGCGTACCCTGCGCCTTCATCAGCAGCTCGCAGACCTCTCGCACTGCACCTTTTCCGCCGGCGGCAGGCGTCTGCCAGTGGGCATGCTGCTTGACCAGCGGGTGGGCATCTTCAACGGCAACCGCAAACCCTACCCGCCGCATCAGCGGCAGGTCGATCAGGTCATCACCCACATAGGCCACCTGTTCCGGCTCAAGCCCCAGCTTTGCCACCAGCTCCTGGTAGGCGGGGAGCTTCTCATGCTGCCCCTGGTAGATATGTTTGACCCCCAGGCTCTGCATCCGTTGCGCGACAAGTTCCGAGCTGCGGCCGGTGATCACGCCCACCTCTACCCCCGACTGCATCAGCAGCTTTATGCCCAGGCCATCCTTGATATTGAAGGCCTTGAGCTCTTCACCACTATTGCCCAGGTAGAGGTTGCCATCGGTCAGTACGCCATCCACATCGAAGATAATCAGGCGGACAGGGCGCGCTTTTTCCAGGATCTCCTGCATCGTCTACACCACGCCCGCCCGTAACAGGTCGTGCATATTGAATGCTCCCATCAGGCGCTGCTGGTCATCCAGTACCAGCAGCGCATTTATCTTTTTCTCTTGCATGATCTGTAGCGCCTCGGCAGCCAGCTGGTCGGCACGGGCGGTGGTGCAGCCGGTGGTCATCACCTCACTCATCGTGCTGTGGTGCAGATCCAGCCCCCGATCCAGCACCCGCCGCAGATCACCATCGGTAAAGATGCCGGCCAGCCGCCCCTGATCATCCACCACTGCGGTCATCCCCAGCCCTTTGTTGGTCATCTCCAGCAGTGCATCCGACAGCAGCGCCCGGAGATTGACCTGCGGCACCCGCTCACCCGTGTGCATAATATCACTGATATGCAGCAGCAGGCGGCGACCCAGGGTGCCTCCGGGGTGGGAACGCGCAAAATCCTCTTCGGTAAAGCCGCGTGCCTCCAGCAGCGCTATCGCCATCGCATCACCCATAACCAGCGCCACCGTGGTGCTGGAGGTGGGTGCCAGATTGAGCGGGCAGGCCTCCTGCTCGACGCTGACATCGATATGGACATCGGCATTCCTGGCCAACGTGGAAGCGGGGTTGCCGGTCATCGCAACCAGCGGCACACCCTGGCGTTTTATCAACGGCAGGATGGTCAACAGCTCTGTCGTCTCCCCTGAGTTGGAGAGCGCCAACACGACATCCCTGGCGGTAATCATCCCCAGATCACCGTGGCTGGCTTCGCCGGGGTGGAGAAAAAAGGCGGGGGAGCCGGTGCTGGCCAGGGTGGCGGCGATCTTGCCGCCGATGTGGCCGGATTTCCCCATGCCCGTCACCACGATACGCCCTTCGCACCCCAGCATATAGCCACAGGCGGTGGCAAAATTGCCATTGATGCGCTGCGCCAATGCCTCGACCGCTCTGGCTTCTGTCTTGATAACCGCCAGCCCCAATGCCTGAAGCTGCCCAATCTGGGCCGCTGGAAGATCGACTGATTTGGTCATGCCTTCATCTCATCCAACATCTGAACAATGGCCGTCTGCCCGCTATCGGCAGGCTCCCGCTCTTCAATGAAGAGAAATGCCTGGTAGGCGACAAAGCACAATACCAGAAGCAGCCCTTCAAAGCGGTTGATCCTGCCACTGCCTCTAAAGCCATAGCCGGTAATGAAGATGGCCAGCGTCAGGCCGATCATAACCGGCAGGTCACGGCTCAGCACCTCCGGGGCAAAGAGGCCCGGTACAATGAGGCCCGGCATAGCGAGGACGGCCAGCAGGTTGTAGATATTCGAGCCGATCACATTGCCAAGCGCAATATCATGCTCACCCTTCAGCGCACTGGTAATCGATGCCGCCAGCTCCGGCAGGCTGGTGCCCAGCGCAACGATAGTAAGGCCTATCACCAGGTCACTGACGCCAAAGGAGACAGCAATATTCACCGCCCCCCAGACCAGCAGCCGCGAGCTGAACAGCAGCAGCGCAAGCCCGATCAGAAACCAGAGGATGGCGCGCTTTGTACTGAGCGCTTCGGGTATCTCCGCCTCATATTCGCTCGCCATCGGATCTGTATCTTTTTCCGTGCGGCTGCGCAGCGCAATTCTTGCCAGGCCAATGATCACCAGCACCAGCGAGGCCACCAGGATAACGCCATCCAGACGGCCCAGCTCCCCGTCCAGCATCAGCACCAGCACCAGCAGGCAGATCGCCAGCAGGATAGGGTATTCACGCCGCAGCGCATTAGAGCAGACCGTTAGCGGTACGATCAGCGCAGTAACCCCCAGAATCAGCCCGATATTGGCAATGTTCGATCCCAGGGCATTACCAATGGCCAGGCCGGGATTGCCCTGAAAAGAGGCCATCACAGAGACCAGGATCTCTGGCGCCGAGGTGCCAAGCCCGACAATCGTCAGGCCGATCAGCATGGGTGACAGCCCCAGGTTGCGCGCAATTGCCGCTGCACCCAGAACAAAACGCTCTGCCCCCCAGACCAGCAGCGCAAAGCCAACAACGATTGCAACGATATTTAACAGCATAAGATAGCGGATTGCATCCAGAGAGATTCCGTCGTAAAGAACCGCGCATTTTTTCAGACCTTTGCACGATTGTCCAAGGCCGCTTGACCCCATAGCGCAGAAAAGGCGAAAATACGCCGCTTTGGAAGCCTGGCGTCTTACCCACTCTTGGCCCTGCTGCAAGAATCAAGCACACAACCGGGAAGTCATGTCACCACAGCCTGACGATAGCAATGAACCACTGGTCAAGATCCGCGGCCTGCGATTCTATCGTGGCGAACGGGCCATCTTCGACGGTGTTGATATCGACATCCCCAGGGGGCTGATCACCGCCATCATGGGACCCAGCGGCACCGGCAAGACCACGCTGCTCAAACTGATCGGCGGGCAGCTGCGCCCGGACGCCGGCACCGTCCATGTTGACGGGCAGGATGTACACAAGCTGAACAACAAGGATCTCTACAGGCTGCGCATGCGCATGGGGATGCTGTTTCAAAGCGGCGCCCTGCTGACCGATATCAGCGTCTTCGAAAATGTCGCCTACCCTCTGCGCGAACATACCCGGCTGCCCGAGTCCATCATCCGCAAGCTGGTGCTGATGAAGCTGGAGGCCGTTGGCCTGCGCGGCGCGCGGGATCTGATGCCATCCGAGCTCTCCGGTGGCATGGCGCGGCGCGCGGCGCTGGCGCGCGCCATCGTGCTCGACCCGAAGATGATCATGTACGATGAGCCATTTACCGGGCAGGACCCTATCTCCATGGGCGTTCTGGTGCAGCTCATCCCACGGCTCAGCAAGGCCAGCCGCCTGACCAGTATCGTGGTCTCCCACGATGTGGCGGAGACTGCCGGTATTGCCGATATCATCTATGTCATCTCCAACGGCAAGGTCATTGCCGGCGGCCCCAGCGAGCAGGTCGCCAACTCCGACTCGCCCTGGGTGCGCCAGTTTATGGATGGCCTGGCCGACGGGCCGGTGCCCTTCCACTTCCCGGCCCCTCCACTGGAAGCGGATATACTGGAAAACGCAACGCAACCTCCGGCAGACGCAGGAGCAACCCTCTAATGGAGCCACTGGCCCGACTGGGACGCATTGGCATCGCCAGCCTGGAGCGGCTGGGGCGCGGACATCTCCTGCTGCTGCACATCTTTTCAGGGATCACTGACCTGATCACGCGGCCACGGCTGTTGGTTGCACAGCTCCACTCCGTGGGTGTGCTCTCGATGCTGATCATCACCGTCTCCGGCCTCTTCGTCGGCATGGTGCTGGGGCTTCAGGGGTTCTACATCCTCTCCCAGTTCGGCGCTGAGGAGACCCTGGGCGTCATGGTCGCCGCCTCTCTGGTGCGTGAACTGGGGCCGGTGGTCACGGCACTGCTGTTTGCCGGCCGGGCCGGGTCTGCCCTGACCGCCGAGATCGGCCTGATGAAGGCGACCGAGCAGCTCTCCGGGCTGGAGATGATGGCGGTTGACCCGATCAAGCGGATACTGACCCCCCGCTTTATGGCCGGACTGCTCTCCATGCCACTGCTGGCGGCCATGTTCAGCGCCATTGGCGTCATCGGCGGACATTTTGTCGGCGTAGGGCTGCTCGGGGTGGATGAAGGCGCCTACTGGTCACAGATGCAGGCCAAGATCGATCTGCATGAAGACATCTATAACGGCGTCATCAAGAGCATCGTCTTTGGCTTTGTCTGCACCTGGATTGCGCTGTTCCAGGGGCACGACTGTGTGCCAACATCGGAAGGCGTCAGCCGCGCAACCACCCGTACCGTGGTGCACTCAGCCCTGGCAATACTCTGTTTGGATTTTGTGCTAACCGCACTGATGTTTGGAGAATAACAATGGTACAGATGAGAACCATGGAAGTCATGGTCGGCGCCTTCATGGCCGCTGGTTTTGTGGCGCTGTTTTTTTTGGCCATGCAGGTCAGCAACCTGAGCAGCCTGGCTGGGGGGGATGGATACCAGGTCACCGCCCGCTTCGATAATATCGGCGGCCTCAAGGTGCGCTCACCGGTCGCCATGGCCGGCGTGCGCATTGGCCGGGTGGCCGGGATCTCATTCGACAACACCACCTACGAAGCCATTGTCACCATGCAGATTGACAGCAGCTACAACACCATCCCGGATGACACCTTTGCCAAGATATATACCGCAGGGCTTCTGGGCGAGCAGTATATCGGGCTGGACCCGGGCGGCAGCGAAGAGTATCTGACCGATGGAGGCAAGATATCGCTCACCCAGTCCGCACTGGTGCTGGAGGAGATCATCGGGCAGTTCCTGTTCAGCAAGGCAGAGGAGGGCGGCGGCGATGAGTAGGATCAGATGGGCGCTGCTGCTGACGGTGCTGCTGGGGCTACAGCCTGCCTGGGCCTCCTCCACGCAGGATGCACTGGATCTGGTGCGTAACACCTCCAACCAGGTGCTGGAGAAGATTATCGACAAAAAGCAGGAGCTGAACCAGTCACCCGAAAAGATATTCGACCTGGTCAATGCCACCGTGGCTCCCCATTTTGACTTCCCGCGTATGTCGCGCATAGTGCTGGGGAGATATTGGCGCAAGGCCAGCGATGCCCAGAAGAGCGCCTTCATCGAGCAGTTCCAGACACTATTGGTTCGCACCTACGCCATCGCCCTGCTCAACTATTCAGACCAGGCCATTGAGTATCTGCCCATGCGCGCACAGGCCGATGCATCGAAGGTGGTGGTGAGAACCGAGGTCAAATCCGGTGGCGCGCCCCCTATCCCTATCAACTATCGCCTGCGACTGAACGACGGAAGCTGGAAGGTGTACGATGTCATCATCGACAACATCAGCCTGGTATCCAACTACCGCACCGGGTTTTCAAACCAGATCCGGCGTAAAGGTCTGGACAGCCTGATTGCCCAACTGAAAGAGAAGAACGGCAAGGTCACGCAATGAACCAGGCCACACTCAGCCGTTCCGGCGACGGCAGGCTCACCATCAGCGGTGAATTTGGCTTTGCAACCGCATCCAGTCTGCTCACGCAGGGAGCAAAACTGGTCAACCAAGGCCAGGATCTAACCATCGACCTCAGTGGCGTAACCAGCAGCGACAGCGCCGGTCTGGCCCTGATGCTGGAGTGGATGGATCAATTCAGAGCTGCCGGACAACAGCTCCATTTCCTCAATGTGCCTGAATCCCTGCTGGAGATCGCACGGGTCAGCAACCTGGCCGACCTCCTCCCACTCGCAAAGAACTGATGGATAAACTGATTATTACCGGCGGCGCCTCCCTGTCCGGTGAGGTACGTATCGCAGGCGCAAAAAACGCCGCACTACCGATTCTGGCCGCCACCCTGCTGGCCGACAGCCCGATGACCATCGGCAACGTGCCCCACCTGCATGACATCACCACAACCATGGGGCTGCTGGGGCGCATGGGGGTGCAGCTGGTGGTCGACGAGCGCATGCGCATCGAGGTAGACGCCAACACCATCACCAACTACTCGGCACCCTACGAGCTGGTCAAGACCATGCGCGCCTCCATTCTGGTGCTCGGCCCACTGCTCAGCCGCTTTGGCCAGGCCGATGTCTCCCTGCCCGGCGGCTGCGCCATCGGCTCACGCCCGGTCAATCTGCACATCGACGGCCTGCGCGCCATGGGCGCCGAGATCCAGGTTGAAAACGGCTATATCCGCTCCCAGGCCAGGCGTCTGAAAGGCGCCCGCCTGATCATGGACATCGTCACCGTCACCGGCACTGAAAACCTGATGATGGCCGCCACCCTGGCCGATGGCGAGACCATCATCGAAAATGCCGCCCGTGAGCCTGAAGTGGTCGATCTGGCCAACTGCCTCAACAAGATGGGGGCGAAAATAACCGGCGCAGGCAGCGACAGCATCCGCATCGAAGGCGTCGAAAGGCTTAGTGGCACCGACTACAATGTGCTGCCAGACCGCATAGAGACCGGCACCTACCTGGTTGCGGCAGCCATCACCGGCGGCAAAATCAAGGTTCGCGACACCGACCCCTCACTGGTCGATGTCATTCTGCAAAAGCTGCGCGAGGCCGGAGCCATAATTGAGACCGGCAAGGATTGGATCACCCTCGACATGCAGGGCAAGCGGCCAAAGTCCGTGGATGTGCATACCGCCCCCTACCCCGCCTTTCCGACCGATATGCAGGCTCAATTCACCGCCCTCAACGCCATCGCCGAAGGGGTTGGCATCATCACCGAAAATGTCTTTGAAAACCGCTTCATGCATGTACAGGAGATGCAGCGCATGGGCGCCAACATCAAGCTGGAGGGCAATACCGCCATCATCTCCGGCATCGACCAGCTGACCGCCGCCCCGGTCATGGCCACCGACCTGCGCGCCTCGGCCAGCCTGGTGCTGGCCGGCCTGGTCGCCAAAGGCGAAACGATGGTGGATCGCATCTACCACATCGACCGGGGTTACGACTGCATCGAAGAGAAGCTGGCCGGCCTTGGCGCCTGCATCAGACGCATACCCAACTGACCCGATACAAGAGAGACAGGATACGTGGAATTTGACGGCTGCATCACCATCGCCCTCTCCAAGGGGCGCATCTTCAAAGATACCCTGCCGCTGCTGAGCCATGCCGGAATCGTGCCTGCCGATGACCCTGAAACCAGCCGCAAGCTGATACTGGAGACCAACCACCCACATATCAAACTGGTGATCATCCGCGCCACCGACGTACCCACCTATGTGCAGTATGGCGCCGCCGATCTTGGCGTTGCCGGCAAGGATGTCCTGATGGAACACGGCGGCGGTGGTCTCTACGAACCACTGGATCTGCAAATCGCCAAATGCCGTCTGATGGTAGCCGGCGTCAAAGATGCCCAGCTGAGCGACAGCCGCCTGCGCATCGCCACCAAATTCATCAACAGCACCCGCCGCCACTTCGCCGCCCAGGGCAAGCAGGTCGAGATCATCAAGCTCTACGGCTCCATGGAGCTGGCCCCGCTGGTGGGGCTATCGGATCTGATTGTCGATGTAGTAGACACCGGCAACACCCTGAAGGCCAACGGCCTGGTGCCGCTGGAGCACATCAGCGACATCAGCTCCCGGCTGGTCATCAACAAGGCCGCCTGGAAGATAAAACACCGTGGCATCAAGAGACTGGTCGATGCCCTCAAAGTGGCGGTCGATGAGCGCAGCAGCGAGGAGAAAAACCATGATTGAGATCCAGCGACTGACCACAACCGATGCCGATTTCAAGCAGCAGCTGGAAGCGCTGCTGGCCTGGGACAGCGCCTCGGACCAGCAGGTCAATCAGACCGTAAACGGGATCATTGCCGATATCCGCCAGCGTGGCGACGCGGCGCTGTTGGAGTACACCCGGCGATTCGATCACTGGGAACCCGCAGATGCCGCTGCACTGGAGATCCCGGCTGACCGCCTGGAGCGCGCCTGGAACTCGATCCCGGCCAAACAGCGCGATGCACTGGCACATGCCACACAGCGCATCCGCACCTATGCCGAACGGCAGAAGATGGAGGGGTGGTCATACACCGAAAAGGACGGCACCCTGCTGGGGCAACAGGTCACGCCACTGGACCGGGTGGGGCTCTATGTGCCGGGTGGCAAGGCGGCCTACCCCTCCTCCGTGCTGATGAACGCCATCCCGGCCAAGGTGGCCGGTGTGCCGGAGCTGATCATGGTGGTCCCCACCCCCGATGCCGAACTCAGCCTGCTGGTGCTGGCCGCCGCCCACGCCGCCGGAGTGGATCGCGTCTTTACCATCGGCGGCGCCCAGGCCGTGGCGGCACTCGCCTACGGCACAGAGTCCATCCCCGGCGTAGACAAGATCGTCGGCCCCGGCAACATCTACGTCGCCACCGCCAAACGGGCGGTCTTTGGCCAGGTGGGCATCGACATGATCGCAGGCCCCTCAGAGATACTGGTGGTCTGCGATGGCCAGACCAACCCGGACTGGATCGCCATGGATCTCTTCTCCCAGGCCGAACATGACGAGGATGCCCAATCCATCCTGATCTCACCCGATGCCGCTTTCATCACGCAGGTAGAGGCCAGCATCGAAAGGCTGCTGCCCGAGATGGGGCGCCGGCAGATCATCGAAACCGCACTGCGGGAACGCGGCGCGCTGATCCAGGTAGAGGATCTAGACGAAGCAGTGGAGCTGGTCAACACCATTGCTCCGGAACACCTGGAGCTATCCGTGGCTGATCCGCAGCTGATGGCCAAAAAGATCCGCCACGCCGGCGCCATCTTCATGGGGCGCTACACCGCAGAGGCGCTGGGCGACTACTGCGCCGGCCCCAACCACGTACTGCCCACTTCGCGCACCGCCCGCTTCTCATCACCGCTGGGGGTCTATGACTTCCAAAAACGCTCCAGCCTGATCATGGCCTCTGCCACAGGCGCCGCCCGCCTGGCCAACACCACATCGGTGCTGGCGCGTGGCGAAGGGCTGACCGCCCACGCCCGCTCTGCCGAATACCGCAGCGATGGCACACAACCCACTGCACCGCCACCGGGCGATGAAGAGTGCTGCGGCAATGGCTGCTGCGGATAGGATGGATATTCAAGCCTCCATCGACCGCTGGATACGTCCGGAGATCAGGGCACTCTCCGCCTACCACGTACCGGACTCCAGCGGCCTGATCAAACTGGACGCAATGGAGAACCCCTACACCTGGCCGGAGGCCCTGCGTCAGGAGTGGCTGGAGCTGCTGCACAAAACCGATGTCAACCGCTACCCCGACCCGCAGGGCAGCGAGCTGAAACAGCAGCTGCGCATCAGCATGGATATACCTGAAGAGGCCGGGGTGCTGCTGGGCAACGGCTCGGATGAGCTGATCCAGATGCTGGCACTGACCCTGGCCGGGCCAGACCGGGTGGTACTCTCGGTTGAACCCAGCTTCGTCATGTATCGCATGATCGCCCTCTTTGCCGGCATGCCCTACCAGGGGGTGCCGCTCAACAGCGAGGATTTCAGCCTGGATCTCCCAGCGCTGCTGGAAGCCATCGAACAGCACCGGCCCGCCATCCTCTACCTGGCCTGCCCCAACAACCCCACCGGAAACCTGTTCGACGCCGCCCAGATCCACCAGATCATTCAGACCGCACCGGGGCTGGTCATTGTCGATGAGGCCTACGCCCCCTTTACCGATACCAGCTACATGGGCGAGGTGGGGCGCTACCCCAACCTGCTGGTGATGCGCACCCTCTCAAAGCTGGGACTGGCCGGGCTGCGGCTGGGACTGCTGGCCGGCCCAAAACCCTGGCTGGATGAGATCGACAAGACCCGCCTCCCTTACAACATCAACACCCTGACCCAGGTGAGCGCCGGGGTTGCCCTGCGCCACGAGGCGGTTTTTGATGCGCAGACCACCCTTATCCGCCAGCAGCGCAGCCAGCTATTTGCTGCACTGGATGGCATAGATGGCATCTCCCCCTACCCCAGCAGTGCCAACTTTATTCTGGTGCGCATGCCCGCCAGCCGGGCCGATGAGATCCACACCGCAATGCGGGAGCAGAGGGTGCTGGTCAAAAACCTCAGTGGCGCCCATCCGTTGCTGGCAGACTGCCTGCGCATCACCGTCGGCACACCCGCAGAGAACCGGGCCGCCATCCACGCCCTCAAGGCTGCACTATGATCAAACCCCTTCTCCTTGCTGGCCTCTTTATACTGCTGATAACCAGTGGCACAGCCCAGGCCGAAACAGAAAAAATCACCCTAAAAATGCCGCCCGCCTCGCTGGCGCAGTGGTACAAACCGGCAAACAAACGCCAGGTCTGGCTGCACACCATGTTTCGGCTGCGCCGGGAGATGCAGGCCGTAAAGGAGTACGCCAGACAGAAAGATGCCGCTGGCACAAAAAAATGGGGGCAGCGTCTGGCCAAAAGCTACCGCTCAATCCCTGAGATGGTGCCAGAGTGGAGAAGTGAAGTGAGGCTGGATTGGGCCGATATACTGGAGAGCGCCGCACAGCAGGGCCACTTTAAAAAGGTTCTTCGCGCCCACGACAAGCTGGACGCCAGCTGCAACCTGTGCCACCAGGATTTTCAGGCGCTGGCCGCAGCCCTCTACCGATCCCCGGACTTCAGCTCACAGCAAGTGGCGTTCAAAGGCAGAACAGTCCACTACCACAAATTCATGGAGCTGCTCTCCAATACACTCAACCGGATAAAGATAGCCATCGAAGATCAGCGCCCGCAGATTGCAAAACGCTCCCTGAAACAGCTCAAAACCCAACTGCACGCATTGGGGGAGAACTGCTCACAGTGCCACCAGGATACGATACCCAAAGAGAGAATCCTGGGGAAAGAGACTCAAAAACTGCTCAAGGGATTGAGTGAGAGTATTCGTGATCACCAGCCCAAACAGGCGGGAAGATTTTTAGGCAAGGCGGCCGTTGCCATCTGCGCCCGCTGCCACGGGGTACATCGCACCCTCAGTGATCTGAGACAGTTTCTGGCGCCCGTGCAGTTTTAGAAACAAAGCCTTGCCCCACAGGGATCAGAGCCGCAGACTGCCAACAACCATTAAACCACTGCCCTTTTTTATATCAGCTACTCACTGCCCGCTCCACTTCAGGCCATGCCGCAGGCTCAAAGGAGACGCTCTCTTCTGCCACCTCTTCACCGGATTTATACCAGTTCAGCTTGTCGCGCAACTCAACCACTTCGCCGACAATGATCAGCGTGGGCGGCTTGGGTTTGTACTTTTCGGCAATCGCGGTCAGTGTGGAGAGCGTTCCGGTGTAGACCTTCTGCTGAGGCGTGGTGCCCTTTTGCACCAGCGCAGCAGGCAGATCCGCAGACAGCCCGTGGGCCTGTAGTTCATGGCAGATATGGGGCAGACTCATAAGCCCCATATAAAACACGACGGTCTGCCTGGGCTGGGCCAGCGCCTTCCAGTTGAGGTTCAGACTGTCATCCTTCAGGTGGCCGGTCACAAACACAACAGATTGCGCATAGTCCCTGTGGGTCAGCGGGATGCCGGAGTAGGCGGCGCAGCCTGAGGCTGCGGTGACACCGGGCACCACCTGGAATGGGACGCCTTGCGCAGCCAGGGTATCAATCTCCTCTCCGCCGCGCCCGAAGATGAAGGGGTCCCCACCCTTGAGGCGCACCACCCGCTTGCCCTGTTTGGCCAGTTTCGCCAGCAGCTGATTGATATCCTCCTGACACATGACATGGTGATTATTCTCTTTACCCACGTAGATGCGCTCTGCATCGCGTCGGGTCATCTCCAGTATCGGCTTTGAGATAAGACGGTCATAGACCACCACATCGGCCTGCTGCATCAGACGCAGGGCGCGGAAAGAGAGCAGGTCCGGGTCGCCAGGGCCGCCGCCAACCAGATAGACCTCGCCCATGCCGTCAGTGGTCAGCGCGGTATTTTCGGCCAGTGCCTGCTCCATCAACCTGTTGGCCTCTTCATGGTGGCCGGAGAAGACCCGTTCTGCCACCCCCCCTTGCAGCGTCTCTTCCCAAAAGCGGCGGCGGTCGGTTGGATTGGTAAAACGCATCTTGACCCGGTCGCGGAAGCGGCTGGCCAGCTCGGCCAGCCGCCCGTAACCGGAGGGGATCAGCGACTCCAGACGGCCACGGATAAGGCGCGCCAATACCGGCGAGGCGCCACTGGTGGAGACGGCGGCAATCACCGGCGAGCGGTCGATGATGGAGGGCATGATAAAGCTGCACAGCTCGGGCTGGTCGACCACATTGACCGGGATGCCGTGCGCCTGCGCCTCTTCCGAGGCCTGGCGGTTTACCTCGGCATCGTCAGTAGCGGCAATCACCAGACGGGCGCCGGCCAGATCGCCCTGCCGATACTCGCGCGCCTCGTGTTCAATGGCATTCTGCGCTTTCAATTCCGACAGGCTGACCCCCAGCTCTGGCGAGATCACGCGAATCTGCGCACCTGCATTTTGCAGCAGCGCCGCTTTTCGGCTGGCGATTTCGCCCCCACCAACCACGATGCAAGGCCTGCTTTTAACATCAAGAAATATTGGTAAATAATCCATCAGCTGATTTCTGTTGCGTTAGTCTAAAAATAATGGCCGCTATATTACCCCAGGAAAACCACAAACACCCGAGGTTAATTTTTTCGGCCGCTCCAGGTCAGCGCCACCCCGGCAGTCTCACCCCAAAGCCCCCGTTTCGATGCGATGGCCTCTGATTCTGCATGCTCCAGCCGTGCCTTCAGCGCCGCGTCAATTGCACCATAGCGCGTCACTATCGCATAGCCATCCCGCACCATCCGCTCATTCAGCGAGCGCCCGGCGGCATCCTCCGCCACCACCAGGATGCGGCCATAGCGATCCCGTTGCTCGAAGTGAGCGCTCACTTGCAAGGTATCCCCCGGCTTTATCAATGATTGCAGGTGGCGGGTGGCGGCTCTGCCCAGTGGCAACAGCGTTGCGCTCTCCAGCCCGGTCAGCTTGATGTCGCGCTGGAGCTTGGCATTCTCCACATCCTCCGGCGCATCGATGCCCTGCAGTTGCAGCCGCTCCGGCTGGCCGTTCAGCATGGCCACAATCGTATCGCCATCCTCTATCTTCTCGACCACCAGCGACCGTCGCTCCGCAGAGGCGGCCGTCGCCATCAACAGCACTGCACAACAGATCAGTTGTCTCATGCGCCTCTCCTCGCTAATGGCTGGTGCCGCTGGAGCGGGTCAGTTTGTTATGTACATTGTATTTGCCCGAGGGCTTGCTCATGGGCAGCCGCTTGACCTCTTCCAGGGTCTTGGCATCGTAGATGATCAGCGCCCCCTCCCTGTCCCAGATGCTGAGCAGCGCATGTGAGCCATCTTTGGTGAATTCGATATGGGCAGAGGTCTTTCCGGGTACCGGCCTCAGGGTTTTGACGATCTCCAGGGTGCGCTTGTCGATCACATGCATCCGGTCCTTGTTGGGGCCAAAGAAGACATCCACCCAGGCATAGGGGCTCTTCTCGTGGCTGCGCATGAAAAAGCCGGGGCCGTCGGTTTCGATCTCCTTCACCACCTTCCAGCTCTCCATGTCGATCACCGTCACCAGCCCCTTTTTGATGTTGGGCGTGGCCATCACGGGACGGCCTTTATACTCCCAGGTGATGGCCGAGCTGAGGTGCGGCATGCCAGGCAGTACGACGGTGTTGACCGCCCGCCGCAGATCCAGATCGACCACCTGGCCGCCACCGCTGCGCGAGGTGCCGATGATCTGGCTGTAGTCCTGGTTCATGAAGAAGTCATCCAGATAGTCGTCGGTCTTGATGCGCCGCACCGCAAACTGCTGCTCCTGATTGCCCTCTCCGGCATCCGGGTTGTAGTCATGCATCCAGCCTGAAAAGCCCATCGGCGGCTGGTCAGCGTAGCTGATCTCCCACACCTCTTTGATATCCTTCATGGCCGCGAAGAAGCTCTCACGCGGGGCGGCGGTGTAGACGGCGCTGACCCTGGAGCTATGCTTCCTGGACTCATCGACCGCCGGTATAACCTTGATGGGCTTGAGGTCGCCGGCATCCAGCACGGTCAGGGTGTGCGGCAGGTAGTTGGCCACGATAACGTAGCGCCCATCGGCCGAGACCGCCAGGTTGCGGGTGTTGATCCCGGCGCGTACCTCGGCCACATATTTCAGGTTGTAGATATCGAATTTACTGATCCAGCCATCGCGCGAGGCGAAGTAGACATAGCGACCATCCGGGCCATATTTGGGGCCGCCGTGCAGCGCAAAGCGGGTGGGGAACCGTTTGACAGGCTCGAAGCTGTCACCATCCAGCAGGGTGGCATGGTGGTCGCCCAGCTCCACCACTATGAAGAGGTTATCCATGTCCGCTTTAAAAACAGGGGTGTCGGAGAGTGGCTCGGCATGTTTTGGCAACAGATGGCTGGCGCGGATCTGCGCCATGCCCCACTCCGGGATGCTCTCCAGCGGGGTGTATACCAGATCGACCAGCGCCTGGATCTCCTCCCCCTTCAGTTTGTCGCCAAAGGGGGGCATCTGGGTGGCGGGCCGCCCTTTGGTAATCACCTCGACAGCCGCTTTTTTGCGCAGCCGTTTCAGGTTTTGCGGCAGCAGCGCCGGCCCCATCGCCCCCAGTCGCTCGGGGTTGTGACACTCGGCGCAGTGGGTTTTGTAGAGCGCCCCGGCATCAATGGTGGCCTCTTTGCCAGATGCCGCGCCACTGCACAGCAGTGTCAGCAGCAGTAATCTCTTAACGATCTGTGGCATGTTATTGATTCCCCACCGGGTTGTTGCCCATATCCCGCACCGCATCGCCAATGCCGATCTCGCTGTCGGTGAGATAGCAGGCCGGATCTTCACCCCAGGCATCGCCCGTCAGCTGCATCGCCCGCACCCGGGTGTTGCCACCGCAGATGCCAAAGTGGATGCAGTGGCCACAGCGGCCTGAAATCACCCTTGGTTTTGCCTTCAGACCCGCCATGATGGGGTCTGAGGTGTCCATCCATATCTCTGAGAAGGGGCGGTTTTTTACATTGCCCAGGTCGTAGTCCCACCACATGGTATCGGGGTGGACATGGCCCAGGTTGTCGATGTTGGCTACATTCACCCCGGAGCTGTTGCCTCCCCACTGGTTCAGCCTGGCCTCGATATGTTCGGCCTGCTCCGGGTGGTGTTTCTTGACCCAGTGCAGCAGAAAGACCCCGTCGGCATCATTGTTGCCGGTAACAAATTCGCTCGCTCTGCCCGCGCGCACATCGGCCAGCGCCCGTTCGAACAGCAGCTCCATCGCCCAGCGGGTGGTCTGCAGAAAGACATCGGTCTCGCGGTTTTTGTTGCCACGCCCGGCGTAGTTGAGGTGGGAGAAATAGAACTTGTCGATCCCCTCATCATCCATCAGCTGCAACAGCTGTGGCAGCTCTTTGGCATTGTCCTGGGTCATGGTGAAGCGCAGCCCCACCTTCATCCCCCGGTCACGGCACATCCGCAGGCCGTTCAGCGCCGCATCGAAGCCGCCCTGCATGCGGCGGAACTCGTCATGCGTCTCTTTTATGCCATCGATGCTGATGCCGACATAGTCGTAGCCGATCTCGCTGATGGCATCGATATTCTCGTCGCCAATCAGGGTGCCGTTGGTGGAGAGGGCGGTGAAGAAGCCCATCTCCTTCGCCCGGCGGGAGATCTTGAAGATATCCGGATGCATCAGCGGCTCACCACCCGAGAGGATCAGCACCGGCACGCGGAACTGTTTGAGATCCTCCATCACGGTGAATATCTGCCCGGTGCTCAGCTCGCCGGGGAAGTCGGTGTCCGCAGAGATGGAGTAGCAGTGTTTGCAGGTGAGGTTGCAGCGCCGGATCAGATTCCAGATCACCACCGGCCCCGGGGGGGAGCGCTGTGGCCCCAGCGGTTTTGGGTTTACCAGTTCATTCATGTATTGGGAGATACGAAACATATTTGAGTCTCTAGCTAACCAGCCGCAGCCCGGTTTTTTTAAGTATGCGGGTGCTGAAGAGCACCTCGTGCGCCCGGTTGTCCGCGCCCAGCAGCCCGGCGATGGCGTCGATTTTGTGCTGAAGTTCATCGCGATCGGTGCCGTGCACCATGGCGAAGAGATTGTAGCGCCATTCGGGCAGAAAGCGGGGGCGATGGTAGGCGTGGCTGACAAAGTCGAGTGCGCCGATCTTCTCGCCATATTCGACGACCTTCTCGTCCGGCACATCCCAGACGGTCATGCCGTTGCCCCGGAAGCCGAGGGTGTAGTGGTTCGGCACCGCGCCGATGCGGCGGATGATGCCGCTCTCCAGCATGCGCTGCATGCGCTGCATCACCTCTTCCGCCGTTGTACCCAGCGCCCTGGCAACCTGCTGGTAAGGCTCCGCAACCAGCGGCAGACCCGCCTGGGTGGCGACCACGATGCGCCGATCCAGCTCGTCCAGCTTAACCACATCACTCATGCCGGTCAGACCTCGAACCTCAGGCCGACGAAGAACTCCTGCTTCTTCGGCATGTTGTAGACCTTATAGCCCGTGGCCTGTTCGATCTCCCGGCAGGCCGCTTCGATCCGCTCCGGGGTCTCGGTGCCCAGTACGAACCACATGCTGAATTCGTGATCCCGCGCGTAGTTGTGCGCCACCTCGGGGAAAGCGTTGACCTGTTCTGCAACGCGCTCGAAATCGCTCTCCGGCACCCGCATGGCGCAGAGGCTCAGGCCGCCACCCAGCCGTTCGGCATGGTACATGGGACCAAAGCGGGAGAGCTGCTTTCTCTCCAGCATCCGTTGCAGGCGTTGCAGCAGCTCCGGCTCGTCGATGCCCAGCTGCTGCGCCACCACCGCATAGGGGTGGTCGCAGATGGGGAAGCCCCCCTGCAGGTTGTTGATGATGGCGCGGTCTATCTTGTCCATAGCCATCGGAAGCGGGGCAGGCCGTTTCTGTTCATTGGTAGCGGGCGCCGCGCTGTTTGAAGCGCTGGCCACTGAACAGGATCTCATGCGGGATCCCGTCCAGCCCCAGCTCCCTCACCAGCTGTTTCACCTGTGCGCTGACCTGCTCCCGGCTGCGGCCGTGGATCATGCTGAAGAGGTTGTAGGGCCAATCCGGCAGCCGCCGGGGCCGCTGGTAGCAGAGGGTTACGCAGGGGTGATCCCCCAATGTGCTGCCCACTTCATCCAGCCGCTGCTCCGGCACATCCCACACCACCATCGCATTGGCCCGGTAGCCCAGCTCGTGGTGGCGTACGATGACGCCAAAGCGTTTGATGATGCCGCTGCGCTGCATCTCGCCGATGCGGTTGATCACCTGCTCCTCCGACCAGCCGATGCGCCTGGCCAGATCGGCGTAGGGGCGGCTCACCAGCGGCAGACCGCCCTGGATGGCGGCAATCAGCGGGTGATCCCGGTCGCTGATCACCATAGCGGAAACCCCAGGTCGATATGAAAGTGCTTCAGCAGTGGCAGCACCAGCACTGGCTGGCCGCAGTGCGCCTCGATCTCGGTCAGCACCTGATCCACCCGCTGCTGATCGGAAGCGGTTACGACAAACCAGAGATTCAGCCGGTGCAGCCGTTCATAGTTGTGGTTGACCTCGTCGAAGGCGCTGATGAAGGTGGCGACGGCATCCAGCTCCTCCGGTGCCACTGCAACGGCAGCCAGGGTGCTGGCACCTGCCTGCTTGGGTTTGAATACCAGCCCCACCCGGCTGATGACGCCCTGCTGCTGCATGTCGTCAAGGATGCGCAGCACCTCGGCTTCCGTCGTACCAAGATGCTCGGCCATGTCGGCAAACGGGGTTGGCGAGAGCGGCAGCCCCTGCTGGTACTCGTTGAGCAGGCGCTTTTCCAGATCAGTCAACGCCTCCGGGTCTGCAAACTCAGGCTGCAAGGTTTCTGCCAGCATCAGAGGCCTGTCTTGTGCGCGCGTGCAGTAAAGAAGATGCCGCTGGGTTTGTCCGCCGGCAGGCTGCCGATCTGCTTCAGCGTGGCGGTATCGAAGATCTTGACCAGATCCTGGTCACGGATCGAGATCCACACCTCTTCGCCACGCGGGGAGAACTCCATGTGCAGCGCGCCCTTGCCGGGTTTCAGGGTTTTGATGACCTTCAGGGTTTCGGTGTCGATCACCTGGATGGTGTCGTTATGCGGGAAGGCGAAGTTGACCCAGACCTGGCGGCCATCCGGCCGGGCGATCGCAAATACCGGCTGCCCATAGACCGGGATGCGCCCGGTGGCTTGCCAGCTGTTACGGTTCACTACCAGCACCTCGTGATGGCCGATGGCGGGCAGGAAGGTCTGATCACCCGCAACCGCCCACCCCTCCAGGTGCGGCATCTTGTAGACCGGCAACTGCTGCTTGCCTTTGCCATAGTGGCTCAGGATGCGGGTCGGCCCCTTTTCAAGATGCCAGAGATCGAGCAGGGTGAGGCCATCTTCACCAAACAGACCGGCAATGTAGTAGCGGCCATCCGGCGTAATCAGGCCGTCGTAGGGCTGGAGGCCGGCATCTTTGAAGCGGGTCAGCTGGGGCGCCTGGGGGTTGCTCATGTCGAGCACCCATATCTCGTGGGTGTCATAGAGGCCAAAGACAAAGCGCTGCCCCGGTGCATCGACCAGCCCCACTGTTTTAGCGCCCTTGCCTTTGGGCGTCTGGGTGGCCGGGATATCCGCCACCAGATCGAGTGTCTCTGCCGAGAAGAGCTTGACCCCGCCCGGCTCATAGTTGGAGACTGCAATCAGGCGCCCATCCTGTGAGATGGCGCCGCCAATGCTGTTGCCGCCCTGCACCACCCGCTTGACCAGCCTGCCGCAGAGCAGATCCACCTTGGAGAGGCCGCCATCGCGCCCGAAGATGTAGGCGTAGCGGGCATCGCGGGAGTAGACCGCAGAGGCGTGGGAGAGATCACCCAGCCCCTTGACCCGAAACAGCTCTTTTCGATGGGTGGTATCCACCACCTTCAGGCTGCCTGCGGCCCGCTCGATGATAATGCCCAGATCACCCGTGCCACGGAGCAGGCAGTCGGCAGCCTGCCCGGCGGATGAGATCAGCAACAGCGCAATAAAAATCAACCTCATGGTTCAATGCCTTTTTTCAGCAGCCCGGCCAGCCAGAGCGCCTCTTGTTCGGTCAGAAAGGGTTTCCAGGGGGGCATGGGGGTGCCAGGACGACCGTGCAGAATCACTATTGCCAGCTGCGCCTCACTGAACAGCCTGAGCCGCTCAGGCCGCAGTGATGGCCCCAACCCGCCCTGTAGCGTCATTCCGTGACAGGAGCCGCAGTCATGCTTCAACAGATGCAGGATCTCCGTCTTTCGCGCAACGGCTGAGTCGGCGATGCCCGCCAGGGTGAACAGCGCCAAAGCGGCGCCCACCATCAGTGACCTACTGTTAAACACCTGAGCCGTTTACTCCTGAAAAGTGGAAAACTGCGCGCGCGGATCATGACATGGATATTGACTGATCTCACTTGCTGCAGTGGCAAGCAGCAGCCAATCAATATTGTACTGCGGAACCCTTCACCTGCATCGGAATTATCAACACCGCGCCCCTTATGACCTTGATATTGGTCAAAGGTGCATCTGGAAGCGGGGCGCAGGCCCTCGTCTCCGGTCTGTTTCAGGTGACATGGTTGATGCGGTTGTAGACATTGAATTTGCCTGTCGGTGTCCGCAGCCCTTTGATGCGGCCCTTCTCCCGAAGGGTCTTGGCATCGTAGATCACGATGTAACCCGTGTCGCTGCTGTAGTCTTTACGGTTCCAGGCAGAGACCCAGACCTCGCTGCCATCCTGGTTGAACTCAATGTGAACTGCGGCAAAACCGGCATCTTTGGTGACACGGATCGTCTTGACGATGCGCCCGGTCTTCTTGCTGATCACCTGCACACTCTGTTTGACGGCCTGTTCAGGGTGCATCAGCTGGTCAACCCAGACAAAATCACTTTTGGGATGGGTGCGGATAAACGAACCGGCACCATCGACCTTGATCACACGGCAGATCTTCCAGGCTCTGTCCGGGTGCCCAGCAGGGTCATTACCCCAGGTCGTCACCTTGGCCTCACCCAGGTGGGTTGTGCCGCCTACAGGCCCACAATCCGGATCCACCCAGTTAGCGCCCGGGCCAGGATGGGGCTTTTTGGCCATATCAATCATCGCCTCCAGCTTCCGGGTCCTGGTGTCAATGATCACCATCTTGTTCGAGGCATTTGCTGCAACCTGAAAATAGCGGCCGGTAGGGTCAAAAAAGCCATCGTGCAGGTAGCGGGCTGAATCAATCATGTCGATATGCAGATTGTTCAGGTCGGTGTAGTCCACCTGCCAGACCTGCCCCAGCTCCTTGGCCGATACCAGAAAATTAGAGTGGTTTGGCGTGGTGTCTACTGCGGCCACACGCGACTCATTGATAAAATAGCCATCAATATTGGCACCGCGGGTCGAGACGACTTTGATCGGGTTCATCGTTTCCGCATCGATGATGACAAAGTGCGGCGGCCAGTAGCCTCCGGCAATCAGGTATTTGCCATCACCCGAGACGGCAACATCTCGCGCATCGTAGGCAATCTGGGTCTCTGCAACCAGCATCCGCTCCGGTCTCTGCCAGAGATCGATCTTCTTCACCCGGCCATCACGACCAATGGTGTACCAGAAACGGCCCAGATCGGCCACGCTCTCCGTGGCATGGCGCTCTGCGGATTTGGCCACATGCACTGCATAACCTGTATTGATATGGGCGACGATCTCATGCCTGTCGCCATCGACAATGGCTACTTTTCCCGCATCGCGCTCGATGACAATGAAAAAGTTTTTCCAATTCCGGTCGTGCTGGGGTTTGGCTGGATAGTTCTTTGGCTCAACAAAGACCCTGGTGCGCGCCTGCATCAAGCCCAGCGACATCTCGGGGGGGGTGGGCGGTTCCAGTTGAATATAGGTGGCCAGCAGCGCGACCTCATCCCGGGTAAAGAGATCATCAAAGTTATTCATGCCACCTTCAGTGCCAAAGGCGATGACCTTCTCCAGGCGCCGCTGCCCTCTCTTCCTGATGCTCTTTGGCTCAAGACTCTTGCCTGTAGCGCCTTTGCGCAAAGCCCCGTGACAGCCCGCGCAGTGCTGAAAGTAGAGCTCTTTCGCCTTTTCAAAATCCTCCTTTGAGAGGGAGGGTTCCTCTGAGAGATAGGCATCTTCCACTGCCAGAAGAGGCGTACTCACCATGGTTACGCCGAAAGCCATACTCAGCACAACACTTCCAATGCTTAATTTTTTCATCAACCTGCTCACCCGAATCAGTTGCTCCAAGGCTGATTGTACTTGTAATGGCCATTATTAGAAAATATCGTAAAAAACAGGGTATAAAAACACCGCTTCCATGCCACACACCATCCCGGTGATTTTTTATTTGACTGACATCAATGACTTGATTTCGACCCATCCTGCATACTTGAATACAATCATTTTATTAATTCAAATCGGAAACTCGTATGCCAAAAATTACAGATGTCATGTCCGCCGATCACAAACGGTGCGATGAACTGTTCGCAAAAGCTGAAGATGCTGTCTCCAACGGGGACTGGGAGAGCGGCGCCACCGCCTTCCGTGATTTTCACGATGCCACGGAACAGCACTTCTCTATGGAGGAGGCCGTGCTGTTTCCAGCCGTTGAGCAGAGCACCGGCATGACCTCCGGCCCCACTCAGGTGATGCGCATGGAGCACATGCAGATGCGCCAGCTGCTCGCTGATATGGATGAAAGTGTTACCGAGAAGAATCAGGAAAAATACCTCGGCCTCTCCGAAACGCTGATCATGGTCATGCAACAGCACAACACCAAGGAGGAGCAGATCGTCTATATTATGGCCGACCAGTCACTGCGCGAAAAAGCGGCAGATGTTCTGACTCAGATGGGAATAAACCAGCCGCAGTAAATTCAAGCCAGATCCATTGTGCGCCTTGGGCAGGCCATGCCTGAGGCGCGCACCTCACCAATAGCCCAAACCTCACACTATATTCATAAGATATGGAGCACAAACTGGATGTCAGTGGTCTTGAGCCACCTGAACCCATGGAACAAATCCTGCAAGCCATTGAAGAGCTAGATACTGGCGACTACCTCTATGTGGTACATCGTCGGGAGCCTCGCATGATCTACCCCATGCTGGAAAATCTGGGTATCGCCTGGATTACACGGCCAGGCGGCCCAGAGGGCTATGAGATTTTTATCTGGCGCAAGGATGACAGCGTTGCCAAGGCCAGTATCCCAGCCGGGAGCAGACAGTAGCGCAAGGCGCGCTTTTATTGGCTCAGAGACAAAATAGGTGGTATAAGGGCCAGCCCGCAGCCAGACACGCAGAACGCCCATGCAGGTAAGCCGATCCAGCCTCTCTCTAGAGCAGGCTCCCCCTATTTCAGTGCCCTTCCGGTTTTTTATAACCGCCCCCATCTTTGGTCTGCTGGCCGCCTTGCTGCTGCTGGCCTATGGCCCAGCGATACTGACCAACCGCTGGGCACCTGCCACGCTGGCGCTGACCCATCTCATCACACTGGGTTTTCTGGGGATGATCATGTGTGGCGCCATGATGCAGATGCTGCCGGTGCTGGCCGGCTCACCGGTACCAAAGGTAAAGCCCGTTGCCACCGCCGTGCATAGCCTGCTGACCATCGGCACCCTGGCTCTGGTCTCCGGTTTTCTCAGCGGCATTACCGGGCTGTTTCACCTTGCGCTCACTGCACTGGGGCTGGGCTTTCTGATCTTTATTGTTGCCATCTCCATGGCATTGATACGCATCAGAACCCCCAACGCCACCATCCACGGCATGCGGCTGGCAGTCGCCTCACTGGCAACGACGGTGATTCTGGGGC
Organism: Gammaproteobacteria bacterium; assembly: GCA_015490795.1. Classification (GTDB taxonomy): domain Bacteria; phylum Pseudomonadota; class Gammaproteobacteria; order Chromatiales; family Chromatiaceae; genus WFXD01. The sequence goes on from WFXD01000048.1 coordinate 29,533, forward strand.
TCACTGTCGGCGCCGGATTCTCTGGCATGACCTCCCTGAGCCAACTCATACCACTCACCGATATTCACTTGGGCTGGGGCATACTGGGCTGGATCGGCATACTGGTTGTCGGCGTTGCCTATCAGGTTGTCCCCATGTTCCAGCTGACACCGGAGTATCCACAGAAACTCACCGGCCCGCTCAACTGGGTGCTGTTTGCCACGCTGATCATCTGGGCACCGCTCTATCTGGCCTGGGGGGGCGGGCAACTGCCAAAATGGGTACCCGACACCTGGATTTTACTGCCCGCTGTCGGCTACGCCCTGTTTGCTGGCACCACACTGTGGCTGCAGCAAAAACGGCGGCGGCGGGTCTCTGACATCACGCTGCTCTTCTGGCGCACAGGCATGATTCTCATTGCCGCCTGCCTGCTGCTCTGGCTCACCAGCTTTATCCCCGCTGCAAAAAACCAGCCAGCTCTCCCTCTGCTGATGGGCATCTGGCTGTTATTCGGCATTGCCACCTCGGTGACCAATGGCATGCTCTATAAGATCGTCCCGTTTCTCGCCTGGTTTCACCTGCAAAACCGCCAGGTCGCACTGATGAGCATGGGCAAGGTGAAGGTTCCCAATATGAAGGAGCTTATGCCCGACCGGCTGGCACAAAGGCAGCTCTATGCCCATCTGGCAACCCTGCTTCTGCTGACGCTGGCGCCATTCTGGCCCAACCCGTTCACCTACATTGCCGGGCTGAGCCTGGGGGCATCCTGCATACTGTTGTTGCTCAATATCCTGCAGGCCGTGCGCCGCTATCAGCAGGTCAATCAAGCACTTTCAGATTTTGAATCTTCAAGATAGAATATGATTTCTGTGGAAATTACTTCTGCTTAATGCTGCATCTTGTTATAAGACACGGAACAGGCTGCAGCAAACAACAACCACGTAACATGATTATTGATGTTGAACTATGCGTATTCAATAGTGTTAAAGTGCGTAATGCAGTTTAAGTTTTAGATACAGGAAGCGGCAATGCCAGTCGAATTACGAGATACCTACCTCTTTACAACGCTGACGGATAGCCAGTTAGCACAGGTGAAGAAGCTGTCCAGGAAGATCTCTCTTGTTGAAGACGAAGTGCTCTTTGAATGTGGTATACCCGCCGGTCGTTTCTTTCTCATGCTCAGCGGCCAGATCAAGCTCTCCCGCCTCTCTATGGATGGCAATGAAAAGGTCATCGGCATTGTCCATCCGGGAAACACCTTTGCCGAAGCGCTGATGTTCCAGGAGCAGCCCAGCTACCCGGTCACCGCCACCGCCATCAAGGATACGGAGCTGCTTGGGTTTGACAACCAGCAGTTTTCACAGATGTTGCGGGAATCAGTAGACAGCTGCTTTCGAATGATGGGCGATATGAGCCAGCGCCTTCGGTCACTGATCAAGGAGATTGACGACCTGACGCTACAGAATGCCACCAACCGCGTTGCCGGATTGCTCTATGATTACCGCAGCATGCGAGAGGCGGACGTATTCTCCCTGGATGCCCCCAAAGGGATACTGGCATCACGCCTCTCGGTAAAACCGGAGACCTTCTCACGCATACTGCACAACCTCAGCGACAAAGAGATTATCAGCGTAAAGGGGAACAAGATAACCGTTCTGGATCCAGAAGCACTGCAGGAGCTATCCCACGAAGATCCCTACACCGGAAACAAGCAGATCAACATCCCCGGCGGCGTCTGCCCGCTCACCGGCAAAAAACGTTGTGTATAGCAGCTAATCCCCCTTACCTTTCCGGCAAAGCGCCCGCGCCGCTCTCGCTACGGCTCAACTGATTTTTCTAGCTTAAAGAGGATGAAACGATGACCAGCCAGCCAAACCCGGAATTCATTCACTTTAATGGCAAAGATATCAAAACAGACGAGCTTTTGAGACGCTTTCAAGAGCTGGAAAACGAGAATGAAAATCTGAAACAGAGTGAGCGCAAAGCGATACAGCGCTTTCGCAGAGAGAATGCGCTGGCCCCCTTTCAGGCAGAGCTGATCCGCATGCAGCAGTACCTTGAGGAGTCCAAAACACGCATGATCATCCTGTTTGAGGGGAGGGATGCCGCCGGAAAGGGAGGCACTATCCGGCGCGTAACCCGCTACATGAACGAAAAACATTACCGCATAGTCGCCCTCAGCAAACCCACCCAGACCCAGATGTCTGAGTGGTATTTTCAGAAATATATAACCAAATTCCCCCGTGGCGGTGAGACCGTGCTGTTTGACCGCAGCTGGTACAACAGGGCTGGCGTAGAACGTGTCTTCGGCTTCTGTTCCGATAAAGAGTATGAGGATTTTATGCGTGGCGTAAGCGGCTTTGAGCGCGACCTTATTCGCCAGGGCACCATCCTGGTCAAGCTCTATTTCAGCGTCACCCAGGAGGAGCAGGCGCGCCGCTTTGACCGCCGCAAGAACGACCCTCTACGCCAATGGAAATTGAGCGAGGTCGACCTCCAGGCCCAGGATCGCTGGGATGATTTTACCAATCAAAAATATGAGATGCTCAAACGCACCAACACCACCCATGCGCCTTGGGTGGTCATCCGTTCTGACAACAAACATCTGGCGCGCATGAATGCGATGAAGGTGATCCTGAACGCTGTCCCCTACACTCGCTTAGACCCTGAGCTGGATTTTGTCCCTGACCCTGAGATCGTCATCTCAGGCGCCAGGGAGCTGGAGCTGATGGAAGCACAGCGCCTGCACAGCGGAAAATTTGTCGGCTAAAGGGCCTCTATGGGTAGATATCTGGAACAAAGGTCTGATCAGAGAGCGGTGGTCTGACATAGCCCCGGCTCTCATTGCGCTCCGGCAGTTCAATCGGCTTGGGCGTCAGATCCTCGTAAGGGATCATGCTTAGCAGATGCGCAATGCAGTTCAGACGGGCATGCTTTTTTATATCGGACTTCACCACATACCAGGGGGCCTGCTTGATGTCGGTATGGGCAAACATAACATCCTTGGCCTTGGAGTATTCGACCCAGCGGGTGCGGGATTCAAGATCCATCGGGCTCAATTTCCAACGCTTGTGCGGTTCGATGAGGCGGCTCTGAAAGCGGCGTTCCTGCTCATCATCAGAGACTGAGAACCAGTACTTGATCAGGATAATGCCCGAGCGAACCAGCATGCGCTCAAACTCCGGGCAGGAGCGCATAAACTCTTCATACTCTTCATCCGTGCAGAAGCCCATCACCTGCTCAACACCTGCCCTGTTGTACCAGCTGCGGTCAAACAGCACCATCTCGCCTGCCGCTGGCAGCTGTGCCGTGTAACGCTGAAAATACCACTGGGTCTTCTCCCGCTCGGTCGGCGCCGGCAGGGCCGCAATACGGCAGATGCGCGGGTTCAGGTGCTGGGCAATGCGCTTGATCACGCCGCCTTTGCCGGCGGCATCCCGCCCTTCAAAGATCACCACCACCTTCAATCCTTTGTGTTTGATCCACTCCTGGAGCTTTACCAACTCCAGCTGAAGCCTGAACAGCTCCTTCTCATAAACCCGTTTCGCTATTTTAGCTGGCTTTGATTTTGCAGCGCTTTCTGCTCTCTTTTTGTCCACAGCGATACCCCTTGTAATATATATACAGCCCACGCAACCCATGCGCCTGCTGTACCCGTATTGCAGCAAGCGCGCCCTGCCTGTTTTATTTACTTCAGGTCTTTCTATAGAGTTCCGAACCCTGCTCTCTAAACTGCTTGGCCTTCTCCTTCAGACCCACTTCAACAGCTGATGCTATATCACCGATACCATGAACCGCAGCATAGTCACGAACCTCCTGGCTGATCTTCATGGCACAGAAATGCGGGCCGCACATGGAGCAGAAGTGAGCCACTTTGGCTGACTCCGCCGGCATGGTCTCATCGTGATATTCACGCGCGCGTTCCGGGTCGAGTCCCAGGTTGAACTGATCCTCCCAGCGGAACTCAAAGCGCGCCTTGGACATGGCATTGTCACGCACCTGGGCACCCGGCAGCCCCTTGGCCAGATCAGCGCCGTGCGCCGCAATGCGATAGGTGATGATCCCTTCACGCACATCCTCCTTATTGGGCAGCCCCAGGTGCTCTTTGGGGGTCACGTAGCAGAGCATGGCGCAGCCGTACCAGCCAATCTGCGCAGCCCCAATGCCCGAGGTGATGTGGTCATAACCGGGCGCGGTATCGGTAATCAGCGGCCCCAGGGTATAGAAAGGGGCGTCGTAACAGTCCTGTAGCTCCTTATCCATATTCTCTTTGATCATCTGCATCGGGACATGGCCCGGCCCTTCGATCATCACCTGCACATCATGCTGCCAGGCGATTTTGGTCAATTCGCCCAAGGCCTCCAGCTCGCCGAACTGCGCTGCATCATTGGCATCGGCCAGTGAACCGGGGCGCAACCCATCACCCAGGGAGAAGGCCACATCATAGGCCTTCATGATCTCGCAGATCTCTTCAAAATGGGTGTATAGAAAGTTCTCTTCATGGTGCGCCAGGCACCACTTGGCCATGATGGAGCCACCGCGGGAGACGATGCCGGTGAGCCGGTCTGCCGTCATCGGCACATGGCGCAGCAGCAGGCCGGCGTGGATGGTGAAGTAGTCGACACCCTGCTCGGCCTGCTCGATCAGCGTATCCTTTACAATCTCCCAGGTCAGATCCTCTGCCTTGCCATCTACCTTCTCCAGGGCCTGGTAGACAGGCACTGTGCCGATGGGTACCGGTGAGTTGCGCAGGATCCATTCGCGGGTCTCATGGATATTCTTGCCGGTGGAGAGATCCATGATGGTGTCTGAACCCCAGCGGATGCCCCAGACCATCTTCTCCACCTCATCCTCAATAGAGGAGGTGACCGCAGAGTTGCCCAGGTTGCCGTTGATCTTCACCAGAAAGTTGCGCCCAATGATCATCGGCTCCACTTCAGGGTGGTTGATATTGGCCGGGATAATGGCGCGGCCCGCCGCAATCTCGCTGCGCACAAACTCCGGGGTCACCTCATTGGGGATATTGGCTCCGAAGCTCTCACCCGGATGCTGCCGCAGCAGCTTTTTGTATGCAGGGTCCTGTCGCAGCTCATCCAGCCGCTGGTTCTCACGGATGGCGACATACTCCATCTCGGGGGTGATGATGCCGCGTTTGGCGTAGTGCATCTGTGAGACATTATGGCCAGCCTTGGCGCGGCGCGGTTTGCGGATATGCTCAAAACGCAGTGGCGCCAGCGCAGGGTCTGTAGCGCGCTGGGTGCCGTAATCCGATGTCGGCCCCGCCAGCTCCTCCGTATCATTACGCTCGATTATCCAGCCATCCCGCACATCGGGCAGGCCACGCAGCAGATCGATCTCTACAGCGGGGTCCGTGTAGGGGCCTGAGGTATCGTAAACCGGTATGGGCGGATTTTTTTCCACCCCAAAGATGCCGCCCGTATCCGTCTGGCTGATCTCACGCATCGGCACCTGGATATCAGGCCGGGAGCCTTGAACATAAATTTTCCTGGAACCCGGAAACGGCCGGGTAATCTCTTCAGAAAGGCGGGCAGTTTTCCGAACAAACGCTTCGGGGATTGCACTCATGCTATAACCTCAACTACTGCTTTGCGAAAAAAACACCGGCCACAGACCAAAGCTGGGCCGGCACGAATGGCATTAATATACCAATATGCTCAAGAAATTTCTGAAAAAACCGCGAATCTTTCGCTCATACACTTGCCTGCTACTGCCAAAATACGTACGCTAAGCGCCCACACTCGATCCAATAATTTACTCAAGGCAGGGGAGTTCCATGGCCGAAAATAACATCGAACAAGCTCGTTTCAATATGGTTGAGCAGCAAATTCGCCCCTGGGAGGTGCTGGATCAAACCGTGCTCACTACACTCTCCACAGTGCCACGCGAGGCCTTCGTGCCCGATGCATACCGCAATCTGGCCTTTGCTGACATGGAGATCCCCCTTGGGCATGGCGCGCAGATGATGAGGCCCGTTATCGAAGGCCGCCTGCTACAGGCGCTCGCACTAAAACCCACCGATAAGGTCTTGGAGATCGGCACTGGCAGCGGCTTCCTGACCGCCTGCCTGGCGGAACTGAGCGACCAGGTTATCAGCGTGGAGATCCAGCCTGAACTGGCACAGCAGGCCAGCGCCAAACTTGCCGCGCAGGGCATAAACAATGCTGCCGTCAAGACCGGAGACGCCCTGCCAACCGCCTCGATATATGGCAGTTTTGATGCCATTGCAGTGACCGGCTCTCTGCCTCAAGCCGAGGCTGCCGATGCCCTGAAAACCCAACTCAATGTGGGCGGCCGCCTGTTTGCAATCATTGGCGAAGGGGTTGTGATGGAGGCCCGCCTGATCACCCGCACGGGCAAGAACCAGTGGAGCAGTGAAGCACTGTTCGAATCCGAACTGCCGCCGCTGGCCAACACATCGACTGCAAGCAGTTTCCAATTCTAATTCAAGTTTAAGCCGGGATCAGGCCTGCTAACCTGTCGGGCCGTCATCCCGCCAGGATCTACATGTCAGAAACCAGCCTGGATCTCTCCAAATACATGAACTGCGTGGGCCAGCAGGCCCGCGCCGCCTCTCGCGCGCTGGCACGCGCCAGCACTGCGGCAAAGAATAACGCCCTGACGGCCATCGCAGCTGATCTCGATAACCATCGGGCGCAGCTGATCAGCGAAAACAGCAAGGACCTTGAAGCGGGTGCCGCAAAAGGGCTGGACACTGCCCTGCTGGATCGGCTGGAGCTGACCCCGGCACGCATCGACAGCATGATCGAAGGACTTCAGCAGATCGCTACCCTGCCTGATCCTGTCGGCGAGATCACCGATCTTAAATACCGCCCCAGCGGCATCCAGGTTGGCCGCATGCGCATGCCTCTGGGCGTGGTGGGGATCATCTATGAATCCCGCCCCAACGTCACCGCCGATGCCGCCGCACTCTGCCTGAAATCAGGCAATGCCTGCGTGCTGCGCGGCGGCTCCGAGGCCTTCCACTCCAATCAGGCCATCGCCGCCAGCGTGCAGCGCGGTCTGGAACAGGCCGGGCTGCCCGCCGATGCAGTGCAGGTCATTGCAACCACGGATCGCGCCGCTGTCGGGGCGCTGATCACCATGCCGGACTATGTCGATGTCATCATCCCCCGGGGCGGCAAAGGGCTGATCGAGCGCATCAGCAGCGAGGCGCGAGTCCCCGTCATCAAACATCTGGACGGCATCTGCCACATCTACATTGATGACGAGGCCGACCTGGAGAAGGCGCTACAGGTCAGCTTCAACGCCAAAACCCAACGCTATGGCACCTGCAACACACTTGAGACACTGCTGGTCGCAGAGGGGATCGCCGAAGCAGTCCTGCCCGAGCTGGGCGGGATGCTACAGGAAAAAGGGGTGGAGATACGGGGCTGCGCCACCACCTGCCGCACCCTTCCCAACGCCGTGGCAGCGACCGATGAGGATTGGGACACCGAATACCTGGCGCCGATACTTGCCATTCGGGTCGTTAAAGACCTGGACGAGGCCATTGACCACATCAACCGTCACAGCTCACAACATACCGAGTCGATCATTACCGAGAACTACACCAGGGCACGGCGCTTTCTGCGTGAGGTGGACTCCAGCTCGGTCATGGTCAACGCATCAACCCGGTTTGCCGATGGCTTTGAATATGGGCTGGGGGCGGAGATCGGCATCAGCACCGACAAATTTCATGCCCGCGGCCCTGTGGGGCTGGAGGGGCTGACATCGGTTAAATATATCGTGCTGGGTGATGGGCAGATCAGGCAGTAGCCTGTTGTGATATCATGCTCGGCATTTTAGGCGGCACCTTTGACCCCATCCACTTTGGCCACCTGCGCCCGGCACTGGAGGTGCAGCAGGCTTTGGGGCTGGAGGAGGTTCGCCTCATCCCGCTACGGGATCCACCCCACCGCAACCGGCCACAGACCAGCGATGACCAGCGACTGAGCATGCTGCAGGCCGCCATCAAAGGCCTGCCGGGCTTTCGCATCGACCGGCAAGAGCTGGAGCGAAAGGGAAAATCCTATACTGTGGAAACCCTGCGCGCCCTGCGCCAGGAGGTGGGGGCAAAGCCGATCTGCCTGCTGATGGGCGGCGACGCCTTTCAGCAGTTTCACAGCTGGCACAGACCAGACGAAATCCTGCAGCTGGCACACCTGGTTGTCATGCAGCGCCCCGGTGATTCAATACCGCCGGGCACAGACAATATTGTCGAATCAGCGGAACCACTGGCCGCCGCACCGGGCGGCTGCATCCTGTTTCAACCCGTCACACAACTTGATATCTCATCAACCTCCATTCGGGCACTGATCCGCAACCACCGGAGTCCCCGCTACCTGCTGCCCGATGATGTATTGACCATCATACAAACACAACAGCTTTATCAACAACCTCCAGAAGTTAATTCCTGATATTTCCTGTCAGCTAAAGTCACGCAGCGCCTCTGACGCTACTGCTTTTAACGACTACAGCATGTCATGCTTGATATATGGGGAATACAGATGCTCAGAGAAGGAGAAATTGCACCCAGGTTTTCTTTGCCCGATACCGATATGGTGTTGGTATCATCTGTTGAATTCAAAGGCTCAAAAAATATCATACTGTTTTTTTATTCACTGGAAGACTCTCTGGACTGCACCATCAAGGCCATCGAATTCTCAGAGATGATCCATGATTTCAGAATAGAGAATACCGTTATAATCGGCATTAACAGCGACTGTTGCAACTGCCATGCAAAATTCAGGGATAGATATGGTTTAAGCATAATGCTGCTGTCAGACAGCACGGGCAAAACATGCGAGGCATATAAAGTTTGGCAAAATACCCCCGACAAAGCTCATCACAAATGGAAAAGATGCATTCGTGACTCTACATTCATTATTGATAAAAAAGGGGTCATCAAACATATCCTGCATGAACCAAATCCAGTAGGCCATGCGGCGCACACCCTTGATTTAATCCAGTCAATGCGCGAGCCTTCCGAGGCAGCCTGATTGAAAATATCAGCATGCGACAATCTATGCACATCTCCGCACCTACAGATGCTCACCGCTCACCGCAAAAGGTCTACTCAGAGCAGCTGCAACATGGATCACTGGATGAAGACTGTGCACAACGTGCCGTAATAAACGCCCTGCAAGAGCTGCACGACCAACTGCTGACAGCAGCGCCGGCCAGGGCACCATCACTGTCTGAACGCATCCTCTCCTGGAACCGCCCCCAGCCAAAGAGCGCCCCACATGGACTTTATATATGGGGTGGCGTAGGCCGGGGCAAAACCTGGTTGATGGATATTTTTTTCGACACCCTTCCCATTGAAAAGAAGCAACGCCTCCACTTCCACCACTTTATGCATACAATACACAGCGAGCTGGCACAACTGAAAGGGGCGCGTGATCCACTGGATATTGTGGCTGCTGACTTCTCACGCCACACGCAGGTGCTATGCCTGGATGAGCTGTATGTGTCGGATATTGGTGATGCCATGCTGCTGGGTCAACTGCTCAAAGGGCTGTTCCATCATGGCGTCACATTAGTGACCACTTCAAATATACCACCCGACCACCTCTATCAGGATGGACTGCAACGTCTGGCCTTTCTGCCAACCATTGCATTGATTAAAGAGTATATGCAGACCATCGAACTCAGTGGCAGCACAGATTACCGCTTAAGGTATCTGGAATCTGCCAAGGTATATCACACCCCATTAAGCAAGCGCTCAGACAAGTTGCTACGGGAGGAGTTTGAACATCTTGCCATGTCGACAGCTCAAGCCCATGGATCAATCACTATCGAGAGGAGGGAGATCCCCTTCATTTCACAGGCAGGCAACATTATCTGGTTTGATTTTGGCACCCTCTGCGGCGGCCCCCGCGCATCAGCAGACTACATGGAGATTGCTGCCCGTTTTCACACCATTATTCTCTCCAACATCCCGCTCATGAACGATGAGCAGGTTGATTGCATAAGGCGCTTCATGAATCTTGTTGATGAGTTTTATGATCGCAATGTAAAGCTCATTATCAGCGCCGCAGAGAGCCCCGACAAACTATACCAGGGCAAGCAGCTGACATTTGAATACCGGCGAACAGCCAGTCGCCTGCAAGAGATGCAGTCAAGAACCTATCTTGCCAGGGGTCATAAGCTGAAATAAGCTGCCTGGTGATGCTGATCAGGCTCCCGCTGGATGCTGCCCCATAGACCTTCAAACCTCATTGAAGGCTGTACAGAGCTAATGGCTATTTTCACCTTGCAATCGCAACCACCCTTTTCTTATAAGGTGTGGAAACAGAAGATACCAAGGCATTTTTATCCAGTGAGAACGAATAAAAAGCAAAAAGCGGGCAACCCTCCTCCCTCTGACCCTGCATGTCTCATGGTCTGGGACAAAAGCCACCAGAAAGAGTGAATCCAGCAATCGATCGGGAAGATGGCTGCGGCTCCGCTGTTGGGCTGCTTTTTGCAATATCTGTTCTGGCACAGGGGTATCCAGAATCTTCTGTGTATAGTTGAGCGCATAATAGAGAGGAAGCTCAAGGCCCAGTTCAACCGCACGCGCCAGCAACTCCTCCCACAAGACGCTATCCAGAATATACTCCCTGATCATCAGATCGAGGTCTGACAGATCCCTCAACCCCTGATCAAACTCCCCTTCATGAAAAAGGTGCGTGGCGCTGTGCAGAACCATATCGATATGAGAAAGCACAAACAGGCCCGGCATATCTTCAGCAGGAATCGCCAGTTGCCAAAGTTTTTCCGCCGGAAAATCAGGGTATGAAACGGGCGGGATAATAGAGTGGTGCAGATCCAGCGTAGTCTGTCTCTTCAGGTGCTGAAGGGGAGGAATCTCATGCATCCACTGCCGGTAATAGCGCTGGTCATAGCTATTCAAGGTGCTCCCCATCCAGCCTGAATGAACAAGCACCCTCTCCGCATCTTCCAATGACGGTTTCCGCACCATGATATCCACATCACTGAAGAGCCTCCCCCTTGCAGCGCTGTTTTCAGACCAGATATAGGCGCTCCCTTTTAGCAGGATAAAATCGATATTTTGTCCCCGCAGTATTTGGTAGAGATCCCGCACCTCCCAGTTTATAGCCCGGGCATTGGCCTTTGCTATACAGAGTGCATTCACATAATGCTGCCGGGGCTGGGTTGGAATATCATCCAGTATCCCGGCCTCCCGCAGGAACAACGCAACGCGGCTGATCAGATTGGCCCGGCGTGATTGCCGTATCAGCAGCTCCCAAGGGTAACTTTGTGTATCTATTTTTGTGAGTTCACCCGCCCCGCGACTACGCAGAAATTCAATAAGCAAAACCGGCTTCATGGATTCTGCCCTTATGGTTTTGCTGAAGTGATCTGCTCAATACCATCCAGGGCCTGTTGCAGATCGGGGTAGGTGAAATCATGGCACTCCAGTGAACCGACCAAATCAGAGATCATCTCAAAGCCCTGGTGGCCGAGAATATTGAAGTTAAAGGCGTTTTCGATGAGACTCATGGACGCCCTCCCTTTAGAGAGAGGGGCAACTTCAGTCTCGCATCCCGATTGGTAATGGGGGAAAACAAGATATTTTGCATGAATGCCCATTGATGCCTGCAAGGCATTTTCTTCAGGGACATACATATGCTCAATATCCCCTTTCGTGGTTCCTGCAACCCGATCGCCAAACTGCGCCTCCGCTGCAAACGCCTTGATAATTTGAATAGATTGATTCTTTAAACTCACCGGTCTCGGCACAGGATAGATCATTCCATCAGTAACCGATAAAAGCGCCATTTCATCGGACAGGAGCCGCCACCCACTATGGGTCAATGCCGCACAGAGGGTGCTTTTTCCACTGCCCGGCGACCCGGGAAGCATCAATCCCAGGCCATCTTTTTCTACCACAGCTGAGTGGATGATCAGGTATTGATGTGAAATACTCGCAATACACCAGTTCAGTCCCCACTCAAATGCCGCTGTTGCCTGCGCTAATGGAAGGGGCTTAAAGGGTTTGTAGCCATCAAAAGAGAATACGACCTGGGGCTTTAGCCGGCGTCGCAATCCGGAAACCGGATTGGTAGTGATATGAAAATCAATAAACGCATCATTATCAAGGGCTTCTGAATGGGGATAGAGCTTCTCTATATGACAAGCGATTGCCGGGATGGAGGTTCTTAATGAAACGCCAAAGGGGCCTGTTCGGAATCGAAGCCCTTGGCCTGACAGGTGAGCCTTTAGCGCATTACGGTCAAGATCTGAGATTAACAAAATGGGTCAGTTCCATGAGGGATCTACCAGCCCAAGACTCTTATAATTTTTATACAGGGCGCTGGAAAACTCAACCGCCTCCTCATAGCTCATTGCGTACTCGGCCATGAGATGATCAATCGGCCTGTCGCTGTCGCCCCTGATGCCCTCTGTTATCAGCTGTAGAATCTCAGCATGCAGGGCCGGTAATAGATGTGTATCTCCAGAAAGCGGATTGTAGACCACGCACTCCTCACCCCAAAACCGGAATACCAGCAAGGATGGAATGTTTTTCTGCTGTGTGCTGGCAATCACCCTTAGGGGCAACCAGTTCCAGGGGTTCCATGGTAGTTTGATTCAACCAGATCCCTGAGTGATCCGTAGCCTGGAGGAACCTTCGATGGGTCATCATACATGTCCCAAAACTGCGCTGTGGTCATAAAATACTGGGTTGGGCCGCCACCCGCTTTGTCATCAAAATAACGGGCATTGAGCAGGCCAGCAATCAGATGGAATGCTTCGGAGCCATTATCCTCATTGAGCACCTGGCGCAGTGGTCGGTTATCCAAACCACCAAATACGTCACTGTAAGGCGTACCACCAGTGTAATGATCCCACTTGTTAGGCTTTGTCCCCGTAAAGGTTCCGTAGAAGTAACCCGTATATCCCCACGCATTTTCGGCGCTATCACCATATAGATCCGTAGTGCCAACCAGCGCCTTCCAGAAGCCTGGACTCATACCTCCATAACGGGTATCACCACGGCACTGCGAAGCGTCACCCGACATCATGTTTGATAATCCCTGAACCGCATGCACCGGACGACTGGTCAGTGTCATCAATACAGGGGGAGCTGCAAGCGCTGCCTTGAGCAATTTGCGGCGTTTGGCCGCAACCGACCCCATGCCTGCATCAGCCGCATCCACCCGGGTGGTTTTTTGTAAGGATATATCTATTGAAGAGTTATTATTCGTGTTGTCCAAATCTTGAGTTTGGTTTGAATCCTTTTTGTCTGACATGACGTCAATACCTCTAAAATAATTTTATTTATCCCCATATAACCTTATGGGCTATGCCGTAACCTTTTATCAGTTCCCTATCAAGGCGGCTCGGCCCACTACATCAGCCGGAGAGCTATCCAGCGAATAAAATAGCAAATAAAACCAGTCGGGGACACACATTCCTTAGATATAAATCAGCATATTCTATGCCAGAACCGACAACCAATTGATTTAAATGCAAAAAGCAAGCCGCATCTCCAGGGTGTTTTATTCCCACATCTCAATATCATAAAAAGTGAAAAAAAAGCTGACACCCTTTTACTTTAAAACAACCATTGCCTTAAGGCACTTAACGCTGAACCCAGTTAATTTCTACATGAATTACAACATGTTGCCAGTTTTTACAAAAAGAAGTCAATCACTATGCAGGAACAAAACAACTGTAAAATTTATTGACAGCAGGGGGCAATCTAGGAGCCTGTCCGAGAATAGGTAAATATGCAATTTGTCAATAATTAACTCCTTACGAATCAATGGGTTAGAAGTTGCGTTTCGTAAAAAGCCGAGTTCTCGGACAGGCTCCTAGCGAAACACAGGAAGCACTCGCCCAGAGATCAACTGTGCCAAATGGTTCAACCCGGAATAGCGGGCAGCAACTGTCTCTATATAGCTCAGGGTACGAGGAATATCCTTTATGTATCCGGGCTTGCCATCCCGCTGATCTAGTCTGGCAAATATGCCCGCTGCTTTAAGATGGCGCTGCACACCCATCAGATTAAACCACTGTAGGAATTTTTCTTCATGTTCACTCAGCAACACACCACTTTTTACTGCCTGCCTGAAATAGGTCATGGCCCAGCCTTCAACCTGCTCGGCAGGCCATTGGATGTAACAATCCCGTAGCAGTGAAACCAGGTCATAGGTCGCCGGGCCATTTACCGCATCCTGAAAATCCAGGATACCGGGGTTGGGTCTGCTCTGCATCAGGTTGCGGGAGTGGTAGTCCCGGTGAACAGCAACCTGGGGCTGCGCCAGTGCATTGTCAGCCAGCAGTTCAAAGCCCTGGGATAGCAGTGAGTGCTCACTCTCGGAGAGTGACAATCCCAGCTGTTTTTGTAACAGCCACTCTCGGAACAGCTCCATCTCCTGCATCAGCAGTGCCCGGTTATAGGGCGGCAGCACCTTTGCTGGCACCTTACTCTGCAGCTGCACCAGTGAGGCTATGGCATCACCATAGAGTTGATCTGCATTGTCAGGATTGAGGATATCCAGATAGAGGCTTGAGCCAAGATCATCCAGCAGCAGGAAGCCCTGTTCCAGATTTTCAGCATGCACGGATGGTACATTAAGTCCCGCAGACTTTAGCTGGCGGGCGATGGCGATAAAGGGGCGGCAGTCCTCTTTGTCAGGCGGGGCATCCATGGCGATATAGCTTTTATTCCCCTGAGTGACGCGGAAGTAGCGCCGAAAGCTGGCGTCAGCAGAGGCGGGCTTCAATGAGAAAGGGGGGAGACCAACCTGGTCGGTCAGCCATTTTTCCAGTTTTTTGATTCGTTCGGCCATGGCTGAAAGGGTACAGGATTTCGTCGGCAGAGGGGCAAGGGCAGGGGGATTTTATGGGATGACATCAGGCTTGCAGGCGGCCTCACCCTGCAATAACGCGGTTTTTGCCTTCACGTTTGGCTCTATACATCGCCTCATCTGCCCGCACAAACACATCATCGGCCGTATCACCTGCACGAAATTCAGAGATGCCGCAGGAGATGGTTATTGGGATTTTATCTTTGGCTGATGAGTGAAAACCACTGTTGGCTACAGACTCCCTGATCTCTTCGGCCAGCCTTTTTGCATTTTCAAGGCTGGAATTCACCAACAACATGACAAATTCCTCACCCCCATAGCGGCCAACAAAATCCAGCTCTCTTGGGCGCGCACTCAATATTCGCCCAATGACCCTTAATGCCTTGTCTCCCGCTTTATGGCCGAAGCGGTCATTGATCTGTTTGAAATCATCAACATCCCAAACCAGTAACACCAATGGGTTTTGGGTGCGCTTCCAACGGGCAACCTCTGTAGCCAGACGCTCTTCATAGGCTATCCGGTTGGGCAGCCCGGTCACCGTATCTTCCAATGCCTTTGATTTTGCATCCAGCATTTTGGAGTGGAGGCTCATGGTCTCATTTTCCAGCAGATGCAAACGCTGGCGCAATGCCTGCTCTTTAGCCAGTGTGCTCTTGCGGCGGATCTCCTCCGCTTCCAGGTGCGCATCGACGTGGTCTTGAATGGTATCCAGACGATGAGCAATATCTGATTTCAGGCTCTTAAGATCTGTTGCAATGGAGAGGCTGTGCTGAATCTCTCCCATCTCACCCTGCACCGCCGCATTTAGCGCTTTTCCATTCTGACTCGCATCTGCCCGGTCAGATGCAGTACCGGCCATGTGTTGATCAAGCTCTTGCAGGCGCAGCGTCAGTTCACTGAGAAAATCCTCGGTGGCGCGCATCTCGGTCTGGATCTCCCCCAGGGCTGAGGTGACCAGCCTGCCCAGATCATCCAATACCGGTATCCAGGCTTCGTCAGCAGCACCTTTGCCCAGACGCGCCATCAGATCCGCCATCTCCCCGGCCAGATGCGCCGGCCAATTCAGTTTTTCCAGCAGGCGCAGCAGCACCTGATTGGGTTCTGGAACCGTGCTGCTTGCCGCAGCCTTGTGGCTATCATCCTCCTGTTTGAAGATACGCCCAAACAACCCTGACCTGGCCTGGCTGTCAGCAGTCGAGCCACTCTTGGATGCTATCAGCGCCAGCAACTCATCCAGCTGTGCATCTGAAATATTTGCAGGGTCAGCTTGCAGCTGCCTGATTATTTTATCCAGCTGAACAGCCGGTTTACCCGCAAGGTTGATTCGCCCCAACAACCGCTGTAGCAGATCAGGCTCCACCCCCCCATTGGCAGCACTCAATTTTGACTCATCCGTACGCATCAACGCATCGGACAGCACATCAAGCGTCTTTTTCAGTTCAGGGTGAACGCCATCGCGTATGGCCCCACGAATCTTCGTGAGGTTGGGGTCCAGATTTGGGTCTAATCCACTTGTTGCAATCGTCAGGCGGCTTATCGTGCGGCAGAGCAGCCTCTCTACCTCTGCCTGCTCCAGCTCATCGGCGCCCTGCCGCTCTACCAGAAGGCGATACTTCTCTTTCCAGTCAATCTCTGTCATAAATCACTTTCACGCTTAGCCATTGTTTATGCAGCGACCCCTCTGGGGACAGGGGCAAGCCCTTCTGGCAGCAACACATCCAGGCTGATCGGCAGATGATCTGAACAGGCATAATCCAGAACCCTGGCTCTTTCGATACCCAGAGAGCGTGATACCAGAATATGGTCAATCTTCTTTTTTGGCCGCCAGCTTGGGAAGGTGTTCTCTTCCGTTATCGGCTCCCATAGATTAAGCCGCCCCATCAATAGCGCCACCTCAGGAGAGCCTGACCCGCAGTTCAGGTCACCCATGATGATGCTGTATGGATAGTCAGCCATAAGCTCACTGATATAGAGAACCTGCCGCATGCGCGCCCGCTGCCCCAGAGCCAGGTGCAAAATACACACCACCAGTTCATGACAGGAATCACCAAAGCGGCACAGGATCGCGCCCCGACCCGGAAGACCCGGCAGGTTATGCTCCGTTATCGAAGAGGGTCGAAGCTGGCTTAGCAGGCCGTTGCTGTGCTGCGCCAGCCTGCCCAGATTGCGGTTCACCTGTTTGTGCCAGTGGGGAAACCCGGCCCGCTTTGCCAGGTATTGGGTTTGATCGATGAAGCCTGTGCGCAGGCTGCCTGAATCGACCTCCTGCAAACCAACCAGATCGTAGCTGTGCAGCAGCCCTGATATGCGGTTCAAATTCCTCTCCCGGCCCCGGTGAGGCAGGAGATGCTTCCAGCTATGGGTTACATAATCACGGTAGCACTGGGTACCAATCCCCGCTTGTATGTTATAGCTTAAAACACGTATTCGCTGCATTCCGCCACTCTTGCGTTATTCAGATAGATTGCAACCAGGATATAGTCAATTCTAGTACACCGTCCAGGCACTAAAAAGGGCGGCCAACAGGCCACCCTTGTGCACAGCAAACCAAGTATCTGTTTTTACTGCTTTAGCCCCTGGATAAACTGGGCGACGGCTGAGATCTCAGCATCCGTCATCCTTGCTGCTACGCCCCGCATCATCCTGTTTGGATCTGTGGTGCGTGTGCCGGCGCGAAAATCCTTCATCGCCTTCTCAACATAGTTAGCCTGCTGGCCCGCCAGGTTGGGGAAGTTGGCAGCCGGGTTACCCGCACCCGTAGGCCCATGACAGGCCATGCAGGCCGCTACGCCAGTGGCCTTGTTGCCGCCGCGATAGATCTTTCCACCCAGTTCGACCTTATCTTCTGCGGCAACACCTTCGCTTCTTTTCTGGCTGGTGAAATAAGCAGCGAGATCAGCCATGGCTTTATCATCCAGCGCTACAGCCATAGGCGCCATCGTAGGATCCTTTCGCTCACCCGCCTTAAAGGCCCGGAGCTGCTTTATAATGTAGTTTGGATGCTGGCCTGCCAGCTTTGGCCACATGGGGTTCAGGCTGTTTCCACCTGGCCCATGACAGGCTATGCATAAAGCTGATCTGGCCTGCCCGGCAGCCGCATCACCTGCAGCCTGAACACCACCGGCTGCTATCATCCCTATAACTACGAAAACTGTTACCAAACTTTTTTTCATGATTAAACCTGCTGGTTAATGAGTTGTGGAACACTGCTGGCGGTTATGCCTGCGTAAGTAGTGGCCGACTGCTGCCATCGTGCCCCCACCAAATTCTTTACTATTCTACTCTGTTTTAGCGACCAGCCGCCATATATACCAGAGTCGCTGGTACACGGTCAAATAATAGGCTGCCAATAGCGCCGTTCCGGCCCAGCTGCTCCGATGCAGCATCAAGCAACCGGCAGCTCCCAATCCTCAATCACCAATACCAGTTTGCCCCGGACATGCCCTTTCTCCAAAAGCCGATGGGCATCTGCTGCCTTCTCCAACGGGAAGGTGCGGCTCACATGGATCTTGAGCTTGCCGGTATCGATCCAACCTGCGCAGCGGCGCAAAATCTCCAGGTGGTGGGCTCTGGCTGCGGGGAGATCATCTCGCAGCATGGGGGTCAGCATCAGCTCAAATCCAATGTTCAGGTTCAGATTGCGCGCCTCTGTCCAATCCATATCCGGGCCAGGGTCAAGCAGTGTTACCAGGCTGCCCGCATAGGCCATCGCCGGAATGGTACGGCGGAAGTTGTCAGGCCCTACTGTGTCCAGGGCGATGTCCACACCCTTGTCATTGGTCCAGGCCAGCACCGCCTCCACAAAATCACGATGACGGTAGAAGATAAACTCCTCCGCGCCCATATCCTGAGCCAGCATGGCCTGCTCTTCATCACCCACCGTTGCGCAGACCCGCGCCCCACCAGATTTCGCCAGCTGAATGGCAACATGGCCAACTCCCCCGGCACCGCCATGAATCAGTACCGTCTGTCCCGCCTGTAGACGGCCACGCTCTATAATGGCCTCCCAGGCGGTGATCAATACCAGCGGCGCCGCAGCCGCTTCAGCGAAGCTCAGTTTTTTGGGTTTGAGCTGGAGATACGCCTCTTCGACCACCGCAAACTGGGCATAGGTGCCCTGTTCCAGGCCCAGCCCTCCATTGCAAAACCAGACCGCATCTCCGGGCTTGAAACGGGTCACACCCGATCCAGCCTCCATCACAATGCCGGCCCCGTCGCAGCCCAGCACAGCGGGCAGGTCATGCGGGTAGAAAGGGGCATTTTGGCGGATTTTGGTGTCGATGGGATTGACCCCGGCCGCCATCATCCGAATCTTTACCTGGGTCGCCGACTGGATCTCAGGCTCGGCCATCTCGACCAGTTGCAATACATTGGGCGACCCCGGCTCTGTCATCTGTACAGCACGCATCTCTCTGCCTCTCCAAACTTATTAGATTTGAGACGGATCTTGCCGCCCCGCTCGCTATCCTGCAAGCAGGAATAGCGCTTTTTGATCCGGAAAGATCCTCCAAGCGCTAAAAACAGCAGCCCCGGCAGCACAATTTGGAGTACTATTCGGGCGAAGCAGATCAAAAACCAGGCAGGAGATCATGATGACCCGTCGATTGGCACCGTTTCAGGCAGCAACCCTGTTAATGCTCTGCGCCGTTTTCAGCCCGGCATCTGCTGGAGAGGGGGAGCAGCCGCACTACAACCGCATAAACCTGTCTGTCAGCGCAACCGATGAGATCGGCAACGATACACTGGTTGCGCAGCTCTACATCCAGAAAGAGGGGCGAGTCGCCAGCCAGCTGGCAGACGAGACAAACCGTGATATTGAGTGGGCCATCCAGCAGGCCAAACAGGTGCCGGCCATCACCGTGCAGACACTGGATTACCACACCAGCCCGACCTATCACAAACAGTCTCAGACGGGGTGGCGGGTCAGGCAATCCCTGCGTCTGACAAGCCAGGATACCGTGGCCATGAGCCAGCTTATTGGCGAGTTGCAACAACGTCTGCTGGTCGATAATATCCGCTATAAAATTTCCCAAAAAAAGCGGGACGAGGCAGAGAACAGACTCATCACCCAAGCCATCACCGCCTTTAAGGAGCGAGCCACATTAGTAAGCAAAGCCTGGGAGCATACCACCTATCGGCTGGTGCGAATGGATATCAACACCTCTGGCAGCGCCATGCCGCGCATCTACAAACAACGCGCCATGATGGAGAGCGATGCGCTTAGCGCCCCTGCCCTTGAGGCGGGCAAACAGACCGTTCGAATCACTGCAACCGGAACCATTGAGCTACAGAAATAGTCGATATGCCGAATCTGACACGCAAGAGGTGCTTGCAAAACTCCGCAGGTGGCTCCTGGCAAGGCAAAAATTGGCGAAAAAGCGGAGTTTACACGCAGTAAATGAGCATTTTGAGCCGATTTTCAACGCCGCCAGGGGCCACCTGCGGAGTTTTGCAAGTTCCTCGTAAGGTTGGTTTTTACCAGTTTGCGCCTGAGTTTGGCGCCGTATCCAAAAATCTCTCCCGTGTGCTGGCGGCACTGAGCGGGGCGGATGCCGATATTATTGTCCTGCCAGAGCTGCCCTTTACCGGCTACTACTTTCAGGATCGCAGCGAGCTGGCGACATTGGCGGAAGATCCCGCAACATCACCCACCCTGTCAGCTTTAGTACAGCTCTGCCGTGAAAACGATTTTCATCTGGTCACGGGGTTTGCTGAAAAGGCGCAGGGGAAGCTGTTCAACAGCGCCCTGCTGATCAACGGAGAGGGCATCCTGCAAACCTACCGCAAGCTCCACCTCTTCAATACCGAGTCGGACTATTTTGACCCCGGCGACAGGCCGCTGCAGGTCAGCCAGGTTGACGGCATCCAGATTGGCCTGATGGTCTGTTACGACTGGGCCTTTCCAGAGGTCGCGCGCAGCCTGGCGCTACAGGGCGCTGACCTGATCTGCCACCCCTCCAACCTGGTTCTGCCCTGGTGTCAGCAGGCGATGCTGACCCGCTGCATGGAAAACGGCCTCTTTGCCGTCACAGCCAACCGAACCGGCCCCGATGCCCGCCCAAGGGGAACCCTCACCTTCACCGGACAAAGCCAGATAGCCGGGCCAAAAGGGAGGCTACTGCACCGGGCATCCACTGAGGAAGAGGGGCTTTTTATCACCCGTATCGACCTGGCACAGGCCAGAGACAAAAATGTCACGCCACTGAGCCACCTTCTCAAAGACCGGCGGCCTGAATTCTACTCCCGGCTCAAAAGCAGATAACCCACCGGCTCCGGGCAGCATGGCAGAGCTCAGCCCAGCTCTGGCCCCATAATATAGTCCACCACCTCGAAGCCGTGCTCCTCCAGCACTTCAGCGATGTCATCCCATGTGCAGTCGGTATTCCCCTCCTCCACCCCCGCAATGAGGCCGGTGGTATGTCGAAAAGCCTCATGCCCGTCATAGTGATCTGGAATCTTGACCAAACGGGTCTGTTCGAGCTTTTTACCGGGCAGCATTATCAATTTTGCGGACATGGTCGATCCTCGTAGATCATTCTACATTCTGTAAATAGATGAGATAGTTGATAGCTATTATTGTTTCAACGCAATACCCGGCAGCAGGCACGGGCACAGCCACTACCCCATGTCGTCGGTGGATATGCAGCTCATTGTTACAACCAACGGCCCATTCTCCTTTGAGGGAAATCAAGTCGCCCGCTCTTTGCCGCCTTGCGACCACATAAAAATTGCGCCACCGGCACTGTTGCGACCAGAAAGGTGCCGAAAGCCATCCACTATGCATCAGGCAACCCTGTGACAGAGAGGTAGTTGAGTCCAATGCTCAGCTATAGTAATGTCCTACGCACTCTCTTACTAACCCCGAAAAGCCACTATTATGAGTGAATGCGGTTGCGGCTCTATCCCTGTATCAGGCCCTCTCAAGACCCCGGAAGAGGCGCTTGAGCTTCTGTTGTCCTCTATCAAGCCCGTCACTGAAATAGAGCAGGTTCCCATCAGTGAAGCCCTGGGGCGCGTACTGGCCGGCCCGGTATTCAGCCAGACCGATGTGCCACCCTGGGACAACAGCGCCATGGATGGGTATGCCATCAGCACCGCTGATCTCACGCAGGAGAACAGCACCCTGCCCGTATCACAACGCATCCCCGCCGGCGTTGCCGGTGACCCGCTACAGCCCGGCACTGCCGCACGCATCTTTACCGGCGCGCCGGTGCCGCCCAATGCCGATGCCGTGGTAATCCAGGAGCTGTGTGAGCAGACGGATGATCAGGTG
Organism: Gammaproteobacteria bacterium; assembly: GCA_015490795.1. Taxonomy (GTDB): domain Bacteria; phylum Pseudomonadota; class Gammaproteobacteria; order Chromatiales; family Chromatiaceae; genus WFXD01. The sequence goes on from WFXD01000048.1 coordinate 51,628, forward strand.
CTGATCAAACAGGTGGTGCCATCCGGCGCCAATATCCGCCGTGCCGGAGAGGATAGCCAAAAGGGGCAACAGATCCTTGCCTCCGGCATCCGCCTTGGCCCGCAGCACCTTGGGGCTGCCGCCTCCGTGGGCGTTGCCGAACTGCCCGTCTACCGCAGGCTCAGGGTGGCGCTCTTCTCCAGCGGTGATGAGCTGGTCATGCCCGGCGGCAAGCTGGGGCCAGGGGAGATCTTCAACTCCAACCAGTTCACACTGGCCGGCCTGCTGGAGGCTCTGGGCTGCGACATCACCAATCTGGGCATCGTGGAAGATACCTTTGACGCAACCTGTAACGCCCTGGCTCGCGGTGCCGAACAGGCCGACCTGGTGCTCACATCGGGGGGCGTATCTGTCGGCGAAGAGGATCATGTCAAACCCGCCGTTGAGAAACTTGGCTCGCTGGATCTCTGGAAGATCGCCATCCGCCCCGGCAAACCCCTCGCCTTCGGTCATATCGGCAAAACCCCGTTTATCGGCACGCCCGGCAACCCGGTCTCCCTGTTCGTCACCTTCTGCCTGTTTGCCCGCCCCTATATTCTAAGCTGCCAGGGCATCACCGAAAACGTGCTGCCCACACCCATCACCGCCATCGCCGATTTTGACTGGAACAGGCCCGACAAACGCCGCGAGTTTGCCCGCGCCCGGCTTGAGCTGGATGAGAGCGGCAGCGCCCGTGTCAGCCTCTTCAAAAGCCGCTCCTCCGGCATGCTCAGCTCTCTGACCTGGGCCAACGGCCTGGCGATCATCCCGGAGCAGCAGACACTGAGTAGAGGGGAGCAGATCCAGTTTCTCCCATTCAGCGAACTTTTATCATGATCGATATCCTCTACTTCGCCCGCTTGCGAGAGCAGCTGGAGACCGAATCGGAGCAGCTGGAGCTGACCGCCGATCTCACCGACATCGCCTCACTGATCGACCGGCTGCGCAGCCGGGGCGGCATCTGGGAAGAGGCATTTGGCGGCCCGACCATGATGTCTGCCGTCAATCAGCAGGTGGCCAACCCGACCACCTGCATTAAGGATGGCGATGAGGTGGCCTTCTTCCCACCCGTCACGGGCGGATGATCCCGCATGCAGCAGATCTCCGTACAGACCGAACCCTTCGACATCACCGCCATACAAGATGAGCTGCGCGCCGCAAGCCCGGCCATCGGCGCACTGGTCTCATTTGTCGGGCTGATGCGCGACATCAACGAAGGCGACAGCATCAGCAGCATGACCCTGGAGCACTACCCCGGCATGACAGAGAAGGCGCTGGAGGCGATAGTCACCGAAGCCCACGAGCGCTGGGATCTGATCGGCAGCCGGGTCGTTCACCGGGTCGGCAAATTACAGCCACAAGACCCGATTGTATTGGTTGCCGTCACCAGCGCCCATCGCGGCAACGCCTTTCAGGCCTGCGAATTCATTATCGACTACCTGAAAAGCCGCGCCCCTTTCTGGAAAAAAGAGAGCACCCCCAAAGGCGAGCGCTGGGTGGATGCCCGTCATACCGACAAAGCGGCGGAAGATCGCTGGGTAAAATAACCACCTGTTAGTCGTATGAGTCGGTTTGTTGAAGTTTTTCGCCTTAATAACCCCAGTAGTACATCCTGGCTTGGTCGTATGTATTCAGTTTGCCGTTTGAGTAAAAATGGTATACTTTTAACTCATGACTGCGTTTGAATTTGATAAATCAAAGAGTGAATTGAATCTCGATAAGCATGGCATTGATTTCAATGCGGCAAAAGCACTTTGGGATGACCCTTATCTCATTGAAGTCCCTGCCAATACTCAGGACGAATCTCGTTATCTTGTGGTTGCCAAGCTTAAAGGAAAACATTGGTCTGGAGTGATTACATACCGAGGTGACAACATCAGAATTATTTCTGTTAGACGATCAAGAAAAACAGAGGTTAACCTTTATGAAAGCTAGTGAATTCGATAAAAAATTTGATGATGGCGATGATCTTTTGGATAGCCTTGACTTGTCTAAGGCAAAACGGTCAATGCAAAAACAAAAACGTGTGAATGTTGATTTTCCTGCCTGGATGATAGATTCGCTTGATCGTGAAGCAAGTCGAATTGGCGTAACGCGGCAGTCAATTATTAAAGTTTGGTTGGCTGAGCGCCTGGAAAACCAAATGGAACACTCGGAATACACGGCTAACAAAAGCCGTTAACACGGACATTTTTCCACAGTGCTTGAGCTGTGCTAACTCCGGTTATTGCTGGCATTACCCCCCACCCAACAGAGTCCACCCATGACACTTGAAGCCTTTCTGCAAGCCCTCAAAAACAGCCCGGAATCAATCGAATTCGACCAAACCATGGCAGTGATCGATCAAACATACCACTTCACCCCAACCGCATTTCGCAATGGTGCGTTAACCAATGAGGCGGGGCAAAACTCGGGCTCCTGCAAAATATTCGCATTTGGCCAGTTGCATAATCTGCCGGGGGCGCAGACCCTGGCCTGTTTTGGCCACTACTACCGTGAATGTGTGCTGCAACATCCCAATGGCTCAGACCACCAAAATATTCGTAATTTCATAAAAACCGGCTGGGCAGGCATTGAGTTTAGTGGTGAAGCGCTCTCTCAATAGCCATCCACAACCCCACAGAGAAGGGGGAATCCAGGAGATTCCCAAAAAAAACGCCCCTGTAAAGAGCGGGGCGTTTTGATGACCACAGCAGATTTTGGCTGCCCTTTTCAGGTTTAACTATACATTGCTAAACCCAAACCCGTCACACTCTGCACAATCCACATTGTCGCTCTGCATAATGCCGATGCCGCCGCAATGCAGGCAGTTGCCGATTGTCCCTACACCGTGGCAGTCCGGGCACTCAATGCCATCAGCGGCACTGCTGCTCTCCCCCTCCTTTATCATTCCAGTGCCTTCGCAGCGTGCGCAATTACCTATATCGCCACGCCCCAGACATCGCTTGCAGTCAATTTCAGAGACAAACTGCCCGCCACCGTAATAACGAGTGATAACGCCCATGCCGCTACAGTCAGGACAGCTCTCAGAGAACTGTTTGAATCTTGCTTCTCTCTTTTCATTCATTGCGCTAATCCTCGCCCTGCTCCTTTCCGCCCGCATCGAGAATGCGATCCGCCATGCGCGAGAAAGGCAGGCTCTGCAACCAGACTGTGCCGGTGCCACTGAGGGTTGCCAGAAACATCCCCTCACCACCAAAGACCATCGACTTGAGTCCACCGGCCATCTCAATGTCATACTCCACACCGCGGGTGAACCCCACCAGGCAGCCGGTATCTACCCGTAGCGTCTCACCCTGTAGCTCTTTTTTGATGATGGTGCCACCAGCCTGGGCAAAGGCCATGCCATCGCCTTCCAGTTTTTGCAGAATAAAACCTTCGCCACCAAACAGGCCGCTGCCCAGCTTTCGGTTAAAGGTGATGCCAATCTTGGTGCCCAGCGCAGCGCAGAGAAAGGCATCTTTCTGGCAGATGAATTCACCGCCAATCTCAGCCATGTTGAGTGCGATGATGTTGCCTGGGTAGGGGGCTGCGAAGCCAACCTTGCGCCTTTGACCACCATCATTGGTAAAGTGGGTGGTGAAGAGTGACTCGCCCGTCAGCATGCGCTTGCCTGCGCCAAACATCTTGCCAAAGATGCCCTGATCCGGGTCGGCACCATCGCCCATCTTGGTTTCAAACTCGATATCCTGCTCCATGTAGGTCATGCCGCCCGCTTCTGCGACTACGGTCTCGCCGGGGTCGAGCTCTATTTCGAGCAGCTGCATCTCATGGCCAATAATTTTGTAATCTATTTCATGGCAACGCATGGAAACTCTCCTGTTGGTGTAGTGGCAATAATCTCAGCCCGGTTTGCAAGCCCCCGGACAGGCAAGATGCGTCGGTTTTGGCTCTTTTTTCTTTCGTAGCTTCAGTGCCGTCAGATGGCCGCCCCAAAGGCAACCGGTGTCGATACTCCAGACATTGTCTCCTGCATGGTAGCCCAGAGTGGACCAGTGACCAAAGACAATGCGCTCATTGCGGCTGGCGCGGTGTGGGTGCTCAAACCAGGGCAGGTAGCCCTTTTGCTGGCTGCCGGGCGCCCCTTTCTCTTTAAGGGCCGGACGCCCTTTTTTATCACAATAGCGCATCCGGGTCAGGCAGTTGGTTATAAAACGCAATCGATCGATGCCTTGCAGATCGGCAGACCAGTGGTCCGGTCTGTTACCATACATCTGCTGGCAGAAATCATGGAATCCTGGCCCCGCCAATGCTTCGTGCATCTCTTGCGCCAGCGCCAGCGCCATTGGCAGATCCCACTGCGGCGGCAGGCCACCGTGCAGCATGCTGAAGTTAAGCCGGGCATCGTGGTGCATCAGGGGGCGTCTGCGGAGCCAGTCGATCAGCTCGTCCCGATCCTCAGCAGCCAGGATGGCATCCAGGGTGTGCCCTTTATCTTTATGCCTGGCATTGCCTTGGGAGATGGCCAGCAGGTGCAGGTCGTGGTTGCCCAGTACGGTAACCGCACCGCCACCAAGCCCTTTGACAAACCGCAAGACCTCCAGCGAGTGGGGGCCACGGTTGACCAGATCACCAACAAACCAGAGGGTATCAACCACCGGGTCAAACCTGATTTTATCCAGCAGCCGCTGAAGTTCGGTATAACAGCCCTGTACATCACCGATGGCGTAGGTAGCCATATTGGTTGCCTGTGCTCCCGTTCATTTTTGTTATCGGTAGTATACGGTATGCGGGGGCATCTCCATACCGTCTGCTTTGCAGCACTTCAGGCGTTTTTACAGGGGAGGACTGATTCGCTAATGGCTCAGCTTTGATATTTTCGCTCGGAAGGCTCGGTTTATCTCTGACGAAGCAGGTGGTCGATAAGGGTGAAGGCCTCTTGGCTGGCCCATGCCTTGCTGCCGATGACCCGGCCTGAGATCTTGCCATCCCGTCCAATCAGGTAACTCATGGGCAGTGCTGCCACCTCATAGCGGTTTCGAACGTTGCCATCGGGGTCGAGCAGAACAGGAAAGGTCAATGCAAGCTCCTGAGCAAAAGCGACAACCTGCTCTTTGCTGCCCCGGTCAGCGGCCACAGCGAGGATAACAAAGCCCTCCTCTCTGCTTTTTTCCCACAAGAGCTGCATGTCTGGCATCTCTTCAAGACAGGGGGCGCACCAGGTGGCCCAGAAGTTGAGCAGCACGACTTTGCCCTTGAAATCGGACAATCGCACCTGTTGGCCATCAATATCCGGCAGGGTGAAGGCAGGCGCCTCTATCCGAGCCCTGGGGGTTTTCACATCCATGCCGGCGAAAGGGTCTGCCGCAAAGGCGCTCTTGCCACCAAGCAGCACTATCATGGCCATAAGGCAAGCCAACATCCGGCTGAGGGCTGGCATCTGTTGCCTCGCTATCCTGGCGTTCACCGGGCATGGCGCTGCAGATAGCCCAGCAGCGTATCTCGCTCCTCTCTGGTCCATGCAGGCATCCCTCGCTCCGCCATGCGCTGCTGCATGAGCACCAGCAGGTGCTGCCACTCGCGATAACTATTGCGCTTTGGGTGAGGAAGGGAGTGGCAGGCGCTGCACTTGGCAACATACAGTTGCGCAGCAGCCGAGTCGGGGTCGGGGATGGGTGTTGGCCCGGTTATACAGCCAGCGATGGCTACAGCCATGATGGGTATTAGTAGAAGCGCTTTTTTCACTATCACTCTCCACAAAAGTCTTGATAAAAATCAGAAGCCCAGGCGACTTGGCTCTGTCTTGCGCTTGAGATAGCGAATACTGCTCCGGGTAGGGAACTCCACATACCAGGTCAACATCACCCTATACTTCTCTTCGAGCTGCGGGCCATTGAGGCGCTGGTAGAGTGGGATACCGATATTGAAATCGATAATGTGCAGTGGCGCAGGTTGCCACTGCAGGCCAAGGGTGGCCATCAATGCGGTGCCGCCATAGTTGTCAGGGTCCCACAGAGGGGTCATATAGGGAGAGTTGGGGTCATTTTTTATGACACGCCCCGATTCGCCACTCTTCGACTCATCCATCTCGCCCTTGATACGACCCCAGTGCTTGCCATTGAGCTGAATCTGACCCAGCAGGTCATAGCGAAACTGGTACATGCCGTAGAGATCAATCTTCAGTTCATTGCCCAGCCGATAGTCACGGTCATTATCATAGAGCCGTGCTGTGTAGAGTGCATTCGCACCCCACCAATAGGGGGAGTTTGACGCCTGATAGAGAATGCCCAGGCTGGGGTCGAAGGTACCTGAACCCAGCTGCATGCTATATGGAAGCTGCTCTGCCTTGCGGATAGAGAGGGGGTGGTCACCATTCTTTTTGTCGATAGAGCCGGTAGGCAGGCTCAGACCAAAAAAGAGCGAGGCCTGGCGGGTAGGGATAAGCGGATCATCGGCAAAAAGACGGTACTTGCCCATCAGCATGGTATCTGCAACGCCAGTGGACTCCATGATAAATCCACTCTCACCCGTTATGCCTTGCATCGTGGTGTTGAATTTCATATCCATGCGGTTCTCCTTGTGCATCAACATCACACCGCCAAAAAAATCATCCGAAAAACTGTACCCCAGGGTAAGATTGAACATCCTCATGTCCATGCGGGTCGGCACGGCCATGAACTTGCCCATGGCCGGCATGCCAAGCAGGTCACGGGAGGCCAGATCATCCCCCCGGTCTTGCAGCCCCTTCATCTGCATAAACATGGTGCTGGCTTTTATGCGGAACTCTTTTGTCTCCGGCACCCCGCCACCTGGAATATTCATCGGCATGTTGCCACCACACTTGCCACAACACAGCCCCACATACGCTTGTGTCGTGGCACTGAAAACCTGCATGCAAAACCCCGCAGCAAACAAAACAGCTCTTCTTTTCAAGGTGTCTTCCTCTGGGTGGATAAAACCTATCGAACATTGAGCAGGGAAGGCTAACGGAGCCACAGCACTTTGAAAATGCGGCATAGTGTCGCACCCTGGCAGGAATCTGGAACGGGCCAGGCCATGGTGTGCGTGGTTTTTGTATGCTAAAACGGTGAAAAGGAGAGAGGTTGGTCTATGCCATAATTGAGTGGATGATAGACCACACAAAAGCCCCCTCCCCCTTTTAGGGGGAGGGTTGGGGTGGGGGTAAAATGCAACAC
>WFXD01000049.1 GCA_015490795.1 Gammaproteobacteria bacterium
GCTGATAACTACCGATTTCTTAGAAAGAAAGGGATTACTATCAGAAAAACAAATGATGTAGTCATAGCCACATTTTGCATAGAAAACAAAGTCCCTTTACTGTTTTCAGACCGAGATTTTCTTCCCTTTGCTAAGCACCTTAAATTGATTTCCGCACTCAAAAAAACATAACGCCGCAAATCAGCGGCGAGCGTAGCGAGTCCGACTTAATTTGCATTGTTAGGCGAAGGAGAAGTTAAGATGATGGGTAATATGACACTTGGTAATCTTATTGAATGGCTGGAAAAACAGAATCAAGAAATGGTCGTAGAAGACGGGTTCTCGACGCCACACAGTGACCGTGGAAGCTATGATGAGCTTGCATTTACGCCTGAGCCAGAAGCCAAAATCAGAGATATGTTGAAACATGCAAAATCCGCTCTTGGCGCGACATTCACAGGATGGAAAGGTGGTGAATACACAATGAATGAATACACTTCAGTCTATATCGGCCAATATGGAGAATGTGGGGAAGAAATAACGTCAACACATTTCAAGTATTGGCTTTTGACTGGTGCAGCCTAACGGTGTAAATAACCTGCTTTTTGAGAGCGGCAGCGAACAAAATGTCAGGTTGATTTACTTTGTTATGTGCTTTGGATTACTTCAACAACATATTTCCTGCCGTTTGGCGTGATTCTAAATGTTGCTGGGGTGTCTGCCGCATTCCCTCCTCTCGCTCTGATAGTGCGGGGAACTATACGTTCAGAAGTTGCTTGCTGAATATAATCATTCTCACGGAGTAAATCAAAATGATAAGACACATCGCTAGGCTCAATATTCAATTGAAGCGCAATATCATTTACAGAGAGATTGCTTTGATTTTTAAAGAAGCATTCAAGAATGCTAGAAGTTACTTCGTTTATTTGCGGCGATACTTCTTGGGGTGCTTTCTTAATTTCAAATATTTGCTGCTTCAATTTCAATATGTCAGTCTCAAGAGACGTAATGATCTTTTGCATCTCCGCCTTATCAGACATAAGTTGAACATTGCTCTCTGTGAGCTGCGCCTGGTCAACCTGAACAATACTTATAAGCTCAATAATCTTGAAGAGATCAAAGGAAAACTTTCTATCCTGGACGCTATTCGCAAGCTGCGTACTGAGATCGACTATATCTTTAATGGCACCCATAATTAATCCTTATTTTGACATTAAAATTTAAAAGCGTAAAAATGGTGGCACCTACCTACCTACCTTTACCTAACCTTACTTACACTTTGGCAGTGGCTTTGGTTTGGAACGAGTATGCGGTTTAACGCGTACCGTTTTTGGCCCAGGCTTTTTGCTAACGCGAGTAGGACGGCATTTCGTTTTAGTAGCCATGAGATTTCTACTGCGACTATTAGTAAGGCGAGCCTACCACTCCGAAGACACCAATTGCCTCCGCGCTTTATCAGAGGGTTGGTTTCTCGAAGTGAAATGATAGGTGCCACCATTTTTACGCTCTTTTCACATAACTGTGATTAGACAACATTAGGTTGCTTCACATGTTTATGTATGTAGTTATACGGGCATTGCTCTGTGCTTGGTTTTGCCCTTTGGAGCTTTAGTAGCATTGTGCTGTGTTATAGCACAGCAAGCAACTATCTAATGCGCTGAATAAGGGTGTTATGGTGTTGGCTATGATTCCAGCTGTCTTTTTTCACCCATCCCTAGGGATTCTCAACACTTGGCCAATTCGTATATGGTCCCCTGCAATGCGGTTAATGTTGCGGAGTGCTACCAAACTGACCTGGTAGCGGTTGGCAATACCTGACAGCGTGTCTCCACGGGAGATAATATATTTAGCGGGTGCTGTTGGCTTTTTGGCTGCCAGCAGCGTGCCCGGCGGGGGGGCCGATTCAAAATAGCTGCGCACACCGCCAAAAATGGCTTTTGCCAATCTTGTTTGATGGCGAGGGTCATTGAGCTTGCGCTCTTCGCCTGGGTTTGAAATAAAGGATGTCTCTACCAATACCGAGGGGATATCAGGCGATTTCAACACTACAAAACCTGCTTTCTGCACACGCTTTCCGTGCACATCTCCCACTTTTTTTAGTTGGAGATAGACTCTGTCTGCGGCTTCACTGCTAACTTGCCGGGTTGCAGTTTGTGATAAATCCAATAGCACAGAGGCCAGCAGATCATCTTTATCATCCAGGGTAACGCCACCCACCAGATCTGCTCCATTTTCGCTCTTGGCCAGCCAGCGAGCCGCCTCGCTGGATGCCCCCCGGTTAGAGAGGGTGTAGACCGATGCGCCTTTTACTCGTGGATCCCGAAAAGCATCTGCATGGATGGAGACAAACAGGTCCGCTTTCTGCTGACGCGCAATTTCCATGCGCTTGCGTAGCGTTACATAGTAGTCACCATCCCGTGTCATTACCGGGCGCATTCCAGGCTCTGCCTGAATCAGCGTCTTTAGCTTCTGGGCAATCGCCATGGAGATGTTTTTTTCATGTGTGCCTCTTGGCCCAATGGCGCCCACATCTTCACCGCCGTGGCCTGCATCTATGGCAATAACAATATCGCGCAAGCCATTTTTGTTGGCTGTTTTCACTGCTTCTGGCTTTTTGTGCCCGCTTTCGTCCGCTCCATAGAGGTCAACGACAAGGCGGTGGCCATATTTGCTGTTTGGCTTGAGCATAAAGCTCTTTGGGCGAATTTTGTGTTTAAGATCCAGCACCACGCGCAGGTCTCTGGTATTGCGTACGCCACTGCGTACATGCTGCACATAACGATCCCCTTGGCTGACGGCCGGAATAGCCGCTTTCAGGCGGGTGTTGCTGATATCAATAACAAGCCGGTCTGGCTGTGTGAGGCTCATCAGGGTATGGGTGACTGGCCCGCTGGTATCAAAGACCAGTCGCGTATGGTCAGGGGCCGCCCACAGCCGCACACCATTTATGGAGATGTTTTTTGCCTGAAGCGGCAAGCTGATCAACAGAGACAAAAAGAAGATAGCGAGTTTTTTCATGACACCAACAGCCTAACCTTCCCCGGATTGATACTCTAAAACTAGCACACCAATATTATTTTTTCTAGATTTTTCTGCCGGATAGATGGCTTTCCTAAACTATTTATCAGGAGCAGCATCAGTTCCAGGCGGCAAGATCTGCTGCTTGCAGCAGGTTATTACCCTTTTTGCTGTGTGATTTTATCTGCACCTGGCGGCATTCACCATCGTGACCGATTTCAACTACAAGATCAGGTGGCGGCAGCTCCCCTTCTCCTCTCTTTGGCCACTCTACTAACAGGGTGGCTGCTGGCTGTAGCAGATCCCGAATTCCCAGATATTCAAGCTCTTCCGGGGCAGCCAGCCGATAGAGGTCAAGGTGGTAGCAGCGTCGATCCGGCAGGTCATACGGCTCCAGCAGGGTGTAGGTGGGACTTTTTACTGCCTCTTTATGGCCCAGCGCGTGGATAAACCCTCGCACCAGGGTTGTCTTTCCCGCACCCAAATCGCCGATCAGGTAGATGACACAGCTTGGCGGGGAGGCGGCCGCCAGGGCGGCACCCAGTGCCTCTTGGGCCTGCTCACCTGCAACCTTCAGGTTCAGCATTGATGCCAATCTGTATTCAGCAGCAGGCGCAGTTCAATCTGGAGATCATTCGCCAGCAGCCCTCGTTCACCTGCCTGCGCCGCCCGATCTGCGGCAGCCGCATGCAGACAAACCCCGGCGGTTGCGGCGTCACTCAGGCTTAACCCTTGCGCGACCATGCCTGCGATGATGCCTGTCAGCAGATCCCCCATCCCCGCCGTTGCCATGCCGGGGTTGCCCGCCGTGCAGACCGATATGGGTGGCTCGGCAGCAGCAATCAGTGTCCCCGCACCTTTCAGAACCACCACACCGCCGTACCGCTCCTGAAGTGCCTGAGCTGATGTAAAGCGGTCCGACTGGATCTCTGCAACACTCACTCCCAGCAGGCGCGCCGCTTCACCCGGGTGGGGGGTCAGAATCCAGTTGTCACGCCGGGTTGGCTCTGATGCCAGCTGGTTCAGTGCATCTGCATCGACAATCAACGGCAGCCTTCTCTCCAGGGCTGCGCCAAACAGTGTGCGCCCCCATCGGCCCTGCCCCAGCCCGGGACCGATGGCCATTACGGTGGCGCGCTGTAGCAGTGGCGCAAGCGTGCTGGAATCAGCGATGCCGTGGCACATCAGTTCGGGGCGCGCTATATTCAGCAGCGCTGCATGCGCGGGCTGGGTGGCTATGCTGACCAGCCCGGCGCCGGTGCGCAAGGCGGCCTCTCCGGCCATCCTTGCTGCGCCGCTAAAGCCGTGATCGCCACCCATTATCAGGAGGTGGCCGAAATCACCCTTGTGCGCGCCCCTTGCCCGCCGCCCGAGCAGCCTGGTCATCATTGACCACTCAACCCGTCTGGCAGTGGGTTGCTCTGCTGCGTAGAGCGCTTCCGGCAGGTCGAGGTCATTGAACACAATCTGGCCACACTGCTCTGGGCCTGCTCCGGTAAATTCACCCCGCTTCAGCCCGATGAAGCTGATGGTGGCATTGGCCTTTACCGCTGCTCCCAGAATCTGGCCTGAATCAGAGTGCAGCCCGGAGGGTATATCCAGCGCCAGCGCTGGGGATGCAGAGGCATTAATGGCCTCAATGGCCTGACGCCATGCCCCGGTTATCTCCCGTTCCAGACCCGTTCCAAAGATGCCATCAACAATGACCTCTGTCTCTTTGGGGAGGGTTTTGAACGGTTTGATCTCTCCACCCGCTTCAATAAAGCGCGCATAATTTGTCCGTGCATCACCTTTGATTCTCTCTGTCTCCCCCAGCTGGAGAAGGTGCACTGTTTTGCCTGCCTGTAGCGCAAGGCGCGCCAGCACATAGCCATCACCGCCGTTATTGCCGACTCCACAAACAACGGTGATGGTCTGTGCTTCAGGCCAGGCCTTGCACAGCAGTTCGTAGGCGGCGCTGCCTGCCCGCTCCATCAGGGTTGTTCCAGGCACGGAGAAGGTCTCGATGGCAATTCGGTCAAATTCGCGAACCTGCGCTGCGCTGTAGAGGTTGCGCGGTAAGTTGTCAGTAAGCGGCATAGTTGTCACCTTTGTATCCATGGGCCAAATCAACGAGACGGCATCTATTGAATATCTACACCACGCTCCAGCTCGCCTTCACGGCGCAGCTCCCGTTTCAGGATCTTTCCTGCGGCATTTTTGGGCAGCGATGTGCGCAGCATAACCTTGCGCGGCACCTGGTGGCGGCCAAGATTTTCCAGGCAGTAGGCGCGCACCTCTGCTGCCGTCACTCTGGCATCCTGTTGCAGCACGACATGGGCAATTGGCACTTCGCCATGCCGAGCATCGGGTTCGCCCACCACTGCGGCTTCGCTGATTTGCGGGTGCTGGTAGAGCACCTCCTCCACCATGCGCGGGTAGACGTTCATGCCGTTGACGATAATCATATCCTTCTTGCGATCCACCATGAAGAGGTAGCCATCCTCATCTTTATACCCAAGATCCCCGGTACGGAACCAGCCGCCAAAAAAGCTCTCTGCCGTGGCCTCTGGCAGATTCCAATACCCTTTCATCACGTTGGCGCCACGCACACACAGCTCACCGATCTCATTCACCGGGAGCTCTCTGCCCTCATCATCAAAGATCTCAATCTCCACATTGGGTACCGGCAGCCCCACCGAGGCTGGTTTGGTCTGGCCGCCAACAGGGTTTACACAGGTGACGGGGGAGCATTCGGTCGGCCCATCCCCTTCGTAAATGGGGAGGCCGAAGCGCTCTTCGAACTGGCGCATAACCGCCACTGGCATGGCCGAGCCACCGGATATTCCGAAGCGCACGGATGACCACTGCCGCAGTTGCTCATCCGGCAGCCGCAACAGCAGATTGTACATGCTGGGCACGCCAAGAAAGACGGTCGCACCCACTGCTCCAATGAGCGCCGAGATGGCCGCTGGATCGAAACGCGCCGCCGGGGCGAAGCTCAGCCCGTGCAGCAGTGGCGTCAGCAGCCCTACCGTGGCGGCAAAGGAGTGAAACATCGGCAGCACCACCAGGATGAGATCCTCCCCCGCTTTAAACTGCATGGCCTCTGCCACGCTGCAACTGTTCGATAGCAGATTGCGGTGGGTCAGCATGGCCCCTTTGGGATGCCCGGTGGTGCCCGAGGTGTAGAGGATGGCGGCCAGCTCTTCAGCCGGGTCGATATCTGGCCGGGGTGGCTTGGCCCGGCTTTGCCGGAGATCCTCGAAGCGGGGATCATCACCCTGTTCCAGCCCGATGCTGGCACAAAATTCCAGGCTGCTGATCCCGGCTCGAAAGGTGGCTACCGATGCGGCAAAGGCGTGGTGGTAGAAGAGCCCTTTGACTTGCGCATCTTGCAGGATGTAGCTGATCTCTTTGGGGTTGAGCAGCAGGTTTACCGGGACGACAACGGCTCCGGCCTTGATGATGCCGGTGTAGATTATGGCAAAGGTATCAGAGTTGATGCAGTAGAGTGCTACGCGATCGCCCTGCTCGATGCCCTGTTCGGCCAGCGATGCAGCGATGGCATCGGATGCCTGGTCGACCTCGGCAAAGGTGATCCGGTGGTCAGAGAAACAGATGGCAGGGGCAGCAGGGTTGGCCCGTGCCGTTGCTCGGAGTACGGCGGGGATGGATGCGTTGGCGTCAACCATGGTTGATCATTCCGGGTAGTGTGGTGGTTGCACGGCTGACAACGCCTCAAATCACCAGCAGGCAAAGCGTAGCGTTTTTTTGTGCAATAATCGAGCGATAGCGAGTGCACAAAAAGGCGCGTAGCTTTGACTGTCCGAGTTCCGGGTAAAAGCACCGGTTACCCGGCGCTCTCCCCACAGATCCGTACGTGAAGATTCCCCTCATACGGTTCCTCGGTTCTCTAACATTTCCGAAAGAGAAACCAATCAGGCGACACCCCGATTGGCGCATAACTTTTGCTGCTCTGACCATTAGATATTATGCACTATTCTTGGCTTGGGAAGAGGAAAGCACTCTTGAAGAAACTCAAATAAGTCCTTTCCTTTGTGACTCCGTCGGCTGAGCCAGTAGCGCCACGCTTTCTCTGTGTGTTCATACGCCGCTTCTATGGCCTTGTAGTTACTTCTAACTCCAAAGTATTGATAGTAGCCGCGTAGTTTGGCAACGAGCGTTTTGTGTTGCTCCTGTATGGGATCATGCCGATTTTCCTTACACCAGTTCCACGTCATTTTCAGATAGCGATTAAGGCGCTTGCGTGCTGTCTTTTTCTTGATGACTGGGTACCCTTTGAGGCTTCTGCCCCAATAGTAGGTGAAGCCGAAAAAGTCGAATGTTCCACTCTTCTGCTGGCCTTTAGCATTCATCGGCGGCCTTCCAAATCGGATCAATGATGTTTTGTCGGGGTGCAGCTCCAATCCAAAACGATTGAATCGCTTTGGCAGAACTTCCTTTATCCGATTGGCATCTGTTTCCTGTTGAAAGCCGATTATGAAATCATCGGCCCAGCGGATGATGAAGCAGTTGCCTTCCATCCTGGGATTCACTTCCTTGGTGATCCATTCATCAAGGACATAGTGGAGGAAGATATTACTGAGCAGCGGTGAAATCACCCCGCCCTGTGGCGTTCCCTTGTCCGGGTACTCCAGTCGATCTTCTTCCATCACGCCGGCGTTTAGCCATTTTCCAATCAGTCGTAGTATTGCGCCATCGTTGACTCTGCGCCGGATGAAGCCGAGCAGTTTCTGATGGTCAATGTTGTCGAATAGGCCGCTTATATCTGCGATCAATATCCAGTTGATTTTCAGTTGCCGACATTGCTCACGTAGCTCGTGAAGAGCCTTATGTTGACTGCGGCCTTTGCGAAAACCGTGGGAGAAGTCGTAAAACTTCTCTTCATAGATGGCACTCAGCAGCATCTCCACCGCTCTTTGGACTATCTTGTCTTCAAACTCGGGGATGCCGAGGGGGCGTAGTTTTCCGTTCTCCTTTTCAATCCACACTCGTTTTATCAGCGGTGCTCTGTAGCATCCACTACGTAACCGTTGGTGTAGGTCGACAAGGTTCTCTTCAAGGTGTTCCGCATAGTCTGCGGCTGTAACCTTGTTGAGTCCGGGCGCACCCTTCTTGTTGAGGCGACTGTAGGCTTCACGCAAAAAATCCACATCCATCCGGTGGGCTAGTGTCGTGAATATCCTCTCTGGATACTGTCGAGCCTGTTGCGCAATTTCCTGAAGTTGCGTTGATACGGTTGGTGATCTCAATGTCTCTCCCGTAGTTCCTCTCAGTTCTTCGTTATACCCTGCTTCACCTTCCCTTCAGTAGGTCGCTTGAGCAACACTTCCCCACCTTCCCAGTCCAATATTCCAGACTATCGGTACTATGATCCACTAAGATTGCCGAACGCTCTTCTCATGCTCGTTCGTTTTTCACTATCCTCACACGATACCCTGCTTCGCCCTTGGGTTTGTGTCTCCATTGTTACCAACGGTCTCATCGGCTTGTAGGACAACTCACCGATGCCTGGAGTATTTGGGTAAGGCGGCTCCTGTGCCTTTGTTTAACAGGGAAACTTTCGGCCCTCCCGAGTTCCCGGACTACCCCCATGAACAGATGACCAGGTCTCAGATCCCGGTGGTGACATGAATGCTTGCCATTGCGCATCCAGGTCTGCTGCCTTCCAGAAAATCCAACCTGTCGGCTTTCCCTTGATTACTCTGGAGCAATCAAGTTTATCCAATGACCACAACTCTACATTTTTCGGGACTCAATACTGACCCTCCGTTCTTGATCCACCTGGCTTCGGACTCCTGTTACCGGGTTTACCCTCAGGTTTCACTACTGCACTGTCGGCTAGACTTTGAGCAGGTGGGACTTGTATCTCTCAATACGCACCCACTGGGTAACACTAACCAATTTCATCCCGTCTCTGGGAATCCCGAGGCTCCGAGTTTAGCTCGGCACAAGGATTTGCCTTGTTAGCTGTTTTTATATACAACGCTACGGTGTGCAATTTTAACAACCAAGATAATAAGCTCTGTATCTTGAA
>WFXD01000050.1 GCA_015490795.1 Gammaproteobacteria bacterium
TGGGGAGTTTGAAAAACCCACAGCAATTGCCATTGATAACAGGAACCGCATTTATGTGGCTGATGCCGACAGAGGGGAGATAAAAGTCTTCTCCCCAAAAGGCACACTGGCCTTTTCCTTTGGCAGCGATGGCACGGATTCAGGGCAATTCCGGCACCCCGTCTCTATCCTGGTTAAAGACTATGCAGAAGAGATTCTGGTTTTGGATTTTGGCAATGGATTGGCGGGTCGAGTGCAAATCTTTGATTTGGATGGAAACTTTAAGCGCAGCTTTAACACCATGGGGGCACAGGAGGTTCCTCTGGTTAAACCCATCGGCATGGCAACAGACAACCATCAGCGCCTCTACATATCGGATGTTTTCAGCAGCCAGATAGCCGTCTACGATAGTGAGGGCCTTTATCTGGGCGGACTCTCCGCAGCAGGCGCGCCCGTGCACAATCCCTTGGGCATGACTTACGAATCTGCGCTTGGCAGACTCTATATCGCCTCGCTCAATAACTCACGGATTGTCGCCTTTGACCTGTCTGACCGGCGGCAAAAAAGAAGAGGGGCAGGAAGAACAGCCAGAGGCGGAAGGCAACCACCCGCAGAGGGTGGCACATCTTCGCAAGAGGCATCCTCTTACACAGAGGGTGCCTCAACCTGCCCGGACAGCAGCAGCGGTTGCCGCCAGCCGGGAGAGACTACAGAGCCAACATCAGGCTACACCCTGCAGGCCGTTGCCGGAACCCACGGCAAAATTGAACCCGCAGGCACACTGCAGGTTGCGGCAGGCAGCGATGCCCATTTCCAGATCACCCCAGCCCCCGGCTACCGTATTGCCAGCGTGAAGGTAGACGACCAGCCTGTAGATATACTGGCAGAACATACCTTTGCCAATATTCGTGCAGACCACACCCTGAAGGTGGATTTCGCCGCTGTTCTGGAGGTTGGCGAGCTGCAGGTTGACCATAACTGGAAACGGATAGCATTCAGAAACCCATTCATTGACCCTGTAGTTGTAGCCAAACCCACAACCTATAATAACGCTGACCCGGCTGTTGTGCGTATACGTAACCTGGATCAGACCGGCTTTGAAGTGCGTCTCCAGGAGTGGGACTACCTTGATGGAACCCATGATAGAGAGAAACTGAGCTACCTCGCAGTAGAACAAGGCAGACATACATTATCAGACAATGTGCAGATTGAGGCAGGATACATCGACAATGCCACTATAAATTCATTCAGCAATACAGCATTCAGGCAGGTATTTAGCGTAAAACCGGTAGTTGTCACATCAATCACAAGCACCAATGAAGCAGATGCCGTAACAGGCCGCATGCGCAGGATAACCTCAGCAGGCTTTGATTACCGGCTGCAAGAGCAAGAGCTCAACCCCAAGCAGCACGCGCAGGAGCAGGTGGCCTACATTGCCTGGACACCTTCAACGGGCATTGTGGATGGGCTGTCGTTTGAAGTGGCCAACGCTGGCGCGCTCATTAACCAACGTCCCCAGCAGCAGGCTTTCAGCAGCAGCTTTGCACAGGCTCCTGCCTTCATCGCAGATATGCAGACGACCAATGGTTATGACACCGCCAATCTGCGTGCGCATCATGCCGAGCCACTCGGCATAGTGTTGCAGGTAGATGAAGAGCAGTCTAAAGACAGTGAAATCTATCACGCCGGAGAGCAGATCGGATACCTGGCCTTTGGGGTATCTCTTGTAGAAACCGATGCCGATTATGACGGTGATGGTTTGACTGACGCAGATGAGATCCATATCTATGGCACATCTGCATTGGCCCACGATACAGATGGTGACGGCCTGGCAGATGGCGATGAACGTCTTTTCTGGGCAGCAGCATGGAACCTCGATCACGATGGGGATGGGGTGATTAACCTCCTGGACAGGGATGCAGATAACGACAACCATCTGGATGGCGCAGAACACAGCGCAGGCAGTGATCCGGCTGACCCCTTCTCCATACCCAGATAGGTAACAACCCGGTGAGTAGGCTTATGAATAAGTGGGCTATATCAATAGGTTTGATGACCTTCATGCTTGTATCACTGGCGCCACCCCAGGCTCAGGCATTTATTAAACTGGATTACCCCCACACCGTCGTAAACGATATCGACTGCTATAACTGCCACAATGTCTTGGGGGATATGGAGAAATTTTTCAATGTGGTGATGCCTGACCCGCCACAAAATATAGACGACACACCCGCCAACAACCTCTGCTGGAGCTGCCACAATGACGTTGTAGCACCTTTTATGAAGACCCACTCCAGCATCACCATCGACAACGATTACGGCGACTGGGCCATTGAATGCCGCATATGTCACGAACCACACTACCACTACCAGCTGGCTGCCTATGGTGATGAGGCCCGCCTTGCCACTGGAACGATAACCGAAGTAACCAGCACCACCCTGCGCAGTGCAGGTGCAACATGGGAAACCGATGAATTTGCCGGACTGGTGATGCTCCACCGCCCCACTGGCGGCTACCGGATTATCAGCAACAGCAGCGACACACTGATCTTGAAAGGGCCTGTTGATCTGACCAAAATTTTACCTGGCGATACCTTTTCCGTGATCTACGGCAAACTTGTCCGGCATAAGATCAACACCCCGAACAGCGGCCGCAAATCGGTAAAATTTTTCCGACCCGTTGGCCCGAACACCTTTGCCGACGGGGACGATGTCTATGACGGCCCCTGTGAAGTCTGCCATACCCAGACCCGCCACCACCGGAATAATAACGACCACCCGGATCAAGCTGACCACACACACAATGTTGGCATCAAGTGCACCCTCTGTCACAAACATGTAAACGGCTTCATGCCGCTGGGCGCCGGGTCACACGACATTCACGTATCACAGGAGTTTGGCCCCAAAATCACCTGTGGCGAAGGGAACTGGGGGTGCCACGGCTCTTTTGAACCTGGCAGTAATTTCCCTAATGAAGTCTATTTTTCAGACGGTAAAACGCTCTGTGACGGGCGCCCTGACAGCGCCTGCCCAAATACAGGGGCGGACAGCGGCACCCAGGTCTGCGCCAACTGTCATGGCACCGAGGGGGCAGTGCTGGCAAAATACTACTTTTTCCGCCCCGGCTCCTCCCAGGGTGAATCAGGCGTCAGGATCACAGAGTATAGCGGCGAATACACCTGGGCAGATACCTGGCTGGGTGAGCTGGGCGAGCAGAAATTCTGTGGCAGCTGCCATAACGACACCGCCAACCCCACTCCGGTAACCGGCCCCGAAAGCATTGGAGAGGCGCCCAATGTTGTCGGAGACCTGGATCTGCAAACAGGCACCAACACCTACGGCTTCTACATCAACGGCCACGGCAAGAGCAGTGCAGAGAATTACGACCGGCTATCCTGGCAGGATGACACCGCCACAGGCAATCCAGGGGCGGGGCGGACCTGTAGCGATTGCCATGATTACCTCAAGGGTCACTGGAATACCGGCGGCACCAAGCGGCTCAAAGATGGCTACGAAAATGATAGCGACAACACCGTCTGCCGGACATGCCACAACAATGAAGGCGGGCCAGTATTCGCTAATCAGGGGCCTGAATGGTATCGAACCGACAGTTACGTCGACCATTTTCAGAACTCAGCCCACGGCCCAGGCAATATTGGCGCGGATGGCAACCTTAAAGGCAATCTGAAATGCAGCCAGTGCCATGACCCGCATGGCGTGAAAGATCCAAAAATTCTGGCCAGCGGCAGCACCTCAGCTGCAATGACAAGAGGCGATCGGCAGGAGCTCTGCTTTCGCTGTCACAGCGACCACGGTGACCTCATGCAGGTCAAAAATGACCAGCTGGCCAACAACCGGCCTGGCGGCTATGTCTCAGCAGACGATATCGAGCAGGCCTTTACCCTGGCCGATGGGCATGATCTGGGCACACCATTTACCAACGATGGTAAAAACTACACCCTGGAGTGTGTCTCCTGCCACAACGTGCATGTGGTGACTGGCAAATATTGGGATGCCGAACAGGGTCTAAGCCCCGTCAGCCTGCCTCTGGGCGGCATTGATGTCTTCGGCGATGACCCGAATGAAAAAATGGACTACTACGCAGCCACCAATGGTTCAGGCACCGGCGGTTTCTATCGCAAGATCGCCGAGGGTTATCCTTTGGGCTCTGGCGGCCTGCCTTTCAATCAGGGCGCATACTACCAGCCACCTCAAAGTGGCAGCGGTCTTGGTGGTTTTGAGTTTGCAGGTGATGTGCTGCCAGCCTACCCCGTATTCTGTTTGACCTGCCATACCGAGCGGGTGAGCGCAGCCAACCCGCCCGTCAACTGGGGTCAGGGCATCAGCTGTACAGATAATTCGGTCGATCCACCCAACCAGCGCGTCGAATGTGGTGCCCGTCACGGCTTTGGTATCGCGGGCACGCCGTACAACATGAATGAGAGCAACCCGCTGACAGCAAGTTTCTGGGGCGGTGGCGGCATCGATGTGCTGTTCCAGATGAATGAGGTATCGCGCGGCAAGGGTGGCGGCCACTTCATGCGCTGGCCTTATGACTCAGCACAGCGAAATGCCGGTATCAATTTTGTGCTCTCCTGCACCGATTGCCACGAGGCGCACCGGGCCAATCGCAGCTCCATGATTCGGGAGCGGTTCCAGGTCAATGCCAATGGTGATTGTGGCACCGGCGGTGATGCCAGCAGTGCCACCTATGGTGAAAACTGTAACGACGGTGGCCTGTGGAACAACTTCTGTAACACCTGCCACTACTTCTATGGTGGTCATCATGAAGATATGAGCTGCGGCAACGCCTCCTGCCATGAAGCGAACTCGATCCACCGAATCATCCACAGTGGCGCAGACAGTGGCAGCGGCACCCAACTGCATCTCACTGAACGGGCGGATAAAGACAACTATATTGCACCGGCCTTTACACCAGAGATCGAGAGCGTCGATGGACACATTGGCAGCAATGAGCTGACCGTCAACTTCAGAGCCAGCGAGAGCGGCGCAGGTACAGCCGGCATCTTTACCAACCCCGACCTGACCGGGGCATTGAAGCCAGAGGATTTCTGGCTGATTGACAAGGGGAACGACAATCCGCGCACAGTCACCACTGTTACCCATACAGCGGGGGAGACAACGGCCACAGTAACCATGAGCGCGCCACTGACCAGTGCTGATTTAACCACTGACATCCTGGCCGCCAGACCGCTCTCCATCTGGGGATGGTATCAAGGGGGCTATAATAATTTTGCCACTGGCATCATCTCTGAGCAGGCCGTATCCGCAGGCCCCTGGCCGACAACCGTCACCGGGCCACCTGTTTTCAATATCAACGGCCTCCTCTATGGTGCTCTTCAGCGTCAATTGAACGGGGTAATCCCGGAAGAGAGCAATCAAATCTATATCACATTTGCGGAAAGTGCCTACGCAAACCCGGATGCCACCGGTGATCTACAGGCTGCGGATTTCATCCTGAACTGTGGCGGCAGGAGCATATCATCCGTCGCCCATACTGCAGGGGATAGCTTCGCTGCTCTGACACTCAGCACAGTCATCAATCAACCTGGCATCAGCACATGCACCGTTGCCGCCGCTCCCGGTTCCATTTTCGACGCTTATGGCACCCCCGCCGGAACGGCCGTCAACACCCTTGCTCTGCCTCCAGAAGCCTCAGCTAATGATCTGATCCTGAGTTGGGATTTCAATGAAGGCTCAGGAACAGTGGCCAATAGCACAGGGGCACTGGGCACGGCAACGGATATGCATGGAGTGTTAACCCGGAATGTCCAGTGGGTAACAACCAATACAAAACCGGGGGCAACAGCGGGTGACAATGCCATTAAACTGGATCGGGTCAACGACCGGGGAGCCGTGCAATTAAACTACACGATTAACCCTGACGACGGCTTTCCCCCAGCAACCTACCGTAGCGGCGGCGCCCCGGTTATTGTCCAGGAGGTGCAGCAAACCAGTGAATTCTCATTTTCCGTATGGATAAACCCCACCCCCCTTGGTTGTGTTGAAGGCCAGGATCTGGGGTTGAATGTTAAACTGAGAAGAGACATTCTGACCACCCAATTCTGGATCAAAAACTGGGCGCTTGGCATCATGCGTTTCAGTGATGACGGTGATCCCATCAACGGCAACTGCACAGATGAAGATGCAACCCATGATGTCTTACGCTTCTGGGTTGCGGTGGGTAACCCTGCCGATATGAGATGTGATGCCTGGGGTGGCAGCTGGCCGGAATATGTCCACCCGGTGAGCCCGGAAGGTTACACCCAGGGGAATACGCTGATGCCTACCGATCAGGCTAAATGTGACACTTCAGCAACCCCAACGCTGCCAACCAACCGGCAAGTACACTCATTTGCCCAAACGGAGACAGCCGCTTCCGGTGCTTCAACCTATGGTGGTGTAGCCCTGCAACCGGGTATATGGCAACACGTAGTAGGGAGATGGGACGGACGCTATATCAGGATTTATATAGACGGACAGCTGGCAGCTGAAACCGATATGGGCGGCACAGGCAACTATGTCATGGTCTCTGACCCGCATCTTTGGGGTGGAGATATGCTGGGTGACGGCTCTCTTTCCAGGCATGTCAGCTCAGGTTTTGGCGTTGGTGCCCGTACACTCTTTTCAGGAAGTGGCTCCCCTTCCAACGGTGCAGCATACTGGAATACAAACGGGTTTTATGACCTGAACAGTGCAACTTATGTCGGCGAGCTTGATGATGTAAAATACTGGAAGAGTGCTCTACCATTAACAACAATTCAAAACTAGGAGCCTGTCGGACTTAGGTGGATTGTAGCGAGGGAGTGGGAGAGTGAGCGCAAATATTCCCGGTTTTGAGGCGCATAGTGGGCCTACGCAACGAAAAACCGGGGATATTTGAGCCGCTCTCCCACTTCCGCAGCCAGTTCATCCTAA
>WFXD01000051.1 GCA_015490795.1 Gammaproteobacteria bacterium
GGCGAGGCGCGGTGAGGCGTAATAGTTACTCTATTGCAACGAACCGCAACGCCGCCAGCATGAAAAAGGGCCAGAATCTCGCCACGAACGGTGATTGAGAACACCCCCTAGCTAGGAGGCTGGTTTTCTTTTGCTGTTGATCTTGTCAATCTGGGCTTGCTGCGCTGTTGAGAGCCGTTCGGTGTTTTTTGGGGTTATATTTTGGGAGGCCTTTTTGGCGGCGACCCGTTTGATTGCAGCTTCGATGGCTGCGGTTTTTTTCAAAGCTGCCTGTTTGCGTTGTAAGCGGGCGGTGCGCGCCTGCTTGAGGCGTTCGCGCCGTGCCGCCTGGGCAGTGCGGCGCTGCTCGGCAACTGCTGCTTTCTGCTGCTTCAGTTCGGCCGACCAGGCCTGGTTTTCAAAAGGGAGCATCTGTATGCACTCTACCGGGCAGGGTTCAATGCACTCCTGGCAGCCTGTGCATTCATCAATGATGACGGTGTGCATCTGTTTGGCGGCACCAAGAATGGCATCTACCGGACAGGCCTGTATGCAGAGGGTGCAGCCGATGCAGGCCTGTTCGTCAATGAATGCGTGTTTTTTCACTTAAACCAGGTTAAATGTCTGGGTTCTCAAAGAAAATGTAGGAGGTTGAGTAGTCGCTGAACTCGAAATAGACCTTTTTTTCACCAGGGTCGGCAATATTGTTCAGGTTGGTATCCATAATGCCATAGCCGAATCTATAGGGGCGGGGGCCGCCGTCAGATGTGCCGGAGGCTGTGGTGAGTTTGTCGATCTTGATAAAACGTTTCACCAGCTTGTCTCCGGCATAGACCTCCAGCACGCCGTTGGTGCCGGTCCAGTTCTGTATTGCCCGGCCAAATTTGTTTTGGGTCTCTTGGGTGCAGGCGGTCAGTAGCAGTGCTGTTGATAGTAGTAGAAAGTACTTCATATTGTTTAGGTCTCCGTTGGTTTATTTAACCTTCATGCCCGGCTCGGCGCCTTCGTCCGGGCTGAGGATGAAGAGCTCTTTTCCGCCAGGGCCTGCGGCCAGCACCATCCCTTCAGAGAGGCCGAAGCGCATTTTACGTGGCGCCAGGTTGGCGACCATGATCGTCAGTTTGCCCTCCAGCTCTTCAGGGGTATAGGCGGATTTTATACCGGCGAATACGTTGCGGCTGTCGCCTTCGCCCAGCTCCAGTGTGAGTTGCAGGAGTTTGTCTGCCCCCTCAACGTGGGAGGCTCTGGCAATGCGGGCGATGCGCAGATCCACCTTGGCAAAGTCGCTGAATTCGATGGTGTCGGCTATGGGCTCTTTGGCCAGATGTCCTTCTGTGAGGGTCTCATGAGGTTTGGCTTGGCTGGCATTTTGGGCTGCCAGATCCTCTTTGGACTCTTCCAGCATGGCTTCAATCTGCGTTGTTTCAGCCCGGGTCATCAGTGGCTTGAATTTTGCAATGGTGTGAGAGAGCAGCGGCGTGGAGAGCGCTGCCCAGGTCAGTGGCGGGATCTGTAGAAAGGCCTCTGATTTTGCTGCTGTAGCAGGCAGGATGGGGCGCAGATAGCCTATCAGCAGCCGGAACAGGTTGATGCCCATGGAGCATATGGCCTGTAGCTCGGCCTCTTTGTCCTCCTTGGCGATGATCCAGGGCTTTTTCTCGTCGATGTATTGGTTGGCGCGGTCGGCCAGCGCCATGATCTCGCGCACAGCGCGGCTGAATTCACGCTTTTCGTAGCATTCGGCTATGGATTTCCCGGCATCAATGAACCCCTGAAACAGCACAGGCTCTGCAAGTTCGGCCGAGAGCTGGCTGTTAAAACGCTTTCTGATGAAGCCACTGCAGCGGCTGGCGATGTTGACCACCTTGCCCACCAGGTCAGAGTTGACTCGCTGGGCAAAATCTTCCAGGTTGAGGTCGATATCCTCGATGCCGCTACCCAGCTTGGCGGCAAAGTAGTAGCGCAGGTACTCTGGGCTCAGGTGCTTCAGATAGGTGCTGGCCTTGATAAAGGTGCCACGGGATTTGGACATCTTCTGCCCGTTTATGGTGAGAAAGCCGTGGGTGAAGATGGCGGTAGGGGTGCGGAAATTCGCTCCGCTGAGCATGGCGGGCCAGAAGAGGGCGTGGAAATAGATGATGTCCTTGCCGATGAAGTGGTATAGCTCCGCCTTGCTCTGGGCGCCCCAGAACTGGTCAAAATCCAGCCCGGTTCTGTCGCACAGGTTTTTGAAGCTGGCCATGTAGCCGATGGGGGCATCCAGCCAGACGTAGAAGTATTTATCGGGATGGCCTGGGATCTCAAAGCCAAAGTAGGGGGCATCACGGGAGATGTCCCACTCTTGCAGCCCAGCCTCAAACCACTCGTCCAGCTTGTTGGTGACTTCGCTCTGCAGGTGGCCGCCTTTGGTCCACTGTTGCAGCATCTGCTCAAAATTGGCCAGCTTGAAGAAGTGGTGCTCAGACTCCTTGTCGATGGGTTTGGCGCCAGAGATGGCAGAGACCGGATTCTTCAGCTCACTGGGGGAGTAGCTGGCACCACAAGCCTCGCAGTTGTCACCATATTGGTCATCAGCGCCACATTTGGGGCATTCACCTTTGATGAAGCGATCTGGCAGAAACATCTGCTCCACCGGGTCGAAGGCCTGGGTGATGGTGCGGAGGGTGATGTTGTTCTTCTCCAGGTTGCGCTGGTAGATGATGGATGCCAGCTGCCGGTTCTCATTGGAATGGGTGGAGTGGTAGTTATCAAAATCTACACTAAAACTGGCGAAGTCTTGCTGATGCTCGGTGCTGGTGCGTGCAATCAGCTCCTCGGGTGTGATCCCTTCCTGGCGTGCGCGCAACATGATGGGGGTGCCGTGGGCGTCATCGGCGCAGACGTAGAGGCACTGGTGCCCGCGCATCTTTTGAAATCGTACCCAGATATCGGTCTGCACATACTCAACCAGATGGCCGATATGGATGGGGCCATTGGCGTAGGGCAGGGCGCTGGTGACCAGGATTTGTCGCACTTCGTTGTTCATTGTGTGGGCCAGGGGGAGGTCTAAATCAGGGCATTATCGCATATTCGGTGCCGAGGTGTGCTGCTGCATCTCCTCATTGTGTATTGGTTCGAGTATGTCCCGAGGCAGAAATGAGGAACGCTAGGAGCCTGTCGGGCTTAGGTGGATTGTAGCGAGGGAGTGGGAGAGTGAGCGCAAATATTCCCGGTTTTGAGGCGCATAGTGGGCCTACGCAACGAAAAACCGGGGATATTTGAGCCGCTCTCCCACTTCCGCAGCCAGTTCATCCTAA
>WFXD01000052.1 GCA_015490795.1 Gammaproteobacteria bacterium
CCCAGTGGGTTCAGCGTGCGTTTGTCATAGATGGTTACGCTGCCACTCCCTTTGCTGCCCACATAGATGAGCCCGCTCCGGCTAATGGCAATTGAGAGTGGCTTGTTCAGCCCGCCAATGCGGTTGCTTTGTACGCCATGTGTGTCATAGATATCCAGCCGGTTAGCGTTTGTCTCCACGACATAGAAGCGCCCCCAGCGATCATGGGCAATGGCGGTGGGGGCTTTGGGGCCGATACTCACTCCAGTGGCGGCCTCGTAGGTGGGCATGATCGCGGCAAGTGCAGGAGAGGGTATGCTGAAGATGCCACCGCAGAGGGCAATGGCAGAAAGAATGAACAGTCTGAAGCGTTGTACGTTATTGTGGCTCAACATCTAAATCACCTTTAAACAAACCTTTTCTTACCTGAAAAAAGACTGGCTAAGCGGCTGATGCGTGTTGGGCTTCCCTGCTGCTCAATCCCCGTTGCAAAACAGGCTGTAGAGGCACGCCCAGACGGGGATGCCCATCACAGCTCGGGGGAGTCATCCTAGAACAGTGGCAATTTTAAAGCCATAATCCTTAAGTATTTCACGATTCTTATTCTTACTTTATCTATTGTTATAGGGCCTTGCAGTTGCGTTGAAATCTGCTGCCTGATCAAGCGCCTAAATTGATTCAGCACGTTGCCAAGGGCTGTATTTTGGGTGTTTTATATGCACTGTGGTGCTTGGAATCGTAAACTTATTAGACCCGATGCGCTTTCTGAAGTCCAGTTCACCGCATCTATGTGGCTATATTGTGTTTGGATAGCGCAGGGTATGGTGCCATCAACAACGGTAGCCTACAGCTACAACCTGGAGGCAATATGAGAAATGCAAGCACCTCTTATATAGTATTTCTGAGTTTAATTGCATGCACAGAAGCCCCCCCTGAGCAACCGGGTGTTGCGGTATACGGGAAGCCTCTCCCTTATTTGCAACGGGAGATGATCAGGTTCCCTGATTTCAGCATGCGCTATCTTGGGAATGAAAAAATAGCGGATACCCGCCAGGTTGCCTATGATGCCGACCGCAGCTATCAATTTGAAGTGACTGATGGCACGGAAAAAACAAGAGTTACATGGAATGATGCCAACAATTCCAAACGCTATGAGCGCTTCAATGTGGGGGGCAACTTCTACTTTCTACAGATTAAATCGTCATACTTTCAAAACAGAGAATTGAACCCTGGGGAGCTGGTGGTTTGGGATTTTGTACAGTTCCAGAAAAATGCTCCTCCCGCCCTCAAGGTTGGGACACCACAAGCGGCATCCCGGTTGGTTGACCTGTACCGGAATTATCTAAAGGCACTGCAGGAGGGTGACTGGAAGTTGATAGAGCCATTTTTATCCTCAAACCGGAAGGCAACTCTGGAGCGCTCCAAAATTTATGCTCATGGGAGTGGGCAGGAGGTTGTTACTCGCCTTGCTGCATCAGCACAGGGAGTCAAGCAGTTCAGCATGCAAAGAGCGGTGTTCTCCCCCATGGAGGCGAGGCTGCACCTCGTGGCACAATCAACTGTGGGTGCTCAGATTATTGGCATTCTGTTTGTGAAGGAGGCTGGCGAGTGGAAGATTGAGAGTGAAACAGCTATGCCCGGTGATGAAGCAGGGGAGCGGTGGATAGCGCTTTTTATGGCACAATAAAATGCCCTGTGAGCGGCTCTTTCCCGGTTAAAGGTTCTCTGATGCAAATTCGGCCAGTCTTGAGCGTTCACCCTGTATCAAGGTGATGTGACCACTGTGGGTCCAGCTCTTGAAACGGTCCACTGCATAGGTGAGACCAGAGGTGGTTTCTGTGAGGTAGGGCGTGTCAATCTGACCAATGTTCCCCAGGCAGATGATTTTGGTGCCGGGGCCTGCGCGGGTGATGAGGGTCTTCATCTGTTTGGCGGTCAGGTTTTGGGCTTCATCAATGATGATATATTTGTTGAGAAAAGTGCGCCCGCGCATGAAGTTCAGGGAGTGGATGCGGATGCGATTGCGCAGCAGGTCGTCGGTTGCCGCGCGTCCCCATTCCCCCCCTTCGGTCTGTGTCAACACCTCCAGATTATCTTTCAGTGCACCCATCCAGGGTGCCATCTTCTCCTCTTCCGTGCCGGGCAGAAAGCCGATGTCATCTCCCACTGGTACCGTTGCACGGGTCATGATGATTTCATGGTAGATGTTCTGATCCAGAACCTGAGCCAGCCCTGCGGCCAGGGTCAACAGCGTTTTGCCGGTGCCGGCAATGCCGAGCAGTGAGATAAAGTCCAGATCCTGATCCAGCAGCATATTGAGTGCAAAATTTTGCTCTCGGTTGCGTGCATTAATCCCCCATACGGAGTGTTTTGGGTTGCGATAATCCTCCAGCAGTTCTATGACGACGCTATCGTCTTTCAGCTCGCGGACGATGGCCTCAAAGCTGGCATCCCCCTCCATGCTTAAACATTGGCTGACATGCCAGTCGGCCAGGTCTGCCCCCGTTACACGATAAAAAGAGCGCCCCTCATCCTGCCATGATTCCAGTTTTTTACTGTGTTCGTTCCAGAAACTGGCGGGCAGTTCAATGTGTCCCCGGTAGAGCAGGTTGACATCATCGAGCACCTTGTCATTGCAGTAATCTTCAGCGTGAATCCCCAGGACGGCGGCCTTGATGCGCAGATTGATATCTTTGGATATGAGGGTGATGGTGCTGGTAGGGTGCTCTTCCTGTAGCGCCAGTGTTGCCGCCAGGATGTTATTGTCGGGGATATGGCCCGGCAGACTCTCGGGCAACAGGTTGGGCAGATGGCGGGTCTGGAAGAAGAGGCGGCCATGTTTGCCTTCTGCTGTTGCAGCACCGTTTTCTGGTGCGGGAAGCGGCAGCCCCCTTTTGATGTCGGCCCTGGTTGCACCTGTCATGAGCTCATCAAGGAAGCGACTGGCCTGACGTGCATTGCGGGCAACTTCAGATAGCCCCTTCTTGCCAGCATCCAGCTCCTCAAGCACCACCATGGGCAGGAACAGGTCATGCTCCATGAACCGGAAGATGGCGGTGGGATCATGCATCAGGACATTGGTGTCCAGCACAAAAAGATGGTGCTCTACTGCTGCTTTTGGCATCTTTTCTTTTCCATTGAGTCCTGGATTATCACCTTAGAAAAGAGTGCTAACCTTTAATGGGGTCCAGAGCAGCGTCCAGATTCATCGAATCACAAAACTCCAGGAAATCGCCGCGCAGCTCGGCAATGTGCATCTCTGCCGGGATGCCAACGCTCATGTGAACGGAAAACATCGGGGTGCCGGTATGTGCTGCTGCGTAGCTGCTGGTGACCAGATCTTCAATATTGATATTGCGTTTAGAGAAAAAGTTAGCCAGATGATGCACAATGCCGGGGTGATCCATGGCCACAACGTCGATGGCATAGGGGAGGGTTTTGCTATCGGATTGGCGCTCGCCAGTGCGTTTTGAAATGATGGTGAGGCCAAGCCGCTTGCCCTGCTTGGGCAGAGCATCTTCCAGCTTTGTCAGTGTATTCCAGTTGCCTTCAACCATCAGCAGGATGGCGAACTCCCCCCCTAGAACCGTCATGCGGCTGTCTATAATATTGCACTCATCTTCCAGAATGATTTTGCTTAATTTATCGACGATGCCGGGTTGGTCTCTCCCCAGGGCCGATATGACCAGATAATTCTTTTTTGCGGGCATATGTTGTCTCACTGCATGTTGGTGATCTGTTCTGATCGTGCTGATTTCTCTACAGGTTCAGTGTAGTTTGTTTTATTATTGGAGGCTGAAATTATGAGCTTTTGTATGCGGTTATACCAGCTTAAAAATCAGCAATTCCCGCCCAAATAAAAAACGGTGTTATATAAGGCTCACAGAGAATTTATAAATAAAGTTTTCATGGACTTTTACTAGCAATTTCAATATACTATGCCACAAATCTAAAGTTTAATGTAAAATAAAATATCCCGGCACAGTTTTCGCCGTGCTCTTGGTCATCCTGGATTACTTAAGGAAGGTCTGATCAATTCACGCTGACAGAAAACATTTGCTGAAATTTTTTCATGAATCGAGCAACCACGCCAGAAATTGATGTTGTGCAACGGGATTGTGCGGCTTTCTTGTCTACCAATCCCGATATTTCGGTCTATCGGTGAATTTTGGGCGCACTACCGCTACGTCGGTCGCAGCAGGACCCTTCTTGCCATGTACAGATTGACCAGTCCGCAGGCCACGAACAAGCGGTTGGCATTCTTGTCCAGCCCCCAGTAACGGGCCTTGCTGAATCCAAACACCCGCTTGAGAATCAGGAACGGATGCTCGACCTTGGCTCGACCCCGGGATTTGGCGCGGTTCCTGGCTCGCGCCTCATCGCTCAATGCTCGCGAGCGGCAACCCTTCCTCTGGGTAAAGTCCTTCGCCCTCGGCGCCTGTTTGCAGATCGCCTCTCTTTGCCCCGCATAGGCCGAATCGCCGTGATGTGGCAAGACTTTTCCGGACAAAAAATCACACAATTTCTCGGTTCTTTTTCTCATAGCCCAATGGCGTTTGATAGCCGATAGTTGAGTGGCGTCTCTGGCGATTATAGAACACCTCGATATACTCGAATATATCC
>WFXD01000053.1 GCA_015490795.1 Gammaproteobacteria bacterium
GAAAAGCATGCAACAAATTCTTCGTTTATTGCAGCTCAACCTGTTTGAAAAACGAGACTTGATGGCCTTGCTGCGAGGTGATCCTATACATGATAAACAATTCGATATAAATCAGATGGCTTTGCTATGAAAGTTAACGGGACAGCAGTGATAAACAGCGCAAAAAACGCGCTGCCCTTGACGAGCCTCTGCTCGATGCTTGTGGGTCAGCAAGCCCAGTAAGTCCTACTGGGTTGTTGAAACAACCACAGGAGTAAACACCATGTCTTGGCAGATCAATACAATCATCAGCGTAGCCAATCAACTTCAACGTACAGGCACGACAGGTGCCAGCGCTGGGGAGCAGATCGCGGCAGCGTTCGTGCTTAATCAGATGGAATATCTACCCAGTAGTTACCGGGATACGGTAGAAGCCTGGGACAGGTTAGGCGAAGAGTGGCAGGGGTATGTGAAGGTCATCAAGCAGAATCATATGCACTTAATCGATGGAGAATGAACCCTAAAGGGTCGGGGGTTATCCGGCCCTTTAGCTGCTGTTCTGGCAGCTAAAGAAAAAGGTCATTGATAGACTTGTCGGCGGTGCCCTATCGCCACTACCAGCACGACCAGGTGGCCGTTCTCAATCTGGCAAATTGCACGATAGTCACCAATGCGATAGCGCCATAAACCTCGCAGATCATGCCGCAGAGGTTTACCAAAGCGCTGAAGATCTTCATCAGTTGCAATACGCTCAGAGAAGTACTTCAAAATGTCTCGCTGTGCCTGCCGATCCAATCGGCGTAACTCACGCCTAGCACGATCATCCCACTCAACTGTCCAGGTCAAGGTCTGCCTCCAGCTCCTCTTGCATCCAACGCTTGGTAGGCTCCTTTAGTCGCTCAGCAGCCAGGTAGGCATCCTCCAGCTCTTCCAGGTGCTCAAGGATCGCTTCACGAGCATAAAAGCTCTTGGAGCGGCCTGTCTTGGCAGCTAAATCAGTCAGGCGTTGTTCAATCTCATCGGGTAGTCTAAGGGCTAACATAGTGGGTATCTCCAGAAGTGCTATACATGTATAGCATAGCTTAATAGCAACAAGGCTGCACGTGTCATAAAAATCCTCTTCCACTGAAAAATCCCTGTGTTAATCTCAAAACCGCATATAGGGCAAAAAACTGGATCTGGAGGTCGCGTAGGGGAAAACTGGGAGCTAAGTGGTTGACCGCGTAGGGGTTATCAGAGAGTTAGCTGAAAGCTGTCGTAGATCTGATTAGTTTACAACTACTTTAGAACTTTATGGTGGTTGAGGTTTTGTTGTTAAGTGTCTCCGGCAACATCCTCCATAACCGCCCCCATTGCTTCACCCAGCGATATAAATCCCTCCAGTTCTTCAATGAGGTCCAAGGCTCTACCATGCATCATCTGATTGATGTAGCCGATGGAGTAGATATCGATTAAAAGCTCATCCCCGGAACAGTCCTTGTACTGACTAATTTGCGGATTTGATTAGACGCTTGCAGAAATCAATCAGGATGTCCGTATTCATACTGCCCTTGAAGATCTTGAAGCGGACTTTCCCCTGATTATTGACCGCCGAAATCATATTCGTCGAGCTTTGCTTGGCATTGAACCGGATGACCGGGTTTTTCCTTTGGGTGCATAGCCACGCTCATGTTGGCTATCACTCCGTATACCTGTTTCATCACCCCAGTAGATCTCGGCCTTCTCTTGCTTCGCTTGGGCCTTGATCCCCGGGTACTCCTAATCCAGCCAGTGCTGTGCTGCCTTGGGATTCTGCTCATAGGCCCGCTTCACTGGCTTCTGCGGCGTAAATTCCCAGCGTTTGAGGTATTCGCCCACGGTGCGGATTGGCATGCGGATACCCGGATCCCGACCGCCTCGATTGACCTTGAGTTCGTGTAGAGACAGCCTTAGCCAACGCCCCACCGTATCTGCGTGAATGCCCACAATTTCTCGTATTTTCGCTTGAGTTATTCTATGTTTCCTCAGACGGTGAGCTTGGCGGCGCTTTTCTTCCAGCACCTCTCTTGGCAATTTTCTTGCACCTATCTTCTCGTCCATGGCGGCAGATTATATTCAGATATTCTTTATTGCCTGGTTAATGACCACTAAACTCGACATCCACGCTGCTGGGCCGTCCACTCTTTGGCGCTATCTTGCCGGTTTTCAGCTCCTCTTCCGTCGCCTCGCGTACATCGATGACGACCACCTTGATGTAAATAGTGAGGCCAGCAAGTGGGTTGTTGGCGTCTAAGGTTATAACATCTTCATCAATAGCCGTGATGGTAATGGGGGTGGAGTTGTCCCGATTATTGCCCCTCAGCTTAAAACCAACCTCTAGATCATGGGCGGGCACTCTGATCTGTTGCCGTGGCACCTGTTTGATCAGGCTCTCGTCACGTACCCCATAGGCCTGCTCCGGGGAGAGGGTCAGCTTCAGCTGGGCGCCTTTATAACGACCTTCCATCGCCTCTTCCACTGTTTTGAAAAGACCGCCTCTTCCAAAGATGAAGGTGTAGTTATCTATGTTATCCGTGGTATCAATGATCTGGCCATCTTTATCTGTTGTGGTGTACTCAATGGTGACAATACGATCTTTGGTTATCTGCATGGTTTGCCTCTGGGAGAAATATGCTGCACATTCTACGTCTGTTTTGTCTAGTATCCAACTTGAGGCCTCTGATTCGTAATGGAGAGAAGAGCACCGCATGAAGGATTGGCTGCATAAACATCTGGAACAGCTCCGGCTAACGCTCTCCCGGCCCGATGCCCTGTTGATGCTGGTCATGATTGGCCTGCTGGCGGGTATTCTGGCGGGGGGCATTATTGTGCTCTTCCGTTTGGTTGTGGAGGGGGCTCTGGCAGAGCTGCTTCCCGGGCAGTATGAGGAGAACTTTGAGGGATTGCCGGGCTGGCTGCGGCTGCTGCTGCCGATCCTGGGCGGCCTGGCCATTGGGCTGCTGTTTCACTGGAAAGCCAATGGGCAGACCCTGATGGGGGTAGGCCGGGTGCTGGAGCGGCTGACCTATCACCAGGGCTATATCGGTTTTCGCGAATTCCTGCTCCAGTTTGCAGGGGCGGCGATTGCCCTGGTCAGTGGCCACTCTGTAGGGCGTGAGGGGCCGCACGTCTATCTGGGTGCGGCGGCGGGCAGTCTGCTGGGGCAGCACCTCTCGCTGCCGAATAACAGCATTCGCACCCTGGTGGGCTGCGGTGTGGCGGCGGCCATCGCGGCCTCATTCAACACCCCGCTGGCCGGTGTCATCTTCGCGCTGGAGGTGGTGATGATGGAGTATACCCTGATCAGCTTTTTGCCGATTATGCTGGCGGCTGTGAGTGGTAACGCGGTCTCCATCCTCTTCTTGGGCTCTGCCCCGGCATTTGTGGTGCCGGCACTGGAGATGGGGTCACTACAGGAGATGCCTGCAGTGATGGTGCTGGGGCTGCTGACCGGCGCCATTGCCGCCTGTTTCATCCATCTGAGTCAGACCTTCTCCCGTTATGGCAAGGGCTACCCTTTCTGGTGCCAGACCACCGCAGCGGGGCTGGTGGTGGGCATCTGCGCACTGTTTGTGCCCGAGGTGATGGGCATCGGCTACGACACCGTCAACCATGCACTCACCGGTGAGTATGGGTTGACGGCTCTGCTGCTGATCCTCTGCTTCAAGGTATTGGCAACCTCGGCCTGCGGTGGTCTTGGAATTCCGGCGGGGATGGTGGGGCCATCCCTGTTCATGGGGGCGATCATTGGCGGCATTGTGGGCAACCTGATGGGGATCTGGTTCCCTGAGGTGAGCTCCAGCAGCACCCTCTATGTGCTGCTGGGCATGGGCGCCATGATGGGTGCCAGCCTGCAAGCGCCACTGGCGGGGCTGACCGCCATGCTGGAGCTGACCTACAACCCGGCCGTGGTGATGCCGGGCATGCTGGCCATTGTGGTGGCCAATCTGACCGCCAGTGAGCTGTTTGGCAAGGAGTCCATCTTCATCTCCCTGCTGAGATCCACCGGGTTTGACTATCGCACCAGCCCGGTGTTGCAGGCGCTGCGGCGCATCGGTGTTGGCAGCGTGCTGAAAAAGAGCTTTCTCTGCCACGACCGGATGATTAGCCGCGAGCATGCCGAACGGCTGTTGAAAAAGGAGCCGGAGTGGCTGATTGTTGAAGAGGGTGGCAGCCCCGTGGCGTTGATGCATGCGGTCGATCTGGCGCGCCATATCCAGAATGCGCAGGCTGAGGAGGGGGGCATCGACGAGATTGACCTGATGGCCATCCCCGCCTGGCGGGAACAGATTGCACCGATCTCCATTCAGGCCAATCTGCAAGAGGCGCTGGAGCGGCTGGAAGAGCAGTCCGTTGAATCCCTCTACGTGGAGTCCGCCCGCGCCACAGGCCGGCACCGGATCTACGGCATTCTGACGCGGGAGCAGATTGAGTCAGCCTACCACTACTGAGCAGCGACCTGTTCCGGGTGGTCGATAAAGGGGTTCCGCTGCCCCTGAATCTGTTCAATGACCCGGTTGCGCCGCAGCTCTTCGTGGTCGGGCGGGTCATCCCGGTGCCACTGCCGCAACAGCGCTGCCTGCCGGGGAAAGAGCCTCAGGCCGTATCTGGCCTGCATATAGAGCATGGCGCGGGCGATATTGCCACGCACCGCCGGCCGTGGCTCTACCCGGCGTTTTTGCGGGTCGATCTCAAAGTCGCATGATCCGAACCTGCGCCGTTCGCCCGGCACCATGCCGAAGGCCCGGCTGCCACGCGCCTTGTTGATCCTGGCCAGTGCGGGGTAGAGGTTGTGCATATCGGCCTCTATCCGATTGAAGCTGGGGCTTGTGGTGCGACACTGGCTGCGGCTGCCGCAGTTGAGCGCGCTGGCCACCCAGCCCATGGGGAAGATATGCTCGATGTTGATCTGACGCCCCTTGCGAGGACCAAAGGGCCGGCCACAGTAGAGGGTGTTGCCGCCATCACCGTACAGCTGTGACCAAAAGAGTGGCATATTTTGGAAGTATG
Source organism: Gammaproteobacteria bacterium (assembly GCA_015490795.1). Lineage (GTDB taxonomy): Bacteria > Pseudomonadota > Gammaproteobacteria > Chromatiales > Chromatiaceae > WFXD01. Next base: position 5,008 of record WFXD01000053.1, read on the forward strand.
CGGTATCCGGTGGCTTGGCTATAGCTGCCCCGGCAAGCAGCAGAATGCAGCAGGTTAAAAAGGGTTTCACCTTGCGGTCTCTCATTCGGAAGAGGGGCTTCGCCTAAAGCATATGCGACAATCTGCTGCCTGTGAAGTGGATGCCGCTGGAGGGGTGGTTGTAACCATCCACATCCAATGATGCGGGAAAAGGCAGCCAAAAAAGCAGAATGGCCACAATGCAGCGGGCGATAATAATTCTGACGGGAGTTCCCATTGCGACCTCTCGAATGTGAATTTGGGCGCAATCGTTGCACAATTTAGCGCAGGCTGATTATCTCAAACAGGGGCAGCAACCGTGACAGACAAAAAAGAACGAATCACCATTGCAGATCTGATGGCGCAGAGCAGAGTAGGGTTTGGCACCAGCGGTGCGCGGGGGCTGGTGGCCGATATGAGTGACCGGGTCTGTTATGCCTACACCCTGGGTTTTCTGCAATATCTGGCAGCACAGGGCCAGGTGGCAACCGGCTCACCGGTTGCCATTGCCGGGGATTACCGGTCCAGCACACCACGGATCATGGGGGCAGCTGCACTGGCCATCGAGGCCCTGGGCTATAGGCCGGTCAATTGCGGCTTTATCCCCACGCCAGCCCTGACGCTTTACGGCATCACAGGTGCCATCCCCAGCCTGATGGTGACCGGCAGCCATATCCCGGATGACCGCAACGGCATCAAGTTCAACCGGCCCGATGGCGAAATCCTGAAGCATGATGAGGCAGCCATCCGCTCCCAACGGGTTGAGATCCCGGCGGGTCTCTTCTCTCATGACGGGATGTTGAAGAGAGCACCCACTCTGCCCAAGGAGAACCCGCAGGCCTGCCAGGACTATCGGCAACGCTATCTGGATCTCTTTCCGCAGGGGGCGCTGCAAGGGTGCCGCATTGCGCTCTACGAACACTCATCGGTTGCCCGGCAGGTGATGGGAGATATCTTTGAAGGGCTGGGGGCAGAGGTCACCCGACTCCACCGCTCCAAAGCCTTCATCCCGGTTGATACAGAGGCGGTGCGCCCGGAAGATATCGAGCTGGCACAGAAGTGGGCGCTTACTCACAACTTCGATGCCGTGATTTCAGCAGATGGCGATGGTGACCGCCCCCTGATCAGCGATGAGCAGGGCCACTGGCTGCGCGGCGATGTTGCAGGCATCTTGTGCGCGCGGTATCTGGGGGCAGACTGCGTGGTCACACCCGTCAGCAGCAACAGTGCCGTGGAGAAGTGCGGCTGGTTCAAGCGGGTGGATCGCACCCGGATTGGCTCGCCCTATGTGATTGAGGCGATGCACTCGGCCCTGAGAGAGGGCGTTAACAATGTGGTGGGCTATGAGGCCAACGGGGGCTTTCTCTCTGCAACCGACATTGAACTGGAGGGTGGCCGGTTGCCTGCCCTGCCAACCCGGGATGCGGTGATTGTCCCGCTGGCGATACTGCTGCTGGCCAGGGGTGCAGGCTGCACCATCTCAAAACTGCTGACACAGCTGCCACAGCGGTTCACCCACAGCGACCGGCTGAAAAACTTTCCCACCGAGTTGAGCCGCAGCCGGATTGCAGCGCTGAGCAGTGGTGATTTTGATCGGGACAGCGCCGCCGTGGCCTCCCTCTTCGGCGCGCCCTTTGGCCGCGTGAAAAGCCTTGATACGACCGATGGCCTGCGCATCACCTTTGAGAGTGATGAGGTGGTGCACCTGCGGCCATCGGGCAATGCACCGGAGCTGCGCTGCTATACAGAGGCCGGCAGTGCCCCGCGTGCCGCTGAGATGAACCGGATCAGCATGGAGATTCTGGCTCGATGGGGTGACTCCTAGGGTGACAAATCGCACTGAGGGTCTACAGTATTTTACCAAGGGCAGAAATGCTGAATGCCAACTCAAACTGGGGAAAGATAACAATGCTGCCACACTCCGATAACAGGAACTTCTTTCGTATGGATGTCGAGTGCCCTGCACGGTTCCGGATTGAAGGGTCCGATGAGACGGCCGGTGCCATTGTAAAGAATCTGAGCGGTGAAGGTTTGTTGCTCTGGCTGGATCACAAGGTAGAGCCGGGCACGCGCCTCTCCATCATTATCGTACCGGGCAAAAGCATCACGCCACCGCTCTCTATGGTGGTTGAGGTGGTGCGCAGCTATCCGCTGGAGACCGAAGAGGAGGGCAACTTTGCTGCCGCCTGCATCATCAGAGACAAGCTGGAGGCAGAAAAGCTGGACAAGGATTTTCCTTAAATCTAGGAGCCTGTCGGGCTTAGGTGGATTGTAGCGAGGGAGTGGGAGAGTGAGCGCAAATATTCCCGGTTTTGAGGCGCATAGTGGGCCTACGCAACGAAAAACCGGGGATATTTGAGCCGCTCTCCCACTTCCGCAGCCAGTTCATCCTAA
>WFXD01000054.1 GCA_015490795.1 Gammaproteobacteria bacterium
ACAATTCATCCTGGAGTATAACCGGCGGACTGAAAACCCCGATGATCATGAATGGGTTGGGTGCGTTTTTTGAATCCCAGCTTTGACTTGTGCCCACAAAGAGATGGATATCGCGATTCTCGATTAGCTGATGGAAATACTTCTTCCTAACACCTTCTAATGCTCTTTTCTCGCTACCGCCATGCCGTTTCAATTCATTCCAGTAGAGCGCACCAATCTCCCAATCGCCAATCATCATCCGGCGTTCCTGACCGGTATCATCCTTGAACAGATAGCGGAATTTATAGGGCAGTTTCTTCACCACCTTGAAGCATTTTGAGTTGTCACGAAACAGATCATTTTGCTGGGCTCTGGCTTCAATCGATCGGAGCTTTTCCTGATCCCACTCACGTTCATCCCCGTCGATGGTGAAGTTGGTAATCTCAGCGGGTTTGAAGGTGGCAAGTGAGAGTTTGCGGTTACTCTTGTTGTGCTCAATGATTTCGGCAAAGCTTGTATACATCTTGCCTTTTGATAGCACCAAATCACGTCGTTCCCGCCAATCCTGCCGGGTATCCACCTGTCGCAGAACTTTTATTGAAGAGTTGAGACAGTGGCTTTCAGGTCTTGGGTCTGTGAGATTTCGCCCAAGAGCGACCTCAATCCAATCAAACTTTTTGTACCGCTCGTAATCATCCAGTTTACGGAACGGAATGGGGTAGATACGCACCCAGGAACCATCCTCCCGCAGCCCGGCGGTGCATACAACCTCATCGTATTTACTCGATAGTGTGGGATATGTTTTTACTGTAATGAGCACCTTTTCCCTGGCCATAAAACCGCCTTATATATTCTGGGTGACAACTTCGTTTTTCGCTAAAGACTCAATGGCATTTGCCACTCGACTGCGATGACATTGTCGAGGATCTTTTTCATAACAGGTGATAGCAATACGTCTGTTTTCAGTGAATAGATCGAATAATTTTTCAAGAGATTCTTGTTGATCCCTTAACACAGTTTTTTCATATTTTTCAAATAGTTTATCGTAGTCACTTTGGGTATTTAGCTCTTGTCTGTCCGATGACTGAATTCCCAGTTCCGGGATGTGGAAATAATCGATTCCCATCTTACCAAGCAGGGAAGAGAGCGTTCGTTTTGAAAAACCGTACTTACGGCTTATGGGGTTTTTGCGTACATCCACCAGCAGGCGGATATCGTTCTCAATGAGCTTGTTCAGGTACGCCTCAATACTGTCGCCTTCATAGCCAATCGTTGAGAACATCGTTTTTTTGCGTCTTGTGGGCCGGGCATTGTCAACTTTCTTCAGATGTTCAGAATCCATATACTCATTAGCTATTTCACTATTGATTGCAAAATAGGGATATTTTTCATACACATATTTTATCAATGCCTTTCCTCGCAGGCGGCCAAAGCGGCCGATATACAAAGACAGCTTTATTTTATAATCCTTGTTTAAGGCATTCATATAGTTCAAATCAGGATTAGCAATTTCCCATTTGCTTGCCTGTTTGAGATAACCTTTTTCAGTAAGTTTTTGCTTATCAGCAACCGCCTGAAAGGAGTAGCAACCAAAGCGATAAGGCACAAAGTCATAGCTGCGCTCTTTTTCACATAACTTCGTGAACAAGAAGAGGTGTTTTTGAAAATCGGTCGCAAGAAGGTTACCACCCAGTGCTTCAAGCAGTGTCAACAATACCTTTTGCCGATAGAACAACATCAGAGCACCCACATAGAATCTTTTAGATAGGACAAGATTTTATCGTAGATGAAGCATGGTTACGAGATTAATGATGAGTTTGGCAAGCCACTCAAGTGGTTAGAATTATAATTTTCCTTATTTCCACTGCACCCTCCCCACACATTACGATCTCTTTCCAAAGAATAACTCATTCACGAAGAAAAGGTTGTTGTTTTGCCTCATTCCGGCACAATGGAAATCTGTCCAGTACGCAAGGAAAGAATCATGCACAGAAAAACCTTTCTGCTACTCCCGGTTTTGCTCATCGCCAGCGCAGGCGTCTACTGGTGGTTGCAGGAGAAGAATGGAGCTGAGGCTGAGAACTCTCTGACTCTGTACGGCAATGTTGACATCCGGGAGGTAAGACTCGCTTTCAATGGCAGTGAGCGTATCGAAGAGATTCGGGTGCAGGAAGGTGACCGCGTAAAGAAGGGCGAACTCCTGGCCCGCCTGCATGTGGCGCGTCTCCAGGCTGCGGTGGATGAAGCCGAGGCCATGACCGCAGCGCAGCAACAGGTACTGGCGACGCTGGAGGCCGGCAGTCGGCCCGAGGAGATCCGCAAGGCACAGGCCGATATGGAGGCAGCAAGGGCGAAAGCTCAGGCGGCACAGGATACCTTCAAGCGGCGCCAACGGCTAAGTGAACGAAAACTTGCCTCGCCTGAAGAGGCGGAGGAGGCAAAGGCTGCCGCAGAGGCCGCTGCTGCACAGGTAAAAGCAGCAAAAGCCGCTCTGGATCTGGTGCTTGCCGGGCCACGGCAGGAGGAGATCGCCCAGGCCCGCGCACGGCTTCAGGCCCAAAAAGCGGGGCTGGCCCTGGCCAGGGTTCGGCTGGCCGACGCCGCCCTGGTTGCGCCGGTTGACGGCATCGTACGCGACCGCATCCTGGAACCGGGCGACATGGTCTCACCACAAACCCCTGTGCTTACCCTCGCCCTGATTGATCCGGTCTGGGTGCGGGCCTATCTGCCGGAACCGGCGCTGGGCCGGATCACCCTGGGCGCAAACGCCACTATTCATACCGACAGCTACCCCGGCAAAGGCTATGAAGGGTGGGTGGGATTCATCTCCCCCAGTGCGGAGTTCACCCCCAAAAGTGTGCATACCCCAGAGCTGCGCACCCGACTGGTCTACTCAGTCAGGGTTTTTGCCTGCAATCCACAGGGGGAGCTGCGCCTGGGGATGCCTGTCACCGTCACCATCTCTTTCGACCAGACGCCACCAGCAGCAGAGACCACCACCAATCGCTGCGGAAAATAGCGGTGAGTGGCGCCACGATCAGACTGTCCGGTGTCAGCAAGCACTTCTATAGCGCCGGGCGCAAAATAGAGGCACTGGATGATGTTGGTTTTACTATTCAACCTGGCCGGGTGGCAGGCCTGATCGGTCCTGACGGGGCGGGCAAAACCACGCTGATGCGTCTCATCGCAGGGCTGCTGCTACCGGATGAGGGGCAGATCCGGGTACTGGGGATCGATGCCCTTGCCCAGCCGCTGGAGGTTCAGTCCCGCGTTGGCTACATGCCACAGCGCTTTGGTCTCTACGAAGATTTGAGCGTACAGGAGAACCTTGATCTCTATGCCGATCTGCAGGGCGTATCTGTGGCAGAGCGCCCTGCTCGCTTCCAGGAGCTGATGCAGATGACCGGCCTGGGTTCTTTCACCCATCGACTGACAGGCCAACTCTCCGGTGGCATGAAACAAAAACTGGGGCTGGCCTGCACCCTGGTCTCCTCACCACGGCTGATGTTGCTGGATGAACCCACCGTCGGCGTAGATCCGCTCTCCCGGCGCGAATTGTGGCAGATCGTCTATCGCCAGGTGCAAGAGGCAGGTATGACCGTACTGCTCTCTACCGCCTATCTGGATGAAGCAGAGCGCTGTGATGAGGTGATTCTCATGCACCAGGGGAGAGTGCTTGGACAGGGTGAGCCTGCGGACTTTAGCCACTCGGTTGCAGGCCGCATATTTCAGGTAAGTTCCACCGGGCTTTCTCATCGTCATTTACAGGAGCAGCTGAGCCGGGCTCCCGGCGTGCTTGATGCCCTGATCGAGGGAGAGGCAGTGCGTTTGGTGATGGAAAAATCCAGTGCCAAACCGAAACCCGATACCCTGTTGCCAGGGCAGGAGGGTATCCATATCACTGCGGCAAAACCGCGCTTTGAGGATGCCTTTATCGCTCGACTGAAAACCAACCGGCCAATGGACAAGACGGCGCTTTCACTACAGAGGACAGCCACCACGGGCGCTGGAGAAGAGGTGATCCGGGTAGAGAACCTGCAGCGCCGCTTTGGTGATTTCATCGCCGTAAAAGGCATCAGTTTCAGTGTGCGCAGGGGGGAGATCTTCGGCCTGCTGGGCGCCAATGGCGCAGGCAAATCCACCACTTTTCGCATGCTCTGCGGGCTGCTGCCCGCAAGCAGCGGTGAGTTGGCAGTGGCCGGCCATGACTTGCGCCAAGCCGCCGCCAGCGCACGCGGGCGCATCGGCTACATGGCGCAGAAGTTCTCGCTCTACACCAACCTGTCGGTGATGCAGAACCTGCACTTTTTCTCCAGCGCCTATGGCCTGCGGGGCAGAGAGCAAAAGGCACGTCTGGAGTGGGCATTGACCACCTTTGAACTGGAGCCGTTCCGCAACGCCAATGCCGGTGATTTGCCGTTAGGCTATAAGCAGCGCTTGTCCTTTGCTGCGGCACTGATGCATGAGCCAGAGATCCTGTTTCTTGATGAGCCCACCTCCGGCGTCGATCCCCTTGCCCGGCGCGAATTCTGGACACGCACCAATGCCCTGGCAGAAGCGGGGGTAACGGTGCTGGTCACCACCCATTTCATGGAAGAGGCCAACTATTGCGACCGACTGGTGATTATGGCCGAAGGTGAGGTGCTGACCGAAGGCACGCCGCTGGCAATGAAAGCCAATGCGCATACGATGGAAAACCCCGACCCAACCATGGAAGATGCCTTTATTCAGCTCATTGAGCAGCGGCAAAGGAGGCAGGGAGAGCCAACATGAGAAAACTGGCCCGCATGCGCCTGTTGGGCATGATCCGCAAAGAGAGTCTACAGATTCTGCGTGATCCATCGAGCATCTCTATCGCCTTTGTGCTGCCGATGGTGCTGCTGTTTTTATTCGGCTATGGCGTCTCGCTGGATGCCAGGCTGATCCCGGTTGGCATTGTCATCGAACAGCCGGACACCACCACCCAATCACTTGCTGGCGCCTTTGAACGCTCTGAATTTTTCCAGCCATCCTATTTCGACAACATCCAGACGGCTCAGCAGATGCTCAATGAACGCCACATCGATGGCATTTTGTGGATGCGTAATAACTTCTCATCCAATCTGCTGGCAGGCGGTGAAGCGCCCATCGGTTTAATCATCAACGGCGTGGACTCCAATCAGGCCAACATCACCCAGGGCTATATCCAGGGCACCTGGCTTGCCTGGCTAAGCCGCTATGCCGAGAGCCGTGGCCAGCCGCTTCCCATACCGGTAAGTCTGGAACAGCGTGTCTGGTTCAATGCCGCACTCTCCAGCCGCCTGTTTCTGGTGCCGGGGCTGATCGCCATCATTATGACCATGATCGGCTCTCTGCTCACGGCCCTGGTGGTGGCGCGTGAGTGGGAGCGCGGCACCATGGAAGCGCTGATGGTGACACCACTGCGCATCGGCGAGATGCTGGCAGGCAAACTGATCCCCTACTTTGTGCTGGGCATGGCTGGCATGCTGTTCAGTGTAGCCATGGCCGTATGGCAGTTTGATGTGCCTCTGCGTGGCTCCTTCTGGCTACTGGTGGTCAGTTCAGCACTATTCATGCTGGTGGCGCTGGCCATCGGCCTGCTGATCTCCATCATCTCCAAAAACCAGTTTGTGGCCGGGCAGCTGGCGATCATTGTCACCTTTCTGCCCGCATTTATCCTCTCTGGCTTCCTGTTTGATATCAACTCCATGCCAGAGTGGGTGCAGCTCATCACCCATCTGGTTCCGGCCCGCTACTTCGTGGCTATTCTGCAGACCCTGTTTCTGGCCGGGGATGTCTGGCCGGTGGTGCTGAGCAACATGGGGGCGCTGCTCATCATGCTGCTGTTCTTTTTCGCCCTGGTATGGCGGAAGTCCCATAAGCATCTGGAGTAAATGATGGTTTTCAGACATATCATCGCCCTCGCCATCAAGGAGTTTCTGGCACTGCTGCGGGACAAGCGCAGTCGCATGGTCATCATCGGCCCACCTATCGCCCAACTGCTGATATTTGGTTTTGCCGCTACCTATGATCTCAACAATGTGCCGGTAGCCATTTATGACGAGGATCGCGGCACAGCGGCACGGGAACTGGTCAGCCGCATTGAGGGTTCACCCAATTTTCAGGTCATCACAACCATCAGTCACGACAGTGAAGTCGCCCCCCTTATCGACAATAAGAAGGTGCTGCTGGTGCTGCACATCGGCCAGCATTTCAGTGGCGACCTCATGCAGGGGCGAACCGCGCCGTTGCAGGCCATTCTGGATGGCCGCAACTCTAATACGGCGATGATCGCCATGAACTATCTGCGAAGCATCCTGCTGGACTACAACCGCAGCTGGCTGGAATCGCAGGGTAGAAGCGGCCCGTTGGTCACGCTGCAAACCAGGGCCTGGTACAATGAAAATCTACAGTCGCGCTGGTTCATCGTACCCGGCATCATTGGCCTGCTGACGCTGGTGGTAACCATGCTCGTAACGGCGCTCTCGGTGGCCCGGGAGAGAGAGGCAGGCACCTTTGACCAGCTGCTGGTCACGCCGCTCAGGCCGGTAGAGATCCTCATTGGCAAGGCCATTCCCGGCATTGTCATTGGCCTGTTGGAAGCATCGCTGATCATTGTGCTGATGGTGCTGTTTTTCGACATCCCCCTGCGCGGCAGTCTTGGCGCACTCTACCTGGGCATCATGCTGTTCCTGCTCTCCGCTGTCGGCATTGGGCTGATGATCTCCGCCATCGCCATCACCCAGCAACAGGCAGTATTGGGCGCCTTCCTGTTCCTGGTGCCCGCTGTCATTCTTTCCGGCTTCTCCACCCCCATCGCCAATATGCCGCAAGTGATCCAGTGGCTTACCTACCTCAATCCGTTACGCTATTTCCTGGTGATAGTGCGTGGGGTCACACTGGAAGGCGATGGCTACGCACTGCTGACAAACCAGTACTGGCCAATGGCCATTATTGGTGTGGTCTCTCTGCTATTGGCTGGCTGGCTGTTTCGGAACCGGATGTATTGAGGGTCACGGCATCCGCATTTGAATACGCCTTGCCGTGAACTGATGAAGCAGAAACTTAGCTGCAAAAGCACAAGCCAACGCGGCAGCGACAAACAGGAGGATGTGGGGAGAGCTATCTTTATCGAATAGGCTATGGCAAAACCAAGGCAGCTAACTATACATGTCCATGCAGGTTACAGCAGGGTATTAGCATGCTCTAATATCGTGATGAGCACCAGATACCAGACCCCTCCTCTTAATGAAAGAGCATAACGCTTTGGAGAGACACCAATGACAATAGTGGATGTATTTAACGGCGATGCAGATGGCATTTGCGCACTGTTACAGTTGCGCCTGGACAATCCTCAGGAGTCGATGCTGATTACAGGTGTAAAACGGGACATTGAACTGTTGGCCAGAGTGGATGCGCAGCCTGGCGATAAAATTAGCGTACTGGACATCTCCCTTGAAAAAAACAGTCGCCACCTGAAAAGAGTGCTTGCACAGGGGGCAGAGGTCTTTTATGTCGATCATCATGCGGCAGGAGTGATTCCTGAGCACGCCAGGCTGACCACGCTGATTGATACCAATCCCAACACCTGTACCAGCCTTTTGATTGACCGGCATTTGGGTGGAAAATATCGAGCCTGGGCAGTAACCGCCGCCTTTGGTGACAATATGAACCAGAGTGCAGAGCAGGCGGCCAAACAGCTCTCAATATCAGCCACTGAACTGGATGCGCTGAAGACCTTGGGCATCTGCATCAACTACAACGGATATGGCAGCACAGTTGAAGACCTGCACTTCCCGCCTGATCAGCTCTACCGGGAGCTGGCCTCTTACAGCACCCCTTTTGATTTTATGGCGGACAGCCAGTCGGCCTACAAAAAGCTGCATGACGGCTATTTTGATGACCTCTCATTGGCTGAACAGGTTGCAGTTGAATGCGCCAATGAGCACATGGCAGTCATTATCTTGCCGGATGAGGCATGGTCCCGGCGCATTAGCGGTGTCTATGGCAATCAGCTGTCAAATCAACACCCTGAGCGCGCCCATGCCATACTGAGCCACCATCCGAAGGGGGGGTATGTGGTGAGCGTCAGGGCGCCGCTAAACAATAAAACAGGTGCTAACGAGCTGTGCAAAGAGTTTCCATCAGGCGGGGGACGAAAAGGCGCTGCAGGCATCAACCAACTGCCAGCCGATCAGTTGGATCACTTTATAGCCAGGTTAAGCAGTAGATATAAGAGAGCTCCGTCACAAGGGAGACTTCAAAGAGCAACGTAAAACGACCATGCTTACCTGCCCAAGGCGCCTCCATTGTTTTAATCCATGAGTTGAATGGCACTAAGTTAAGCCCGTAACTTCTTCACATGCCCATATTTTTCAATTTCCATCCGCGCTTGTTGTCGAGGTCTATCCAATCGCGGATAAGGCTTGGGTCTTCGTTTGACGGCTCGCGGTTCGATCCTTCCGGGTCGATTGGCC
>WFXD01000055.1 GCA_015490795.1 Gammaproteobacteria bacterium
GGATTGGGCGGCCTGACATCGCCGATGAGATCGAAGGGCGCAAAGAGCTGGAGCGGTACAGGCAGCTGACCCGTGGCAACAAGGCGCTGCAGGGCATCAAGAGAGAGATGCGCCGGGTCTATATCGACCCCCTTCCGGACTCCCGGCAGAAGCGCGCGGCGCTGGATCGGCTGCTTCAGGAGAAGAACCGGCTGCTGGAACTCGTTGTGACGGACATTGAGCAGCAGGAGGCGAAGCAGGCCAGGGAAAAACTGAAATGACGGCGGAACCAACACCTGTAGCTACTGAACGTAGCAAGATTTGAGGAGAGTGACCATCGAGGAACTGAGAGGCTTAACTACCGGGATGCCGGTAGTTAGTGCCTGAACGAAAACCGCCAAACATCATTAAAAACAATATGTTAAGCTGTATTCATGGAATTGAAGAACAAACAAACACAAATAGGGCATTTACGGCCTGTGTACTGCAACTTATTGATTTTACAGCATACTCCAAAGCTCTATCGCCCTAAATGTAGCGTCCGGGTGTGGAATAAGCCGCAAAACCACTTCATCTTCGCCAGATAAAAATCCCATGCGCAAAGTTATCGAACCACAAATGCAGATAGGTGAGCAAGCCATCGGTGCCATCCAACTGAATCTAAAATCCCGGGATGACATTCCACAGATCCTGCGAGGACTCCAGCAAATCTATACGGTTCCTGAAATACGCAAACCTGTATTCGCCATACTCGAAGAGGTGCTCCCAGCACAAAAAGGTGAGGGGAAAAACGGTCATGCCGATCCCAACAACGGACGCCCTGGTATGGCACAATGGAATATCCTTGTGCTGGGTGTGCTTAGGCTTGGGCTCAACGCTGACTATGACCGTATCCAGGAGTTAGCCAACCAGCATAAAACGATCCGTCTCATGCTGGGACACAGTGATTGGCTGGATGAAACACACTACGAACTTCAAACACTCAAAGACAACCTGCAACTATTCACCCCAGAGATCCTGGACAGAATTAATATTGAAGTGGTGCGTGCAGGACATCAAGCACTAAAAAAAAGCCTGGCGGACGGCATCGTCGGTCGCTGTGACTCCTTTGTTGTTGAGACCGATGTTCACTTCCCTACCGACATCAATCAAACAGCACAGGGGAAGAGATGCGGATCTTTAAGGTTAAGCTGTTCAGCCGCTGGGCGGAAAAGGAGGGGCTGATGGATAAGGTTTTACGGACGGCGGTGGAAGAATTGAAAAACGGCTTGCTGGATGCCGATCTTGGCGGGCATGTCTACAAGAAGCGTGTCGGCCTGGGTGGCCGCGGCAAACGTGGCGGTGTACGAACCCTGATCGCCTTCCGTATCGAGAAGAAGGCCTTCTTCCTCTATGGTTTTGCCAAGAACAGCCGCGCCGATGTCAGCAGCAAAGAGTTGAAGGCGTTACGATTGCTGGCCGGTGAGCTGTTGAGTTATACCGATACCGCCCTGACCAAGGCGGTCAAGGCAGGAGAGTTGATCGAGGTGATAAGCGATGACGAGTAAATCAATCCTGGACGCTGTGCATGAAACCGCTGATGGACTGCATAAGGCCGACGTGATGGATGCCAGGACTATGCGCGAATTTGACGCCCTTTGTCTGCCGCCCGTAAGGCATTACACCCCAGCACAGATAAAACGTATCCGAGCCAGAAACAAGGCCAGTCAGGCGGTCTTTGCAGCTTACCTCAATACCACGCCTTCAACAGTACAGAAATGGGAGCAGGGAAAGAAGAGACCCAGCGCTCCCTCTTTAAAGCTGCTGAACCTGGTTGATCAGAAGGGGCTGGAGGTACTGGCCTGAGAATACACAGCCAAAAAAAGGGCACATTAGAGACTCATCAAAAAGATTAGGGGGTATATTTGGGGGTACATCTAATATTTGAACAATTCTTTAATGTTTATTTTCATGATGTTATGTGATAACTGTGAGTCCGATCCTCGCAATTGCTTAGGAGCCTGTCGGGCTCTTCTCTTCCTTTTGGCGGGATCAACTGAGGGTTTCGGGATCATCTGCTGCTTGAATATTCTCAATCACCAACTGAACCGTGCCTGTTCCCCGAAATTGATTGATATCCAGTCGATAGGCAATATAAATTTTGCCACATTCAGGGAAGGCGTCTGTTTGATTAAAGGCAATAGCAGCGATTGAGTCATCTGTGCCATCAGGCACCAGTTCCAGTTTCAGATGCCGTTTGCCAACAATCCGCCGGCTCCGGATGCTGAACTCACCGTCAAATCTAGGCTCTAAGAACCCCTGCCCCCAGGGGCTGGCTCTGCGCAGCAGTTCAGCCAGTTCAAGCGTGAACTCCTCCGGCTTCAGCGCCCCGTCAGAGCGGATAACACCAAACAGGTCAGCTGCCCCCAGGTGCCGTTGTGTCTCCAGATCAAATGCCTGGCTGAAGCGTTCGAAACAATCCTCATGTAGCGTTAGCCCTGCCGCCATGGCGTGGCCACCAAAGCGCACTATCATCCCAGGGTATTTCAGATCTATTTCAGCCAGCAGATCTCGCAGATGCAGTCCGGGAACAGAGCGCGCCGAGCCTTTTATAAGGCCATCCTGTGCAGGTGCAAATCCGATGACGGGGCGGTGAAAATGCTCTCGAATACGGGATGCCAGGATACCCACCACCCCCTGATGCCACTCCCGGCGATAGATGCAGAGCCCGATGGGCAGCTCACTCTCCTGCTGTTCAAGAATACCAGACAGGCCCGCCATGGCTTGATCCACCATTTCGCCTTCGATATGGCGTCGGCTATGGTTCAGCTCATCCAGCTGTTTTGCCATTGCACGGGCAGCCTGGGGGCGCTCCGCAAGCAGACACTCAATGCCCAGCGACATATCATCCAAACGCCCTGCGGCATTTAGCCGGGGCGCAACAGCAAACCCCAGATCGGTTGCCGTCAGCCGGCTTTGAGAGCGATTCGCCACCTCAATAATGGCGCTGATGCCGGCGCAGCCCCTTCCCGCCCGGATGCGCTGTAGCCCCTGATGAACCATAATGCGGTTGTTATGATCCAGCGGCACCACATCGGCCACGGTGCCCAGTGCGACCAGATCGAGCAGCTCCGCCAGATTCGGCTCCGGCAAGCGGTTTTGGCTGAACCAATCCAGTGATCTCAGATGGGCACGAAGTGCCAGCATGACATAAAAGATCACCCCGACACCTGCAAGGTTCTTGCTTGGAAAGGAATCATCCGGCAGTTGCGGATTGACCAATACAGCAGCTGCGGGCAGCTCATCACCCGGCAGATGATGGTCGGTCACCAATACCGGCACACCTGCAGCAACAGCTGCTGCCACCCCATCGATGCTTGATATGCCGTTATCCACTGTCACCAGCAGATCGGGGTTCCGTTTCAGCGCCTCTTCAACAATGGCCGGTGAGAGGCCATAACCAAAACCGAATCGGTTGGGCACCAGATAGTCAACCTGCTCTGCCCCCATCATTTTCAGCGCTCGCACAGCCAGGGCGCAGCTGGTGGCGCCATCCGTGTCGAAATCACCTACAATCAGTATCTTGCCACCTGCAGCTATCACTTGATGCAACAGCACTGCCGCCTCATCGGCACCAGAGAGCATCTTGGCCGGCAGCAGTCGATCCAGGCCAAGCGCCAGTTCGGATTCAGATGTTATACCCCGCGCAACGAAAACCCGCTTCAGCACTGGGTGCATATCTTCGGGTAGGGTAGACTCATCCTCATCAATAACATTTCGAATAATTTTAACTGTCAAAAAAGTTCACCGTAATCAGGGTTCTGTTATGCACCATATCAAAAACTGGGCTACTCCAACTGAATTATCTCCACCGGCTGCCAAACAGCTGCATCTTTGGCGCATTGACCTCAGTGAGAGCGATGAGGAGCTGGAGAGCGTGCTCTCGGAAGAGGAGCAGGCAAGGGTCAAACGTTTTCACAATGCGCAGGATCGCACTCGTTTCATCAAGGCTCGCGGAGCCATGCGGCTTCTGCTGGGGTGTTATCTGGCAACTGCCCCCGAAGAGCTGGTGTTTGTTTATGGCCCTCGGGGCAAACCTTTCATCGCCTCACCCGCCTCCGTACTCAGCTTCAACCTCAGCCATACAGGCGATATGGCGCTGCTGGGCATTTCACGCGAGGCCGCCATTGGCATAGATCTGGAACAGCTGAGAGAGAAGCCCAATTTTCACGCTATAGCACGCCGGGTATTCAATACAGCCATTCAGCAGGAGCTCTCTCAACTGGAGGGCGCAACACTTGCCGATGCCTTTTTCAGACACTGGACAGAGTATGAGGCCCGCATGAAGGCCATCGGCAATGGCATTTTCAGCCACCACGATCCAAGCCGGGATGCTGAGCTGCCCGCCATGCACTTTATTCCGGAAGAGGGTTATCTGGCTGCCGTTGTGATGGAGGGCTCGCCCCCTCCGTTTGAAGCGTGGCAGACCTATCTGTTCGAATGACTTGAGCGGGGTTGGCGGGTATTATATGCCGCCAATCTTGTTCAGCGGCAACCATAAGAAAAAAGGAGTGATTCATGGGCAACAGAGGCGTACTCGTAACCGGCGGCGCTGGATATATCGGCAGCCACACCCTGCGGCAGCTGGGCGAGGCAGGCGAACAGGTCGTCACGCTGGATGACCTCTCCACCGGATTTAGAGATGCCCTCCTCTACGGTGAGTTTATAGAGGGGAATACGGGCGACAAGGCACTGGTCAGCCAGACCCTGCGTGATTACAACATTGAGTCCGTCCTCCATTTTGCAGCCCATACCATCGTCCCCGAATCTGTCTCGGACCCGCTGAAATATTATGGCAACAACACCTGTGCCACCCGCAACCTGCTGGAGTGCTGCCGGGATGCCGGGGTCAAACAGTTCATCTTCTCATCCACTGCGGCCGTCTATGGGATGCCCGAAAGTGACAAGGCCTGGGAAGATACCCCCACCGCACCCATCAACCCCTATGGCACATCCAAACTGATGAGCGAATGGATGCTGCGCGACCTCTCGGCAGCAACGGGACTCAACCACGTTATCCTGCGCTACTTCAATGTGGCCGGCTGCGATCCCGAAGGGCGCATTGGCCAGTCGACCGCCAACGCCACGCTACTGACCAAGGTTGCCTGCGAAGCCGCCGTCGGCAAGCGCGAAGCCGTCTACATCTTCGGCACCGACTACCCCACCCCGGATGGCACCGGCGTACGCGACTACATTCATGTCGAGGATCTGGCCGCAGCCCATCTCTGCGCACTGAACTATCTGCGCAGCGGCGGTGATTCAACCACCCTTAACTGCGGCTATGGACACGGCTACTCGGTACGCGAGGTGCTGGATGCCGTTGCACAGGCCAACGGCCAGCCACTCAACATACAGGAGAAGGGGCGCCGCGCTGGCGATCCACCGCGGCTTATCGCCGGCGCCGACCGTATCCGCAACACGCTGGGGTGGCAGCCACAATATGATGATCTGGATACCATTGTCCGCACCTCACTGGCCTGGGAACGAAAGCTCCAATCAAAGTCAGCGTAGTGCCAGCCAGCACCATCTTTTAGCCACCGCATCTTGATCTGACGCTCAATGGAAACCATCCATATCTTCATCCTGGCCATTGTGCAGGGGCTGACCGAATTTCTGCCCATCTCCAGCTCGGCCCATCTGATTCTGACCCCCAAAATCTTTGATTTTGCAGACCAGGGGCTGGCCTTCGATATCGCCGTTCACCTGGGGTCGCTGGCTGCCATTGTTGGCTACATGCGACGCGACCTCTGGCTAATGGCCAGCGACTTTATCGGCTCCATTGGAAGCGGGGGCAAAACCACCGAAAACTCCCGGATGGTCTGGCTGGTTATCCTCGCCACCGTTCCCATTGTGATACTCGGCGGTCTGTTCAAGACCCTTGTAGAGGGTGATCTGCGAACGACCGGCGTCATCGCCACAACCACCATCATCTTCGGCTTGCTGTTGCTGTGGGCGGATCTGCGCGGCAAGCATCGGCACAACGAACACCAGCTCAGCTGGCGGGATGGGCTGATCATCGGCTGTTTTCAGGTGCTGGCCATCATCCCCGGCACCTCACGCTCGGGCATCACGATAACCGCCGGACTCATGCTGGGGCTGACACGAGAGGCGGCATCCCGCTTCTCTTTTCTGCTTGCCATCCCAACCATATCGATGTCCGGCGCACTGGTCACTCTGGATCTGATAAAAAGTGACCTGCCAGTGGATTGGAATGCACTGTTGCTGGGTGTCATCCTCTCGTTTATCGCAGCCTATAGCTGCATCCACCTCTTTTTGCGCTTTGTCGAACGTATCGGCATGCTCCCCTTTGTGATCTACCGGCTGCTGCTAGGCGGCGCAATAATTCTTTTTATGCTGTAAGGGAAATCCCAAACCACTCTTTCAATATGGAATATTTCCCCCCACAACAGTAGCCTGCAGGTGGTTTCTGCAACAGTGTGCCAAAAAGCTGCACCCCATATTTCCTGAAACCAAACCGTTATTTTATTTTCTCAGATGGACTGGCTTGTTGGGAGCGCAGGCGGCTGCTCTCTCAGCATAAGGAGAGACAAACAATGAAAAAAATAATCTGTTTTATCTGCATATCCGCCTTGACCATGTACGCTTTTTCAACAGCAAGCGCCACCATTTTGATCAACGAGGTCGATTATGACCAGGATGGCAGTGACACGGCCGAGTTTATTGAGCTATTCAACTCAGGGGCAAACCGTGTGAACCTGGCTGACTATCGACTTGATCTTATTAACGGCGCAACAACAACCGTATACAGATCCTTCAACCTGACAGGCTACTCACTTGCTGTAGACAGTTACTTTGTTATTTGCGGCAACGTATCAATGGTCATGAACTGCGATTTTGATGCGGGCATCAGCAAAAACATGATCCAAAACGGCGCGCCCGATGGCATCGCACTACTCAATGGCAACGATCTTATTGATACCATGACTTACGAAGGCGTTATATCAGGTATTACAGAAGGATCAAATGGCACCCTGGCAGATAAAAACACTGGCATCTTGAGCATTGGCCGCCTGCTAAATAGCCAGGACACAAACGATAACGCTGCTGACTTTGAATACAATTGCATTACGCCTGGCACAGCTAATATTCCCGGTAGTGGAAACTGTTCGTCAGCTATAACGGGCACAGTACCTCAACCACCTGTTATATGGTTATTTGCCAGTGGACTAATCGGGATGCTGGCAAGCGCCAAAAGGCGTAAAAGGGTACCGAATAACCGCAAAACTTTAGTTTGCTATAAGCCCGAGGCGGCATAATATTAAGTCCATTCTATCAGCATGATCTTTTACTGCTGAATCAAAATAGATAATTTTATCTGGTGCAAGCCACATCTGTGTATAGCCACAGATTGTTGCATGATTACGTAGCTGCACCCAGGGGTTCTGGATGCGGCGTTTATGGTCTGGTGGATTTTTGATTTGCTTAAGAGGGATGCTTCCCCAGGGAGGGATAATTACAAAGTCATACTCTTTGGCATAGCTTCTGCACTGATTGTAAAATTTTGATGTTGCAGTAATATCTTTACCCAGCCCAGTTACCACCCATAGATGGAACAGGTCAATCGGGCAACGGTCAGTGATGAAAGCCCCATACTCTTGCTCAAGCTGGCGCTTATGCAATAAAACCTGATAAAAAAGCCTGGCTACTTCACCAATCGGTTGGGCAAGTTTTTTTGGTTGATCAAAAAGAGGGGTATAATTTTCGCCAATATGGTCTACGCCTAGCCGGTCAGCCAGTGATTTGCTCAGGGTGGTTTTCCCAATCCCCGCACTGCCAGAGATGGCGATCTTCATTGGGAGAATTTAATATCTCTCTAAGAGTTCCTTAAGTGGAAATTTCAGACTGAGGCTGCTCCAGAATGCATCAACCTCATTGACCACTTTGTCTGCTGTAGATTCATGCTTAGCGCTGAACTGTGTCGGTTCTGCAATTTTAAACAGCTCTGGCTCCATAGGCACCTCAAATGTCTTATAGAGCTTATTAGCAGCGCTGGTCATGTACTTTGCCCCATAGGGCACAATGGTTGTTGTTGGCATAGCAGGCAGGCCAGTCATCGCCATTTGGTAATGAAAGCGCTTCCAGTAGCCAAGCATCACTTCAACATAGTCCATCTGCCTGATCTCTTTCTCTGTATTCCCCCAGTATACCCAATCATTTAAGGCCCAGCGCTCGATGGCGCTACGTACCGCAAATCGTCCGTCAGCAGGCATGCCACCACTCTTATCCAATACAGATTTGCAGACCGAAAGTGGATGCCTGAGGGTGATTAGGTAGTGGGCATTATCAGGAAAGATAGCTCGTATCAGATCAAAGTAATGTACTGCTTTAGTAAACTTTTTTGGAACAATGATGCCACCGTTATAAGCCAACCTGCCATGTTGATGAAAAAACACCTCAACCATTGTCAGGTATTCAGCAAGCTGCAACAAACCATTGGTATGGACATTGCCGCTACTTTTAAATGATAAGTTTGCCAAGTGTGGAAAGCCATCATGTGCAAGTGCATTTTGTACATTTTTATAATCAATTCCACTGGCACGAAATAGCTGTTTGGTGAGGTAAGTCCCTCCTGTACGTGGGATTCCAATAACAAAGAAAAATTGAAAACGGCTGATTTCTTTTAGCGTATTGAGATCCCCCGTCAGCAACTCCTTAAAGAAGCGGTAGGAGCGTAACAGGCACTGCTTTCCTTTGGGGTGTGCAACAATTGATTTTGCTTTCTCCTGAATCCCCTCAAAGCGGTCACCATTACTGGCCAACCCCTCTTCTTCCTGGCTATACCAACTGCCAATGAAATAATCTCCGCCAGCAAGCGTTGTATGGAGAAACTCAATAAAGGCTGGAGAAGCCGGCAGTTCCTGATCAGTAAGTGTGAGCGTTAGACCCATGAATCACCATTTATGATTGATTATTTAACCTAGAAAAATCAGTTGAGCCGTAGCGAGAGCGGCTAAGGTGCTTAAGATACAGGATTTTTTTAGGTTTAAGGGCAAGATTGGCAATGCGATGTGTAATTTGAGATTTTATGCTTATATGGATTGCAGAATACTATGCGGGTGTAGAAGATAGCAAAGCTGGTGACAGCCATAAAATCAACATGGCGCAGGCTGGTGGTGAGGCGATGAACCCTGAGAACCAAGGCCTTGGAACTCAGGGGACATTTATGCGTTTGCTTGATTAGAATGTCTGGGTAAATCGCAGATAGTACTCATCTTCATGGACAAGATCCGGGTCATAGTCGCTAATTGGATTCGCATAGTCAAACCGGATTATGCTCTTGTGCTTCCCTGATGCGGCATAGGCAAGCTCTACACCGAGGCCAATGCTATACATCTCTTTTTCGATTATTAAATTAGGGGTTTTGCTATTTAGCCAGCCAGCATCTATGAAGGGACCGGCTTTAACACTCCATGGGCCATCTGACAGGAATGTGTGGCTGTACTCGACGGTTGCGGAAGCGCCTCGCTCAGCAGATGCCTGGGCTACCTGAAAGCCGCGGACACTGCCATAGCCACCAATGGAGAAAAGGTCTGAAGAGAGCAGTATCTCTTCTGCATACTGCCCCCGGGCATGCACCTGAATAAAGTCATTTTCAGTCGCACGAAAGTTGAAATAGACCAGTGCTTCTACAATCCATGCCCTGGGATCACCACTTGACCGGCTGGCATCGGAGTCATTCTCATCGCTTGCTCCAAAAGCGCTGATCCCCTGTTTTACCCGAAAGGTGGAGAAATAGACGTGATTTTGGCGGCGGTGCAGGAAAGTGGTTTCAGCAAAAAGTTGTGTAATATTGTCTTTACTCTCCTCCACTCCTGCCAGTTCAGATTTATGCTCACGTACCTCTATACCAGCACGTATCACTCCCTTACGCCGAATTTGATTCCAGAGATTGCTTGATAACGCTACGGTCAAACGCTCCGATTCACCCTCTGCATCCAGGGCAGCCAGACGGTCCCCAATCTCGTTATCACTGTTAAGATAATCAACCTCCAGCATAAGGTTACGCCAGCCGATAGGGGCTGTGAAGCTGAAATCTATACTCTCAAGATCAGTGCTATCGCCGTTAAAAGATTTTCGCAGATCCAAGGCAAAAGTTTCACCAAAACCAAGCAGGTTGCTCTTTTGCAGATTTAGCGCACCAACATCTTCACCGGTAAGCCGGCTTCCATAGTTATCAAATGTGAAAACCTGTCGGTCTTCATCAGCCTTATTGAGCATGAGCTTCAGATCGGTAGTGCCAATCTCTTTTCCGGGGCGAAGATTAAGCCTTGCCTGTATGTTTGTCAGGTCATCAACATCTTTAAGTGCGGTTTCAACTTTCTGCTCGTTAAAGATCTCTCCCTTTACAATGGGTGATACCAAGGCCTCTACCAGGCGATCATTCAATCCTTCACCCTCGACGTCCAGGCTCCCTATACGCCCTTGGAAGATAACAATCTCCATGTTGCCATCAGACAGATCCTGGGGTGGGGTGGTAACTTTAACAAGAACATAGCCCTGGTCGAAGTAGTGCTTTGTCAGCTCATATTTAAGCTTTGCAATATCGCCAGCGGTAAGGATGCGATTTTGGTAAGGGGCAACCAGCGCTTGCAGCTCTTTTTCCTCTAGAACCAGATCACCCTTGAAGCTGAACTTGGAGATGGTTGCAATGGGTTCATCTGGCCGTTCGGGGATTTTCCGCTCCGGCTCTTTGGCTGGCTCAATCTCCTGCGGTTCCTGGATTGCTGCGGGCGGCTCAATAACGGGGCGATCGACAACGCCTGGCATGCGATCATCTGCAAATACGGCTGTCGTTGATATAAGTAGCGTGGAAGTAAGCAGTGCGGCAAGGGCCGCCCTAAGCAACCTCATCTCTGGCTGAGCGGGTGCGTTTTTTTGCGTACAAGAGAGAAAAGACATTTCTATTCCTAATATTTATTGGCATCGGTGTAATCGCACCATTGCCGCTATAAAGAAGCTAATTCCCAGCCGCAGTGTATAACAGATCAAGTCCTCTGTATATCCTTAAATTAAAACGATTTTCTCTGGCTTGGCCATGTTTTTCAGACGATTCAAAGAGAGGCAGTTCCAGACTGCCTCTCTTCTCTGTCATGTTATCCCGTTTCAGGTTATTTCAAGCAGCCGCCAGATACAAGCAGGGCACAAAAATCCTCCCCTTTTGCCGCATTACCACCCTCTGATTTACGGCCGGCAGCAGTTGCTGGCAATAATTTTGAGGGATCTCCTCCTGCTAACAGGCGTCTTTCAAAATCCTCATCAAAGGGCAGTGGCTTGGTTTCGCCTATGCCTGTTGCCGCGAACATGTTGCCTTGAGAGTCAAAACGTAATGGGAGATTTTCAAGAAACCCCATTTCTACCTGGCTTTGCCCTTCCAGCGCAGCTTGTACCGCTATATCTTCAGGGGTGGAGGGGGGAGTGTCCTTGCTCGTGTCCGGGGTGATAGAGACCTCGCCTCCAGCCTCTATCACTAGCTGCGCAATTGAGGTGCTTCCCTCGCCAAATTCAAACGGCGTAAATCCTGGCTCTACACCACTGCAACTCCCATCGGCACAGTCCTGATGCGCGGTCTCCTGTCCTTGCACAAACGCCTTGTTCGGAGCAGAGTTTGGTGCCGTATCTGCACCTGCCAATGGATCAGCCCCGACAATGGTGATATCTCCAGTTGCAGTCAAAAACGTGCCGGCAAGCGCTGCCTCCCCTTCAGGGTAGCCTTCAGGTGGCATACCGTAGATGCTGCTGGTCATAAGTGGAGAAGGCCAGCTCCTCCTCCATCCAGGATCTGGATGATTGGCGTGCGCCTGCGCTGAAACATCGCCATTTATAACGAGATTTGCGGGTTCTTCTTCAAATGCCAGCCCTGCTGCTATACCCAGAACCGCACCCGCCATGGCGCCGCCTTCACCACCATCAAACATATCGGGGTTGCCTGTCTCAACATCGGCATTGGCGAAAACGCGCACCGGGTCTGTGTTGATCTCTACATCACCTCCGCCAAAGAGCCATGCCACGGCGAATGCATCAGCGGTACCTGACAGTTCAGATTTTGTATCTGCATCGGCGCGAACCGTAATATCCCCCGTGTAGGTCAATCTACCAGGATTCATCTCGATATCATCATACAGGGAGGGTTCTTTGGGTTTTTTCCTATCATTCAGCAGATCGATCAAATCTGGGAACTGGTTCGACCCAGCTACCATGGACAGGGCAGCGATAGCCTCGCTCTTGTCACTAAGTGCTATAGCGGAGTCAGCTTTGGCGGTCACATTGACATCGCCGGCCACGGTGACATCATTCGGTGCGCTGATGCTGGCATCTGCCTGGGCAGATGCCATTGCTGAACCAGCAATACCGTCTGTATCAGCAGATGCTACCGTTGCCGTAGACGCCACGGTGATATTGCCGGTGATATTAACATCGCTCAATTGACTAACTTCTTCATTTTCAGATAACCCAGCGGTCACATCCAGATCAGCTACAGCATCGGCTGCTCCATAGCCCCAGGCATAATCTGAATCTGAACCACTAGATGTCATATTATCAACAGCACTCGCAGTCGCGCGGGTCTCAATATTACCGGCAATACTGACATCACTTCCTGCTTCCAGCACAGCTTCAGCATAAGCATCGGCTTCTGCGCCGTGCGTTTCTGCATCAGCTACTACGTTTACTGACCTCATGTTTAGATTGCCACTGCCCCCATCATCCGCACCGCTAACGGCATAAAGCCCGGCATGGGCATCGACAGCCGCTGATGGCAGGCTATCCGTTGTCGCTGCACTGACTACCTGGGTGCTGCCAGTGACAGTCACATCCTGCGCGGCATAAAGATCAATATCTGCATCACTTGTGGCACCCATAGCACCCTCGCCACGGGCATAAGCAGTCGCTTCAACCTGGGCACTGCCCATGTTTATTGCCCCGGTATCAGCGCCAATCTCGGCTTGAGCGTCGGCATTAACTGTGCTCACCGTTGTTGCATCGGCAGATGCTGTGACCACCGTGCTGCCGGTGACAGTTACACTATCCTGTGCATTAATAGCAAGCGATGCATCGGCGTAGGTACCAGGGTCTGTATAGCCTTCATCGGCATTGGTGGCCTGGGCAATCACCTCTACCTGAGCCAGATTGACTGAGCCACCCTCGGCACCATCAAAAGCCCCTGCATACACATCAAGGTCGGCCTCTGCATCAGCACCATCAGCAGATCCTGCCTTGTTTGCAGAGATGGCCGCTGCCCGCACATTCCCGGCAGTCACGTTATTGCTGGCATAAAGATCTACATCGACATCAACATGGGTGTCGCTGTCATCGCCTTCTTCGCCTTGAGTACCCCGTGTAGCATTGGCTTCGACTGTGACATCACCCATAGTGAGGCTGCCTGGGCCGGAATTACCTGCATTGACATGTAGATCAGCATCGGCTGTGGCATTGTCTTGCGTACCCTGGTTGTCAGCCGTAGCGGTTACTACGGTATCACCAGTGACCGTCAGATCACGGGCAGCATCCAGATCCACATGGACATGGGCATTGGCCGTATCAGTAGCCATTGTGCCTAAAGTGGCATCGGCGCTCACGTTAATGTTGCCGGTAATCGTCAGGTTGCCACTATCCACAGCCTTACCAACGCCTTCGGCTGCAATGTTGAGCTCAGCATCAGCATCAGCACTGTAACCATCAGAGACCGCTGTAGCATCGACTGTAATATCGCCCTCAATATTAACGGCCTCACCGTAGAGATCGACATGAGCATCTGCAGTTGCATCATCGTTCCTGCTTTCAGCATTAGCAGTAACCTCCACGTTGCCGGTGATATCGAGGGCACCCCCAGCACCGGCATAAAAATAAGCATCAGCATCCGCATCATCATCCGTGCCGGAATGGTAGGCATCGGCCTTCACCCGAAAGGTGGTGGCATCTGTAATGATGGTGATGTCACGAGTCGCTGTAAGGTTTGCTGAGGCCGTGGCAGAGGCAGTGTCTGTTCCGTTCAAATCGGCATCTGCCTGAACCAGCACATCGCCGTTGATTTCGATGCTGCCATCTATTTCTTCTTCACCCGCATCAACCAGCAGGTAGGCTTCAGCCGTGGCATCGTAGCCGTTTTCGGAGCTATTCATATTGATGGCAGTGGCCTGAACCTCCACATCATCAAGATAGACGTCATTGCGTGCATCAAAATCGGCTCTGGCATAGGCATCAGCATCGTCATAATAAGATCCACCTTCAGCACGAGCCTTGACCATTACGGCCCCTTCAATATCTATGCTGCCTTGGGCATCCACCTGAAGCACTGCATCAGCAGTGGCACTGCCTCCATAACGAGCATCCGGCGGTGCACTGGTTGCATTGGCCTCGACATTGATGTTGCCGGCAATCTTTACACCTCCCTGGGCATTCAGGTTGGCACGGGCAGCAGCAGCAGTATCAACGCTATTCGAATCATCTTGCACAGCTGCTGTCGCCTTGACGATAATATCAGCCTTGATGTCGATATCGCCGCTGCCACCGGTGCCAGCATCCATTGCTAAATTTGCATCAGCAGAGGTATCCCACCGCCAATCACCTTCTCCATTCGCCTGGACTTTGATGGTTGCCCGGGTGTCATCCGTGCTCTCAATATTGCCATTGGCAATAAAGGCAGCCTCGGCCGTCTCGCCACCAATGGCATGGATGTCGGCGCCCACACCATCACTGTTCAGATCGGTGAATTTGATGTCGGTGGCTGAGGCGATCATGATGGTGCCACCATCATCCCCAGGGGCGAAGGCATCGGCATCTATGATGCCATCAAGGTTTACGGTTTGTTCCAGCAGCACATTTCTCGCCATGTTGGCGGTGATATAGACATTGCCGGAACGTGATCGTAGCGTGCCGGTGTTGGTGACGGCCAAATCACCACCTTCACCACCATCCCAGGTCTCTGGCATGTCAGCTGCGGTGAGGAAGCCATTACCACGTTCCTCGCTGGCTACAGTAAAATCCTTGCCGGAGAGAAGTTCGACCTGGCCCTCATAATATGCTGTTGCATATCCCTCAGCGCCATCCGTATCCACCACGCCGGCATCGGACTGGATGGTGCCATTGTTCTCCACATAGGGTGCCGCCA
>WFXD01000056.1 GCA_015490795.1 Gammaproteobacteria bacterium
CGCCGGCGCCGCAGAGGATGGCCAGGGCACTGATGGCATTGGTGTTGCCTGTATTGTTCGACCAGTAGAAACCCTTTTCGATGCCCAGCGAGGTTTTGGGGCGGCTGCCGTCTGCCCTGGGTCTGGCCATCCACTCCGCTGCGGTATGGATATCTGCCGCTGAGACACCGGCAATCCGGGCCGCCTCCTCCGGCTCATATTCCCGCTGCGCCATCACCCAGCTTTTATAGCCCTGCTCGCCATAGACCCCGTCGGTCTGAAACTTGCCCCAGGTGGTGCGCCACTGCCAG
Organism: Gammaproteobacteria bacterium; assembly: GCA_015490795.1. Classification (GTDB taxonomy): domain Bacteria; phylum Pseudomonadota; class Gammaproteobacteria; order Chromatiales; family Chromatiaceae; genus WFXD01. The sequence goes on from WFXD01000056.1 coordinate 291, forward strand.
GGGGTGTTGCGCGTGCCCTGGCCAAAGCCGGAGCTGGACTCCCATCGGTTGTTGACCCATGCCTTGATCCACTCCCGATCCTCCCAGCCACGCTCCAGAATGATGCGGGCGATGGCCCCCAGCACCAGCGAGTCGGTGCCGGGGTAGAGCTGAAAGTGGATCGCGTTACCCTGGCTCTTGGCATAGGCCAGCCCGGCGGTCTCACGCGGGTTCAGCCAGATGGTTCTTTGGCCCGCATCAATGGCCGGTTTGATGAACTGGGTGAAGAGGGTGGTTTTGGTCTCGTAGGGGTCGGTACCGGCAATCAGCAGTGTCTCGGCCTCACGCCAGTCGCTGTAGGCCGGGGCGAAATTATCGAAACCGGCATCACGAAACCCCGGTGTGGAGGTGACATTGGAGGGGGTATCGTGAAAGGTGAAGGCTGCGGTCTTGATATGCCGCAGTGCAAACTTTTTGATAGCGTAGGTGTTCTCTATGTACTGGTAGGAGTAGCTCTTCACCGAGTAGGCGTTGGCACCGTGCTTGCGGATCACATGCCGGGCCACCTCTGCGGCAACATCCAGCGCCAGCTCCCAGCTCACTGGTTGCAGCAGGCCGTTGATGCGCATCAGGGGTGACATCAGGCGATCCCTGGTTGGCTTGTCGGGGTTGTAGACCTTCTGGGCGATGCAGCCGCCCCGGATGCTGGAGTCCCCCCCCATATTGACCACCTGGGCCTCTTGGTCGGGGATGATCACCACCTTGTGGGGCTGGCCTCTGTGCATCACCCGGTTGTGCTGTGTGGGCGCCACCCAGGGCTGGAGCGCATGGGTTGGAAAGTCTACCCCAAAGGCGTTCTGGTCGGCGCCGGGGCCGCCGTCCGGCATGCTGGCCGGCCAGCGGTAGACCTTGTAGCCACAGGCGACGATGCAGTAGTCACAGCAGGTTGTCAGCACCTCTGCGCCTTTGGGTGGCAGTGGCGCCCTATCTTCGGGGAGATAGTATTTCGTGCTCATCTCCCCCCCTGGGGTTGCAGGTTGTCGTGATAGCCGTGGAGCAGCCCCATCACCCCGGTGGCGAAGAGGTCATCACCCTTCAGCTCCAGCATCACCTGCGGCAGGCTCTGGTAGGCCTGGCCCGAGATGATGATGCCGTGGCGGGTCAGGTCATAGGTGGAGAGGTGCAGTGGACACTGCCCCATGACACGGTGCTCTCCCACCGCCTTGTAGGCGCCCTCCAGCGACCCCCCCTGGTGGGTGCAGATGTAGCTGAAGGCCACCACGTCACGCTCTGGCCCCAGGCCGCCCCCCGCTCTGGCGCCGCCCATCTTGACCAGAAAGTTCTGCGCCTGCTCATTCGGGTAGCTGAAGTTCAGCAGCTGGTGATCGGTCAACTGGCTCAGGCTGGCAACCCACTGGCGTGGATAACTCACCACCCGCGCCCTGGCGCTGCCGGAAAGGAGGCTGAGCGAGATGGTGCTGACCGCTACCGCCGCCGTTCCACCATAGAGCAGAAACTCCCGGCGGTTGAGCATGCAGCTGCTCAACCCCCCTGCCTGCTTTGTGTCCGCCATCACTTTGCCTCCTGTGCGGCCTGGAGCTGCGCCCGGGTGAACAGCGGGGCATAGGGGGGCAGCTCGGGTTTTTCAATGAGGATCTCTTCCCCGGAGAAGGCCTCGATGAAGGCGACCAGATCCTCTCTCTCCTGCCCGGTCAGCCCCAGCGGCCTGATCAGCGGGCTTTTGGTTTCGGGAAAGGAGGTGGTGCGGCCATCCGCCGCCACGCCGCCGGCGTTATAGAAGTCGACCACCTCCTCCAGCGTGTCGAACTGGCCGCTGTGCATATAGGGGGCGGTGTAGAGGGTATAGCGCAGCGATGGGGTGCGGAACTTGCCCATGTCCCAGCGGTTTCTGCTGCGGAAGTAGGCGCCGGGATCATCCTTCAGTGTGCGGTATAGCTCTTCGGGTACCCCTTTGGCGTAGAGTTCGAAGCGGAAGGTGATCTGCGCCAGGCCATCGCTCTCCCACCGCTTTACGCCCGGTACGCCGATGTTGTAGTAGTTTTCGTCAGAGGCGAGGGGGCCATTGTGGCACTGGATGCAGCCCGCCTTCCCCTCGAACAGCTGTTTGCCGCGGATCTGCTCTTCGCTCAGTGCGGTTTCGTCGCCCAGCAGGTATCTGTCCAGCGGGGTGTCACGCTGCACCAGCGTGCGCTCAAAGGCGGCGATGGCGCGGTAGGCGTCCCGCAGCAGCGGCCACTCTGTGCCGAAGGCCTCTCTGCTGAGCGCTACATATCTGGGGATCAGCGCCAGCCGCGCCTCCATGATGTCGGTCTCGCCGTTACCGGCAACGCCCCCCTTGGATGCGGCCCTGGCCTGCGCCTCCAGTGAGGTGGATGAACCTGCCCAGAAGAGCTTGCTGTAGTAGGCGGCGTTGATGATGGTCTGGTTGCTGCGCCAGTGTACGGTGCCGGGGTAGCCACGGGAGATATCCTCGGCCCAGGACCAGCCCTGGTCAGGCTCATGGCAGGTGGAGCAGCCGGTAGAGGCATCGCCGCCCAGGCGCGGATCGAAGAAGAGGTATCTGCCCCATTCGATCTTGGCCGGGCTTTGCGGGTTGTCCGCCGGGATGGGGGGTGGCCCCAGCGGCGCCAGCGGAGGGGGGGTGCGCATGCCGCCTTTTATCGTCTGTGCGGTGCTGCCGGTTGTGTGATCATCAACCCCATAACAGCAATCATCAGGGGCAGATAGCATCTTGCGCTGCTTTTCATGGCTTAGTTGCGGACATCTTTCCAGTTCTCGATGGCGCTGTATTCAGCGGGGAATGGCTGCTGCCAGATATGCTCTGCCGTGGTCAGCGGATCACCGGAGAGCGCCAGCAGGAAGGCGACCAGATTGCGCTGTTCATCCTCGCTCAATCCCAGCGGCTTCAGCAGTGGGCTTTTGCGGCTCTCTTTACCGCCACCCGCGTTGTAGAAGGCGACCACCTCTTCCAGAGTCGCCAGCATGCCGTTGTGCATATAGGGGGCGGTATATTTCAGCTCCCGCAGGCTGGGGGTGATAAATTTACCCATGTCGGCCTGATCCAGGGTCACGTTGTAATAACCCGGATCGCGCTTCAGGTTCATGTAATTCTCGATGCCCTGGAACAGTGCAAAGGCGATAAAGGCCTGGTGGTTTTCGGGGTTGAGGAAGATGCCGAAGTTCTCTGGCACGCCGGTATTGTGTGCCTTGCCGTCAGAGGCGAGCGGCCCGTTGTGGCACTGGATGCAGCCCGCTTTGCCCTTGAACAGCTGTAGACCTTTTCTGGCGGCTGTTGACATCTTACCCGTATCGAACGGTGCGTTGCGGGAGGTTAGACTCTTCAAAAACTCAGGAATAGCCTGTCGCACACCTCCGTTGGATGGCTCGCCATAACCTGCATCCCTGAACATCTCCAGGTAGAGAGGGTCCTGCTTCAGCCGCTCCTGCATGATGCGCATATCCATATTCATGATGTAGTCTTCGGTGATCATCTCACGCACCATGTCGTCCAGGCTGGTGCCGATACGCCCATCATGGTTCCAGACCTTTTTATACGCCACATTGATCAGCGTCGGAGCATTTCGAAAGTGGCCATTGCCCGGATAGCCATCGGATAGTGGCTGGTTTTGGGTCCAGCCCTGCTTTGGATCATGGCAGGTTGCACAGGCGATGCCGGCATCACCGGAGAGCCGCTTGTCAAAAAAGAGGCGCTTGCCCAGCTCGGCTTTTGCCTTGTCGTACTGGATGGGCGGCAAGGGGCCAAGCTCTGGCACAAGGGCCGCCTGGGCACCGAATGTCAATCCGGCGCCCATCACTACAGCAAGAAGAGTGCGCCTGCACATGGCCTGTGGCCCCATCTGTTCTCTCCCCCCGGTCAGGTTTGGCAAAGCGCTATCCTAGCAAATATGAGGGGGTTGCCTATAGCTCCAAATATAAGCAAATCAGCTGTGCTGTAACGCCGGGCGGCGCCTCTTTATAAAAAAGGCTTGAACCCAGGAGCCCGACAGGCTCCTAGCTTGGCACGACCCTGTTTTTACCACTGGTCTTGGCTGTGTAAAGCGCTTTGTCACCCACAATTATCAGCTCCTCAAAATCAGAGGCATCGCATGGGTAGGCAGCCAGCCCCATACTGACAGATACGCACCCAAGCGGCTGGTTTTCTGCAAACTCAAAAGGGTGTTCAGCGATCTTTTTGACCAGCTTCTCGGCGACAATTTTTGCATCTGCCTTTTGGGTTTCAGGGAGTATCACTACAAACTCCTCTCCACCATAACGGCATGCGATATCTGTTTTTCTGATTGAATTTTGTATGATGGATGCAAGCTCTTTAAGTAGTCTGTCGCCTGCCGGGTGCCCATTTGTATCGTTAAAGTGTTTAAAGTTGTCAATATCCATTATCAGGAATGACAGATCATGCTCGCCTCTTGCCGCACGATCAATTTCAGACTCTAGCTTCTCCAGCATGAATCGTTTGTTATACAGGCCGGTCAGGCCGTCTGTAATGGCCATCTCTTTTGTCTTTTCAAACAGGCGGGCATTTTCCATTGCAACAGCCAGGTGTTCGGCCACGCTGTTAAACAGCTTCAGATCAGAAAATCCAAACTGCTTTGGGCGGTTTTTAAAAGCGCAGATAATGCCTAATACTTCACCGCGCCTTAGTAGCGGGACAGCAATCAATGATCCAATGTCGGTGCTGAATATATCTTGCTCAATCACCGTAACATCGGTATCAATATTTTCAATAATCCGGCAGATACCTTCAGATGCAACCAGGGAGTAGACCCCTTTATACAGACTTGGTTTTACGCGGCTGATCTCCTCTTTGGTAAACCCTGTATGTGAGGCGACCATTAGTTTGGTAAATTTCTTGTCCGGCAGCAGAATCATTATGCGATCAATGTCCATGTTTTTACTGATATCCTCTATCAGTTTTATCAGCAACTGTTCTGTTTCGAAGCCGGTGTTGAGGGTCTTGCTTACATTATACAGGGCATAGATTTCAAGCAGCCGCTTATCCAGCTCCTTCCTTGTCTCTTCAAGTGAGGCGGCCATTTTATTAAAGCCGTTGCCTAACAGGCCTATTTCATCTTTACTTTTTACCTCTGCGCGTACTGAAAAGTCACCGTCTGATATTTTGTTGAAAACATCGAGCATTTTATAAAGGTTCTTGGTGATGATGAATGACAGCAGAAAGATAATAACCAGTAAAAATATTATAAAGCGTATAAACCATAGCCCTGCCATCTCTACATTGTTATCGCTGATCTGCCGGTTTATTGCCTCCAGTGAAAACTCAAGATTGATTGCGCCTAATACATCTCCGGGTTTGGCATATAAATGGCAGCCATCTTGCTCGGAACAGCCCTCTTTTTTGGCAGTATAGGGTATGAGCACTCTTGCATTGTCACCATTGAAACGATAGATGGCTTTGCCCGTTGTCAGCACCTCTTCATCCAGTTTGTCTCTGGGTTGCTCTCGAGGGTCCATTGCAATAAAGGCAGAGGCCTCTTCAATTTGCTCATCAATTTCTGCAATGCTGTAGGCTAAATCCTCTATCTGCTCCTGAAGCTCCTCTCTTTCATCTTCATCCGCAGTTGCTGCCAGTGTGGTGCTCAATGCCAAAAGCTCATTTTCATATCCACTCTTTGCATCTTTAAGCGGTGGTATTACCTTTCTTCTGTTGACCTCCATGAACAGGTCATTTGTCAGTTGGCTTCTGATAACCCGCACATCGTTTAGCCCGGTCAGCTCTTTCTGCATGGTCTCGAAGAGCGAAAAGCGGATACCCATCTCTCCATTGCGCATGAGTGTATTCAAAGAGACGCGTACATTTTCGGCAAACAGAAATGTCCACTCTTTTACTGCATCTTGTGTGATTTTTCTGCTTTTTTTGGCGTTGAAGGTGATATCCATTACCGTCATAAATAGCAATATGATTGCTATTGCGCCAATAAACTTTGTACTGAGCTTCCTGTTTCCAAGATATTGTAATAGATGCTTGATTAAGCCCATGCTTCACTGTTTCCTAAAACGAGAACTGGCTCTTCCCCTTGGGTTTAGGGTGATATGCCTTGCGCACCTTTAGCTTCTCCTTCCAGTCCCATTTGTATTTTTTATCCAGCTTTTCATGGAATGGAGAGTCTTTGTGGAGATGGCATTGCAGGCAGACCGCTTCATCGTCTGCACCATAAAGCTGCCCAAGCTCGGTGGCCTCTCTCTTTTCAAAACCGTACATTTTTTTATCGTGCAGCACGGCATATTTGCTGCCGGGGCCATGACATGATTCGCAGCCTACGCCTGCCATCTGTGGAGTGGATTCAATATCCTTGAACCCCCCTTTTTTACGATAGCCTGTTACATGGCATTTCACGCATTTTTTATCTGTCGTATAATCTTTTTCAGGATCAAGTTCGGCACGCAGCTTTGCCTTTTTTCTTTTGCCCGGCTTCAACACATTGAATGTTTTGGCATGGCTGCTGGTCTTCCATGCAAGATAGTTCGCCTTATGGCAGTTTGCGCATTTTGCCACGCCAATATACTTTGGCTTGGCTTCCACTGTCTGTGCTGTCACCGTTAGAAAAAGCACTATTGATAGAGCCTGTACTGTTGATAGAGCCTGTACTGTTGATAGAGCCTGTACTGTCTGCCACCTCGTCATAACCCCGTTCTCCTTATTACAAAAACCAGCAACATTTGAACCGATACCTCTGTTTGCGGCTAGCAAAAACGCTTCTTGAGTGATTCTTTTACATTCTTTAGCTTCCCGAACTGAAGAGGAATTTGGCAAAGCTATTGGAAGGGCCGCCAATAGGCGGTACAATCCGCAGCTTTTTTGCCTTGGCAAAAGGAGATAAGGCTCCCCTTTCATGTTTGAACTCCTCCGCTCCCGCCGCCCCGCCAGCTTTAAAGATGACCTGCTATCAGGATTGACCGTGGCCCTGGCGCTGGTGCCCGAGGCCATCGCATTTGCATTCGTTGCGGGAGTGAACCCTCTGGTGGGCCTCTATGCCGCCTTCATGGTGGGACTGATTACCGCCTCAATCGGTGGGCGCCCTGGCATGATCTCTGGCGCCACGGGCGCCCTGGCCGTCGTGATGGTTGATCTGGTTGCCAGCCACGGGGTTGAGTATCTATTTGCCGCAGTAGTGCTGATGGGGTTGATCCAGATGCTGGCTGGCGTGTTGCGCCTGGGTAAATTTATCCGCATCGTGCCCCACCCAGTGATGCTGGGCTTTGTTAACGGCCTGGCGATTGTGATCTTCCTTGCGCAGCTGAGTAATTTTCAGGCTGCCAGTGCCGGTGGCGGGATGGAGTGGATGAGCGGTGATGGGCTCTGGCTGATGCTGGCCATGGTGGGGCTGACGATGGCGATTATTCACTATCTGCCCCGCTTTACCACAGCAGTACCTTCATCGCTGGTAGCCATTGTGGTGGTCTCCCTGCTGGTGATTGGTCTGGGCCTGGATCTGCGTACGGTCGGTGATCTCGCTTCGATTGCAGGTGGTTTTCCTGAGTTTCATATTCCAGCGGTTCCGTTCTCGCTGGAGACGCTCTGGGTCATCCTGCCCTACTCGATCATTCTGGCCGCCATTGGTCTGATTGAGTCGCTGCTGACGCTGAGCCTGATTGATGAAATCACCGAGACCCGTGGACGCGGCAATAAAGAGTGTGTGGCTCAGGGCGTGGCCAATACCGTGACGGGGATGTTTGGCGGTATGGGCGGTTGCGCAATGATTGGCCAGAGCATGATCAACGTCAACTCCGGTGGCCGCAGCCGCCTGTCGGGTATTACGGCAGCACTCTGTCTGCTGGCCTTCATTCTGTTCGCCTCTGACCTGATCGAGGTGATCCCGCTGGCGGCATTGACCGGAGTGATGTTCATTGTGGTGCTGGGCACCTTTGAGTGGTCCAGCTTCCGCATCATGGGCAAGATCCCCCGTTCCGATGCCTTTGTTTTGATACTGGTATCGGCAGTAACCGTGGCAACGGATCTGGCGATTGCCGTTATTGTCGGGGTGATCGTATCTGCCCTGGTGTTCGCCTGGCAGCATGCCAAACATATCAATGTCAAAACCTTTGTTGCAGAGAATGGCTCCAAGGTTTACGAGCTGCACGGCCCGCTCTTTTTTGGTTCGGTGCACAGCTTTATGGAGCTGTTTGATCCACGCAGCGATCCAGACGATGTGGTGGTCGAATTCCAGCACTCACGGGTGGTGGACCACTCAGGGCTGGAGGCCATCGATAACCTGGCCGAGCGTTATCTCAATGCAGGGAAAATACTGCACCTTAGACATCTGAGCCCCGAATGCCGCCAGTTGTTGCATAAGGCAGGCAACCTGGTCGAGGTCAATGTCATTGAAGATCCGACATATCATGTGGCGGTTGATGATCTGGCCTGATGACAGGGTTGGGGCTTGCTCTCTATGGTGCTACTCTTATGCCCTGATGCCACGCACAGCCAAACCGGGGATAACAAATGGCAGCGAAAAATTTCTCTATTGCTACACTGGGTTTTTTTATCTTTACGGGTGCAGCCAACGCTGATATTGAGGCGCTCACCGCTGATGGCAAGCGGGTGCTTCTTAAAGATGATATGACCTGGAGTTATATTGAGGAGGAGGCGGCTGAAGAGGGAGAATATGTCAGCCTGACAGTGGTCGGGAAAAAGGCGCTGCCAAATGGGTGCAAGCTGGGCATTAGATTAGAAAACCATTTAACCGTAGATATAAAAACCCTGGTTCCCCAGTTTTCAGCATACATTGGTAAAAACATCCGGTTTCAGACGGTCTTCAAGGAGTTTTCGAGGATAAGACCTACCCTTACACAGTACCGGGAGATTATCTTTACAGAGGTTCAGTGCCAGGATATCCGGTATGTAAAAGTGCATGGCGCTGATCGCTGCAATATGGGCGAACTCAATCGGTTTATGCCGGGCAAAGGGCTGTGCTTAAAAAAGATTCGGGTCATCCCCAGTGATATTTTCAGGATGATAAAAGAGGCTCCCGTAGAGGAAGAGACCCCGGAGGATGGAGTCCCGACCGCGCAGGAGCCAGCATCAGAGGGGGAGATAGAGTTTAAGGCGGATGATTTTCATGAGTAAGCCTTAATGTGGGTTTTTCCAGTTTTCAGCTTGAACCAAACACCTTCTTAAGCAGATCAGTGGTGCGCTCCACCGGGTTTTCACGGATGCGTTTCTCCTCCTCTGCAATCATTAAAAACAGGCCATCCAATGCCTTGCCGGTTACATAGTTGTTGAGATCGAGTGGCCGGGTATCAACCGCATCACCCAGGAATTCCAGGCTTTTAGTCAAACTATTGTAGGCGCTGGTTACGCCCGCCTTGCCGGTGGCCTGCTCAATGACAGGCTGCATGCGCTCGCGCAGGCGCTCTTCACCCACCTTGCGAAAATATTGTGTTGCGGCATCATCTGCCCCATCGAGGATCTTCCTGGCATCCTCGATAGTCATATCGCGGATGGCATCCATGAAGATGGCTTTGGCCTCGGGTGCTGCGGCCTCCGCTGCCCGGTTCATGGTCAGCTCGAACTCGTCGGCGTACTGACCCTGTCCCAACATGCGCAGCCCGCTGGAGAGCTGCTGAAGATGCTCCGGCAGAGGGATGCGCACCTTTGGGTTGGCAAAATAGCCATCCGTCTGGCCCAGCAGATCCACGGCGATGCGCACGCCTTTCTCCAGTGCCTCCCGCAGGCCGTCTACAATCTCATCCGAGGCCAGTTCCGAGACACTTTCGGTGACGGCCTCACTGCCTAAAACCCCATCCTTCAACCGGTCAAGCCAGCCAGCCTGCACCGGGGTGATGAGCACCACCAAAAGCGCAATACAGAGCACAATGTTCCTATAGTTCATAATATATCCCCTTGATTAAGTCCATTGATATAAATTCTGCCTATACTACCCCAATCCGTTTTAGAGAACCCCCCCCCATGTCTTCACCGCAGCAAGCCATAGCGGCACTAACCCGTCTATTGGAGACCGGAGATGAGGCCGATCGCTGCTATGCTGCCCAGGCCCTGGGGGTGTTTGGTGGCAATGCGGCGGTAGATGCGCTGATTGCACGGCTGCGCGATGAAGACATTGATGTCTGCGTCGATGCTGCTGAAGCACTGGGCAGAATTGGCAGCAGCAGGGCCATCCCCCCTCTGATCGAATCCCTGAAGCATGAGACCAGCGGGGAGATCTGCACCGCAGTGGCCAGCGCACTTGGCGCACTCGGTGCTAAAGAGGCCAGCGATGTGCTGCTTGAGGTTGCGGCGGAACGTCCCGCAAGGCTGGAGATGGATGATGACTGGGACAGCTGGTGGGGTGTTCAGCTGGAGGCCATCCGGGCGCTGGGCAGGATCAAGGAGGAGCGTGCAATAGCGATACTGGTCGATATTATGGATAACCATGAGCACCAGGATATCGAGAGCGAGGCGCTCAAGGTGCTGGCACAGATCGGGGGGCAAGCAACAGATATACTCACCCAACGCCTGCAACAGGGCTCGCCCCGAAGCCGCAGGCGTGCGGCCAGGGCGCTGGGTGCGGTGCGATCCGCAGAGGCCAGCCGCGCCCTGAGCCGCGCCCTGCAAGACAAGGCAGCAGAGGTGCGCGCCGCAGCCATCAACGCCCTGGCAGAACAGGGTGCTGCGCACTATCTCCCCGCCATCATGCTGCTGATGCGAGATGAGAGTGAAGTGGTGCGCGCCGCAGCCATACAGAGCGCCTGCCAGCTTGCCACCCCGGCTGACAACCTCCATGAGCCGCTGCTGACCCTGTTAAATGATCCCAGTGGAGCGGTGCGCAACAGCAGTCTCCATGCCCTCTCCGGCGCCATTGAAAAAGAGCGCCCCTCTGCGGAGGTGATCCAGAGGGTTGCTGCCAGTCTGGATGACCCGGATCCCACCGTAGGCAGCAGCGCATCTGCACTTCTGGGCAGGTGCGGTGATGCATCCGTCATCCCCTGTCTCACCGCCCTGCTGGCTGATAACAGCCGGCCTCCGATACTGCGCCGTGGAGCTGCGCAGGCACTGGGGGAGGTCGGAGTGATCAATGATGATCTGCTCCAGGCGCTGGTGGAGGCCATCGGCGACCGGGAGCAGAGCGTATGCCTGGCGGCACTGACGGCGTTGATTGATCTGGCAGACCGGGAAGAGGAAGCCGACAACGCCCCGCTCAAAATCGTTATTGCTGCACTGGCCGGGGAGGCTCAAGCTGACCCCTCCGAAGAGGAACGAGAAGAGGCAGGCGCAGTCGAAGAGCGCAGTGCCTCTGCCGGGCAGCCCGCCGCCTCCACCCTGGATGCCATCGCTATGGACAATGCAGCAGCCATGGCTGATCTGGATAGCGATGAAGGCAAGGCTGCGCAGATGGATAGCGATACCCTGCGCTATCTCGGCATGGCAGAGCGCCAGAAAAGAGAGGCCGAGCGCATGCAGGCAGCGCGAACCTTTAGTGCAGCTACTGACCTCCGGCAGCTGGCTGCCCGGGCGCTGGCGGACAGCAGCAGCGCAGAGGCTGTTGCCGCACTGGTAGATATTGTGCAGAACAAGGCGGATCAGGCGCTGATCTGCGAGGCGCTCTCCTCACTGGGCAGGATTGCTGCCAGTGCGCCCGCCACCCCGGGGTTGCCGGGATGTTTTGACCTGCTGGTTGCCCAGCTGGACAGTGGTGATAAAAGCTGTCGCCTGGCAGCCGCCCGCGCGCTGGGGCAACTGGGGAGCCGTGCTGCCATTGCGCCACTGCTCGCTGTACTGGCTGATGAGGCCAGGGATCTGCGTATAGAGGCCATCAATGCCATCACGGATCTGGTCATGCAGGAGCCGGAGGGCCGGGTTGTGCTGGAAGGGGTTGCCACCGTGACCATCGCCAAACAGTTTCTCAACTGCCTGGATGATGCGGCAGATGGAGTGCGCCTGGCGGTTGCCAGGGGGCTTGCTCGTCTGCTAAAACGTAAAGAGCTGCAAGGGTTTACCGGGCAGGCTGTAGAGAAGATGATAACCGCTGCCCTGCTGGACGGTGGCCGGCAGACCCGCCCGATGGGGCAGATGATCAGGGTGGTTCAGATTGAGCTGGGGGCTGAAAAATTGCTGGTGCGGCTGGAGGAGGCGGAAGAGAGTGCTGACCGGCGCCTCATCATCGAGATGCTGGAAGAGTTATTTAAGGGGCCCAGCCCGGCATAATTGAAAACCCCGGGAGAGAGTGCAAATGAAAAAATTGACCATCATGCTTGCGGTTGCGGGTTTTTGCATGCTGCCGCTCACGAGCCAGGCTGAGGCCTATAGAGAGGTCACCGTCAGCAATGGCGGCACAATAACGGGCAGGGTCACCCTTGCGGGCAAAGATTACGCCCCAAAAAAATATATCGTCGCCAAAGACAGTGCAATTTGTGGCGACGGCACCCGCGAAATTGATTTTGTACGTGTAGTCAATGGTGCGCTGCAGGATGTGGTGGTCTATCTCGATGAGGTCAAATCGGGCAAGCCCTTTCCGGCAGAGATGGACGCTGGTAGCGTTGTTCAGAAGGGCTGCGAATTTACACCTTTTCTGGGTGTTATGAGAAATGGCACCAAATTTGCCGCCATCAACAGGGACCCTGTGCTGCACAATATCCACACCTACGAACTCATTGGCCGGATCAAAAAGACGGTATTCAACGTCAGCCAGCCGGATCAAAACACCATCACCAAGGTGGTGAATCTGGAAAAAGGCACGGCCATGAAGGTGGAGTGTGATGCCCATGACTTTATGCATGCCTATGCCTTTGTCGCCAATAACCCCTATTTTGCTATCGTAAAAGAGGATGGCAGCTATCGCATTGACGACGTGCCTGCCGGTAAATACAGGATCAAGGCCTGGCATGGTTTTCTGAGGGATCAAAAAGGCACAGTGGAGATTGCCGCTGGCGGAACCGCCACGGTGGATTTTGCATTCAAAGGCCGGTAGGCAGGCGCCCTGCCCTGCGCCAAAGCGCCACAATGGTGCGCGCGGGGCGTGTGCAGCACCATAATAGTGCGTAGCAGGCTTTGCTCACTTGATGTCGGTGCGCAGCATATTTTATTTGGATTGTCTGCAAAACATTGATGTAACTGTATGTTTTTTAATGCAGATCTCTGTTTATCAAGGCAGATTAATGGGCATAACGGGCTGCCGGGGATATTTCTAAAGAAAATCCTGTATGAGATGGCATGGATGCTGCTATTCTGTGGGGTGTATTTCCTGCTGCTAACCTAGGCAAAACAAAAATTTTCCTAGGAGCCTGTCGGACTTAGGTGGATTGTAGCGAGGGAGTGGGAGAGTGAGTGCAAATATTCCCGGTTTTGAGGCGCATAGTGGGCCTACGCAACGAAAAACCGGGGATATTTGAGCCGCTCTCCCACTTCCGCAGCCAGTTCATCCTAAGTCCGACAGGCTCCTAGCTGCCCGGGCAGTAAATTTTTTATCAGATTTGGAGAGAGAACGATGGCTTCAACAGCCCTGAATATAATCAAAGATAATGAGGTTCAGTTTGTAGATTTCCGCTTTACCGACACCCGCGGCAAAGAGCAGCATGTGACTGTTCCTGCAAGCGTTGTTGATGAGGAACTGTTTGCCGAAGGCAAGATGTTCGATGGCTCTTCCATCGCAGGCTGGAAAGGTATCAATGAGTCCGACATGATCCTGATGCCGGATGATTCAAGCGCCGTGCTGGATCCGTTCTCTGATGAGTCCACCCTGATTCTGCGTTGCGACATCCTGGAGCCAAGCACCATGCAGGGTTATGAGCGTGACCCACGCTCTGTCGCCAAACGTGCAGAGGCCTATCTGAAGTCAACCGGCATTGCAGATACCGCCTTCTTTGGTCCAGAGCCAGAGTTCTTCATTCTGGATGATGTGCGTTGGGGTGCCAGTATGTCGGGTGCCTTCTACAAAATCGACTCTGAAGAGGCCGAGTGGAACTCCGAGCGTGTCTATGAAGATGGCAACATCGGCCACCGTCCAACCTGTAAAGGCGGCTACTTTCCTGTGCCTCCAGTCGACAGCCTGAACGATATCCGCGGTGCCATGTGCCTGGCGCTGGAAGAGATGGGCGTACCGGTTGAGGTGCACCACCACGAAGTGGCGACAGCGGGCCAGTGCGAAATCGGCACCGTATTCAATACCCTGGTGCGCCGCGCCGATCAGAACCAGATCCTGAAATATGTTGTCCAGAATGTTGCCCATGCCTATGGCAAGACCGCCACCTTTATGCCAAAGCCGCTGGTTGGCGATAACGGCTCCGGCATGCATGTACATCAGTCCCTGGCGAAGGGTGGCAACAACATCTTCGCCGGCGACAAGTATGGCGGCCTCTCGGAAGAGGCGCTCTTCTACATTGGCGGCATCATCAAGCATGCCCGCTCACTGAACGCCTTCACCAATGCCTCGACCAACTCCTACAAACGTCTGGTGCCCGGTTTTGAAGCGCCGGTTATGCTGGCCTACTCTGCCCGTAACCGCTCTGCCTCTATTCGTATTCCCTGGGTATCCAGCCCCAAGGCCCGCCGCATCGAGGTGCGCTTCCCTGACCCTACCGCCAATCCATACCTGGCGTTCTCCGCCATGATGATGGCGGGTCTGGATGGCATCCAGAACAAGATCCACCCTGGCGATGCGATGGATAAGGATCTCTATGACCTGCCAGCAGAAGAGGCCAAAGCGATTCCAACTGTATGTCACAGCCTGGATCAGGCGCTGGAGAGCCTGGACGCCGATCGTGAATATCTCACCAGCGGTGGTGTATTTACCAATGATCTGATCGACGGCTATATTGATCTCAAGATGGAAGAGGTGACACGCATGCGTATGACCACCCACCCTGTCGAGTTTGATATGTACTACAGCTTGTAAAATCGGCTAAGGAGCCTCTGAATGGATTAGGGTTCCTTAACTATGCGACACAAAAAACGCCCCCTTTAAGGGGGCGTTTTTTGTGCAACCGGATTTCCAGGATAAATATATAGAGGCTTAAATCCCAAGCTGATCCCAGATCTCATCCACCCGCTGCTTCACCTCTGCCGACATCTCAATCGGCGTGCCCCATTCGCGGTTGGTCTCGCCCGGCCACTTGTTGGTGGCATCGAAGCCGATCTTTGATCCCAGTCCCGATACGGGTGAGGCGAAATCGAGATAGTCGATGGGGGTGTTCTCGATCATCGTGGTGTCTCGTGCGGGATCCATGCGGGTGGTCATGGCCCAGATTACATCGTTCCAATCGCGCACGTTTACGTCATCATCGGTGACGATCACGAATTTTGTATACATAAACTGCCGCAGAAAGGACCAGATGCCCAGCATCACCCGCTTGGCGTGACCGGGATACTGCTTTTTCATGCTCACCACCGCCATGCGGTAGGAGCACCCCTCCGGCGGCAGGTAGAAGTCGACAATCTCCGGGAACTGCTTCTGCAGGATCGGTACAAATACCTCATTCAGCGCCACCCCCAGAATGGCCGGCTCATCGGGTGGGCGGCCGGTGTAGGTGCTGTGGTAGATCGGTTTCTGCCGATGGGTGATGCGCTCGATGGTGAATACCGGAAAATCATCCACCTCATTGTAGTAGCCGGTGTGGTCGCCAAAGGGGCCTTCGGGTGCCATATCGTCCGGGTAGATATGCCCTTCGAAGATGATCTCGGCAGTGGCGGGCAGCTGCAGATCGGAGGTCAGTGCCTTGACCACCTCGGTGCGGCTGCCACGCAGCAGCCCGGCAAAGGCGTATTCGGAGAGCGTATCGGGCACCGGGGTGACGGCGGCCAGGGTGGTGGCCGGGTCTGCCCCCAGCGCCACCGCTACCGGGAAGGGTTCGCCGGGGTGTTTGATCTGCCACTCGCGAAAATCCAGCGCCCCGCCCCGGTGCGAGAGCCAGCGCATGATGACGCGATTCCTGCCGATCACCTGCATGCGGTAGATGCCGAGATTCTGGCGTGGTTTCTCCGGCCCGCGGGTGATCACCAGCCCCCAGGTGATCAGCGGCCCGCCATCGCCGGGCCAGCAGGTCTGCACCGGGAGCCTGGCCAGATTGACCACCGCATCCTCCCTAATGCACTCCTGACAGGGTGCGCGCTTTAGCTCCCTGGGGGCCATATCCAGTACCTTGCGATAGATCGGGAGCTTGCCCAGCGCATCCTTCATCCCCTTGGGCGGATCGGGTTCTTTCAATAGGGAGAGCAGCTTGCCGACCTCGCGCAGCGCCTCGACACGCTCTTCGCCCATCCCCATCGCAACCCGCCGCGGGGTGCCAAACAGATTGGCAAGCAGCGGGAAATCCGACCCCTTGACCTTCTCGAACAGCAGTGCCGGGCCGCCGGCGCGCAGGGTGCGGTCGCAGATCTCGGTGATCTCCAGGTTGGGATCAACCACCATGCTGATTCGCTTGAGCTCGCCCTCAGCCTCCAGCTTCTTGATAAAGTCGCGCAGGTCTCTGTATTTCATTCGATCTCCGGAGGATTGCAGGGTCTACCCGTTGGATGAAGAGGCAGGAATAAAAAGATCACCACCCCGTTCGCCATCGATGACGGTGAAGAGCATGCTGTAGGGGACGTTCCAAACGGTATCGGCCACCCTGACCTTGGCGCGCTTGGGATTGAGCTTGATCACGCGGCCGAAGAGCTCTTCGCCGTTTTTGCCTCTGAACCCCACCCGATCATCGATACGCAGCGAGAGCCGGTCGACCCCCTGCCTTTGCGGGGCAATATCGGTGTCGCTCTGCTCCAGGTTGATCATATAGAGCGGGATGGTCCAGCGTTTGCCGGATTCACACTCCTGAATGGTGGCGCGGCTCTTTCGCACCTCCAATAGCCTGGCGTCCACCAGCCGGTTCTCCTGCTCGTGAAAATAGCGGATCTCCATGCCGGGGCGAAGCTGCTGCCTGATGGATGAGATTCGGGCGGGATCGCTCAGCAGTATGTTGATCGCAGCCTGCAGGCGAAAGAGCTCAAAGGTGGATGCCTGCTCCAGCTCGGAGAGCAGCAGATTATAGTTCATGGAGGGGATCTATCCTGAAGGCTGTTGGGCGCATGCAGGGAATTTTACAGGGATATGCGAAGAATGCCCATTCGGGTTAAGCTCTCCGCATGAACTCCAGCACAATTGATGATCCTGTAGAGCGTAGCGAAAAGCTGTGGCAAACCTGGCGCAGATCAGCAGAGGCAGAGGGGCTGCCCGTCCCGGACGATGCCGCCCTGATCCGCACCCTGAAACGGGTCTGGGAGGGGAGCGACTACGTGGCCCAGAGCTGCCTGCGCGATCCCGGATTGCTGGTGACGCTGCTGGCATCGGGCGAACTCTACAGCGCATACCCTGCCGGAAAGGTCGTCCAGCAGCTACAGCAGGCGCTGGGCGAGGTGACCGATGAGGCGGCGCTGGCCAAAAAACTGCGCCGGTTTCGCCGCTATCAGATGGTGCGGATCATCTGGCGCGATCTGGCCCGGCTGGCGCCGCTGGAGGAGACGCTGGAGGATCTGAGCGCGCTGGCCGACGCCTGCGTCGACGAGGCGCTGAACAGACTCTACGACTGGGCCTGTGCCGAGCAGGGGATACCGCGCGATGGGGCAGGTGCGCAGCAGCGGCTGGTGGTGCTGGGCATGGGCAAGCTGGGCGCCCGCGAGCTGAATCTCTCCTCTGACATCGACCTGATCTTCGCCTTCCCCTCGCATGGCGAGGTGGAGGGCGCCCGCCGTCCCCTCAGCAACGAACAGTTCTTCCTGCGCCTCTGCCAGCGGCTGGTGCAGCTGCTGAACCAGCAGGATGCCGACGGCTTCGTCTTTCGGGTCGATGTGCGGCTGCGCCCCTTTGGTGACTCCGGCCCGCTGGCGATGAGCTTCGCTGCGATGGAGGATTACTATCAGACCCAGGCGCGGGAGTGGGAGCGTTACGCCATGATCAAGGCGCGGGTGGTGGCGGGCGACCACGAAGCCGGGGCGGGGCTGATGGCGATGCTCAAGCCCTTCGTCTACCGCCGCTATCTCGACTTCGGGGTGATCGAATCCATCCGGGACATGAAGGGGCTGATCAGCCAGGAGCTGAAGCGCAAGGGGCTGGCGGACAACATCAAGCTGGGGCCGGGCGGCATCCGCGAGATCGAATTCATCGGCCAGGCCTTCCAGCTGGTGCGAGGCGGGCGTGATCCCGAGTTGCAGACCCGCTCCATCCTGGCGGTGCTCCAGCTGCTGGGAGAGCGCAATCTGCTACCCCCCTTCGTAGTGCGGGAGCTGACCGGGGCCTACCGCTTTCTGCGCCGGGCGGAGAATCGCCTCCAGGCCTGGCAGGATCGGCAGACCCACACCCTGCCAGAGGATGAGCCGGGGCGGCTGCGGCTGGCGCGCAGCATGGATTTTGCCGATTGGGAGAGTTTTTATGCCGCGCTGGAGCAGCACCGCCAGCGGGTGCAGGCGCAGTTCAATCAGGTATTTGCCGCCCCCCAGACCGAAACCGAGGCGGAGCAGCTGGCGCTGATCGCCCTGTGGCAGGGCAAACTGGAGGCGGAAGAGGCGCATGAGATCCTGGCCGGCATCGGCTTTCACCACCCGGCCGAGAGCCTGCAGCGGCTGCGCCAGCTGCACGGCTCCCACGCCTGCCGTGCCCTGGGTGCACGCGGCAGGGCGCGGCTGGATCAGCTGATCCCGCTGCTGCTGGAGGCGATTGGCCAGACCGGCGAACCGGATCAACTGCTGGAGCGGCTGGCACCGCTGATCGAGGCCATCGCCCGGCGCACCGCCTATATCGCGCTGCTGGTGGAGCGGCCACTGGCGCTGTCGCAGCTGGTGCGCCTCAGCGCCCAGAGCCTCTGGATCAGCCGCCAGCTGACCCGCCACCCGCTGCTGCTGGATGAGCTGCTGGATCCCCGGCGGCTCTATGAACCGCTGCACCGGGCGGCGCTGGAGCAGGAGCTGGACAACCTGCTGGCGCCGCTGGCGGTGGATGATCTGGAGCAGCAGATGGAGTCACTGCGCCAGTTTGCCCAGAGCAACATGCTGCGGGTGGCGGCGGCCGATGTGACCGGAGTGATCCCGCTGATGGTGGTCAGCGACTACCTGACCGAGATCGCCGAGGTGGTTATCGCACGGGTATTGCGACTGACCTGGGACAACCTGCTCCTCACCAACGGCCGGCCGGCCGCTGTCACGGGGGAGGATACCGGCTTCGCGGTGATCGGCTACGGCAAGCTGGGGGGGATTGAGCTGGGCTACGGCTCGGATCTGGACCTGGTCTTCCTGCACGGCAACCAGAACCCCAGCGGCATGACCGATGGCCCCCGCCCCATCGGCAACGATGTCTTCTATATCCGGCTGGGTCAGCGCATGATCCAGATGTTCACCACCCGCACCCCCTCCGGCATGCTCTACGAGGCCGACATGCGGCTGCGCCCCAATGGCAACTCCGGCATGCTGGTCAGCTCGCTGAAGGCCTTCGAGAGCTACCAGCAGCAGGAGGCCTGGACCTGGGAGCACCAGGCGCTGCTGCGCGCCCGCCCGGTGGCTGGTGACAAAAAGGTGATCGACGAGTTCATACGCATCCGCCAGCAGGTGCTCTCGCACCAGCGTGACCCGGAGCAGCTGCGGCTGGAGGTGGTGGAGATGCGTGAAAAGATGCGCCAGTCGCTGGACAAGGGCACGGCCGGCCAGTTTGACCTGAAGCAGGGTGTCGGCGGTATCGCAGATATTGAATTTATGGTTCAATACGCGGTTCTGCGGTGGGCATACCAATACCCTGATCTGCTGGAGTGGACGGACAATATCCGCCTGCTGGAGGGGCTCTCCCGCCACCGGCTGCTGGCCGGTGAGGCAGCCGGGCAGCTGGCCGACGCCTACCGAGCGTTGCGCGCCGCTGCACACCGCAAAAGCCTCCAGGATGCACCGGCGCTGGTGGCAGATGATGAGCTGGTCGAGGAGCGCAAGCTGGTCAGCACGGTATGGCGAACCCTGATGGCGCCTCGCCACGAGTGATTAATAACTGTTTTCGGAGAAAAGTTGATGTCTACAATGGCTGATCGTGACGGGGTCATCTGGCTCGATGGTGAAATGGTGCCCTGGCGCGAGGCGAAGGTTCATCTCCTGACCCACACCCTGCACTATGGCATGGGGGTGTTTGAAGGGGTGCGCGCCTACCAGACCGACAGGGGAGCCGCCATCTTCCGTCTGCGCGACCACTCCATCCGGCTGCTGCGCTCCGCCCATATCCTCGGCATGCCGATGCGCTACAACGCCGATGAGCTGGATGAGGTGCAGAGGGCGGTGGTACGTGAAAACAACCTGGACTCAGCCTACCTCCGCCCGATGTGCTTCTACGGC
This sequence comes from Gammaproteobacteria bacterium, assembly GCA_015490795.1. Taxonomy (GTDB): domain Bacteria; phylum Pseudomonadota; class Gammaproteobacteria; order Chromatiales; family Chromatiaceae; genus WFXD01. The sequence continues at coordinate 20,593 of WFXD01000056.1, forward strand.
TCCGAAGGGATGGGGCTGCGCGCGGACAACCTCAAGGTGCATACCATGGTCGCCGCCTGGGAGTGGGGCGCCTATCTGGGCGAAGAGAATATGCGCAGGGGGATTCGTATCCGTACCTCTTCCTACAGCCGCCACCACGTCAACGTCACTATGTGCAAGGCCAAGGCCAACGGCAACTACATGAACTCCATGCTGGCACTGCAGGAGGCGATCTCCTGCGGTTACGACGAGGCGATGCTGCTGGATACCGAAGGCTATGTGGCGGAAGGGAGCGGTGAAAATATCTTTCTGGTGGTCGATGGCACACTGGTCACGCCGGATCTCACCTCGGCGCTGGATGGTATCACCCGCAACACCATCTTCCAGCTGGCGGCGGAGCTGGGCATCCCGGTGCGCGAGAAACGCATCACCCGCGACGAGGTCTACATTGCCGATGAGCTCTTTTTTACCGGCACCGCTGCCGAGGTGACGCCGATCCGCGAGGTCGACAACCGCACCATCGGCAACGGTGGCCGCGGCCCGATCACCGAGCAGCTGCAGAGCCTCTATTTCGACCAGGTGCATGGCCGCCGGGATGAACACCCGGAGTGGTTGACACTGGTTCAACCTAGAAAAATCAGTTGAGCCGTAGCGAGAGCGGCTAATGCACTCAATCTACAGGATTTTTCCCCACATTTTGAACTCACCGTATGGGTGATACGC
>WFXD01000057.1 GCA_015490795.1 Gammaproteobacteria bacterium
TACTGTTATGCTGGCTATTGATAAACGTGTCCATGAGTTTTTTGTCCGTAGTCTTCAGCTGGACTCATTTACTATGCAATTGGAGTATGAGTGATGATGGGGTGGATAAAGCCGATTTCCTCAATTTTGAACTCCGAAACTTGAGTTATAATATCTGTTTTTAAGGATATAAAAATCAACGCAAGTGCATAAGAAAAGCCTCTCTCCATTACCCACATCTCATAATCTAACTTTTGCAGCTTCAATCACACCAACATGGCTCTGCAATGTACGATAACCACGCCAGATGTTTTTTATGCCTGGGTCACCATCCCCTTTCCGCGCAAGAAAACCTCCTGGTTGTGCGAGCATTCGGCAATCTCCTTTAACGTCGGCGGCCAGGCCTCTTTGGTGGCTTGCTTTTTTATGCATCAGATAGATCGTTGCCCACTCTTTTTCTGAAAATAAAATGTCACAGCGAATATCTGGTCATTCCCGGCTCTGTATTGTGATCACATGTATTCGCCAAGCCACAATCAGATAAATGCCAATGCAATTCAATAATCGCCTGTCTGTCTCAAGCCCCAGCTCCTCAACCTGACAACCCTGCTTTAGCACTTCGCAGGTTTCTACCGGGATAGTCGTGAGTAACACCCATTCTATCGCCACCTATCCTTTGGGTGGCCGCTTCTCTGTAGCATAGACAGCATACATAAAAACCGGCTCTGTTTTTTGCCCTTGCGACCACAGAATTCTATCTCTTTGGCGCATACTTCCAAGGTCGCTGGACGGGTAGCTATGCCCCCCGTTCATGGCGTCCTTATTACGAGCCTGCCCATGATCCGGCATGCTGGCCATTTCATCCCATAAGCAATTGTATTCATCATCTTTTTTCTATTTGCGCCAATTGCCCTTCACTCTGACCAGCAGCTCCACCCTCTCCTCAGGTGGTTTGTTCTGCGCCAGTAAAAACCATTCGTGAATATCATCCTCACGCTCAGCTACACTGAGCACCAAAGTATCTGGGCATTGCCGCTGGGCTTCACAGGCAAGCTCATAACTCTCTAGTACTCCATCAATATAACCTGGACGGTGTACTAGTTTACCTTTGGGGTATAGGTTGGGCACTTACTCCAAATGATACAACCAACGACTGTGAAGAGGACGGCAACAATTATAAAGAGCAGGCTTATGAATGTCAGCGATCCGGTATGGGCAGAGAGTGCCAGCGAGGTGGTGCTGGCCAACAGCCCCACTATTGCACCGTGGGTAATAACTCGCTCCCGAGCACAAAAGGCCGTTACGAATCCCCCAAAAGCCATGGCGATAAAGAGTCCGAATATCCCTATGGCATACGACAGGGAGCCGCCATATTCTGCCATAAATGGAATGCTTTGTGAGTTGGCAATATAGGCTGCAATAAGGACAAATATCAGGTTATTGATCAGGCCGGCAAACACTGTAGTTATCCAGCCGAACATGATTGCTTTCCAGTTGATCATATCTTCTCTTCCTGCCTCTGCCCCTGAAGGGCATTTCACCGCAATGCGGCCATTAATTTTTTCAGATCCTGATTCTACCGTGTCACTGTATAATCCAACAGGTCTGCCTGCCCGGTGTCCCATCCTGTTGCGGGGAGGCTGCGCCGTTATAAAAAGAGAGGGGCAGCTACTCCCCCTGCAGACTCTCCCACGGCAGCGCGAAAGCGGTGCAGATGGGGCCGAAACCCTCGCGCACCCGGATGCCAAATGCCTGCTCTATATGCGGTTCAGATAAGACCTCAGCGGGTCTGCCATTGGCCAGCTCTCTGCCCTGAACCAGCAGCTGTAACCGATGGCAGTAGTGTGCTGCCAGTTGGAGATCATGCAGCACTACCACCACGGCTCCTCCCCGTTTACAGAACTGTTTGAGCAGGGCCATCATCTCCAACTGGTGGGTCAGGTCCAGTGCGGCAACCGGCTCATCGGCCAGCAAAATCTCCGGTTCAGCCGCCAGGGCACGCGCCAGCAGCACTCGGGCGCGTTCACCACCTGAGAGGGTGTTGAACTGCCGCTGCTCAAAGCCACTGAGATCAGTCTGCGCCATAATCCGCTGGATAATCTCCCGGTCGCGCTCCCCCGGCTTTTGCCAGTCGGAGAGGTGTGGCAGACGGCCAAGCGCCACAATCCGCTCCACACACATTGGCCAGTGCGCCGTGCCACTCTGAGCCAGATAGGCGATCTTTCTGGCCCGCAGGAGATGAGAGCGCCTGCTGTAGCTGAGATCATCCAGCATAATGGTGCCGCTGTCGGGCTTAAGCAGCCCTGCCAACAGGCGCAACAGGGTGGTTTTTCCTGCTCCATTGGGGCCGATCAACCCCAGCATCTCGCCACACTGTAGTTCAAACGAGAGTGATTGCAGGATCTGCTCTCCACCCAGTGAGAGGGATAGCCGTTGTGCATGCAGCCGTTTCATAGCAGAGAACGCCTGCTTTTGATGATCAGATAGAGAAAGAAAGGTGCGCCGACCAGTGAGGTAATCACGCCAACCTTGATATCCGTTCCAGCGGGGAACAGCCGGACGCAGATGTCAGCTGCCAGCAGCAGTATGGCCCCGCCAATGGCACTGGCCAGCAACAGTTTGGAGGGCTGGTGATTGACCAGTGGGCGCAAAAGATGCGGCACCACCAGCCCGATAAAGCCAATGGCGCCGGTGATGGAAACAGCTGAACCCACGGCCAGGGCGATAGCGATAAAGATACGCCAGCGCAGCTGTGGCAGGTTGAAGCCCATGGTGGTGGCGGTCTCTTCACCCAGGGTCAGGGCATCCAGTGAACGGCCGGTGCCCATCAGCAGAAACCAGCCGAGCAGGATACCGGGCAGCATAATCTGAAAATCGGCCATGCTGCGGTTGGCGATGGAGCCCATCATCCAGAGCACGATCTCTTGCACGGCATAGGGGCTGGGCGCCAGGTTGAGCAGCAGGGAGATCAGCGCCAGCGCCATGGCATTGATAGCGATACCAGCCAGGATCAGGGTGAGGGTTCCGGCCTCACGCCCTGCCAGCAGGTAGACCAGCAGGGTGGCAGCCAGCGCACCGATCATGCCGCCTGTGGGCAGCGCCATGGGCACTGCGCTGCTCAACCCAAAATAGAGCATGCAGACAGCGCCCAGTGCCGCACCGCTGGCACTGCCAATCAGACCGGGGCTGGCGAGAGGGTTACGCAGCAGCCCCTGCATGGCCGCACCGCAAAGACCGAGGGTGGCGCCGGTTATCAGTGCAATCAGGGTGCGGGGCAGCCGGATCTCTGTGAAGATCAGGGCAATGACGGATGGCGTGTCCAGCAGCGCATCCCCTGCGGCCTGAAACAGTGGGATCGGGTTGGAGCCGATAAAAAGAGAGAGTAGAAACAGGGCGGCCAGTATCAGGGATAACCCACTGATCAGCTGCTTTTGGGTGAGTGCCAGGGGCAGCTTCATTTTGGCAGGCTCTGGTGCAGCTGCTCCACGGCATTGGCAATCATCGGGCCGCCACAGATCCACTGTTTGTAGTCAATCTCAATCATCTCCCGGCCAGCAGTCACTCGCTTGAGCGCCGGATGCAAGAGCTGCTGTTGTGCCCGTGATTGTGAACCAGGGGCGTACGATGATGTGAAGAGCTGCTCAGGTTCTGCCAAGAGCAGGGTCTCGATATCAATGGCACGATAGCCCTGGATGCCAAGCTCTGCAGCCAGATTTCGCCAGCCCGCCAGTTGCAGGGCGGTATTTTGCAGGGTGTTCTCTCCACTGGTGTAACCGTTGGGTTGATAGAAGAGCGCCTTGGGGCGCACGGCAAGTTGCTGTTGAGCAATTTTATCAAGCCGCTGGTTCATCTGTTTGATCAGCTGTTGACCGCGCTCCTCTTGCCCCAGAAGCTGGGCCATGCGTGTGATGTTGCCTTGAATGCCTTCTATGCTGGAGGGGAGTGGAAAGGTCTCTACCTGATACCCCAGCTTTTGCACCAGGCCAATCAACGCTCGGTCAGAGTATTCGTTGGCCAGGATCAGATCGGGTTTGAAGGTTAACAGCTCTTCGGCCTTTGCGTGGTTGATTGGGTGCTGCTTTGCCTGTTTGGCCATAAAGGAGCTGTTTGGCTCCAGGGCAAGATAGCTGATGGAGGTGATCTGTGCAGGATCAGCCAGCATCAACAGCAGCTGGTCGGTGCAGAGGTTGATGGAGACGACACGGGCAGGCTGTTCAGCACCCTGGCTGGAGAGCGGGCAGATAAGCAGCAGCAGGGCGATAAAGAGTGGTCTGCTCATAGGTTCTTTATTCGGAAGCGGGGCAACCAAAAGCAGGCGCTTTAGGCGAAGCCCCGCTTCCGAATCTTATCACTTTGACTGGTAGGAGATGGCGGCAAAGAGCGATCTGTCCTCGGTGTTGTAGCCTTTGATGGTCTCATAATCTTTGTCAAAGAGATTGCTGATCTCAGCTTGAATGCGCCAGTTTGCTGTCAGTTGGTGACTGGCTCGCAGGTCAACAGTGCCAAACCCACTGACCCGTTGGCTGTTTTGGGCATCGTTATAGTTGTAGCTGCGCGCCTGTAGTGTTGCGCCAATACGGGTTTTGCCAAAGCTGCGGTCGGCATCGATCCGCAGGGTTCTTTTATGGCGTTGCACCAGTATCTTGTTGGTGGTGCTATCGCGTGGGTCGAGCAGGGTCAGGTTGCCTGCAATGTCCCAACCCGCCAGTGCGGTGCTGATACTGGCTTCAAGGCCTTTGATGCGCGCCTTGTTGACGTTTTGAGGCCGGTAGATCCAGCTGCCGGGAGGCGTTTCAACCCAGGAGATCAAATCTATAATACTGGTGCGAAAGGCATTCAGGCTCCAATGACCCCATCCCTGTCTGCCTCTCAGACCCAGCTCTACACTTTTGGATTTTTCGGGGCTGAGATCAGGATTGCCGTTGGAACCCCAGGCACCCACGTAATAGAGGTCATTAAAGGTGGGTGCCTTGAAAGCAGTGCCGTAGGATGCGTTAAGTTGCAGGCTTTTTGAAAAATCATATCCCCAGGCGATGTTGCCGGTGCTTCTATTTTCATAGGCATCGCTGTCATCGTGCCGTAGTGCGAGAGAGAAGTTATTGGCTCCAAAGGTTCTTTGGTATTGGACAAAGTAGCCGCTGTAGTGCCGCTCGTCCTCACTGTAGGTGCTGCTGACATCTACCTTTTCGTGCAGGTAATCCATCCCCAGGGTCAGGATGCTCTCATCACCAATAAAGAAGTTGTTCTGCCAGGAGGCCTGGCGTCGTTCTGTATCAAAGAAGGAGGTGCTGCTTCCATCGGTAATGTTGGTCGTTTCATCCTTGGTTTCACCTAGTGAGAGTGCGATGTCCCACCACGCTGTTGGTGAGTAGTCCAGTTTGCCACCGATGGACTGTTGTACGAAGTCTGTGCTGTAGTCGCTGGTGGGAGTCCAGGCACTGTCATATTCACTGTTGCCGTCAGCGCGCAGGATGTTGACCCCAAGTTTCAGATTGCTGCTGAACTGGTGTCCAAACCGGGCAGAAAATGATTGGTTTCGGTAGCCATCTCTGTCTGGGTTGTTATCTTTCAAGGCACTAAAGCCATCAGATTTGAGCTGGGAGATCTGTAGATTGTAGTTGGTGTTATTGTGTGCCCCTGAGATGCCAAATGAGCTGCTGCTGGTATCGTATGAGCCGTAGCCAATCTCAGCGTTGATCCCTGTTGCCTGCTGCCCTTTGCGGGTGAATATCTGGATAACGCCACCCACAGCATCTGCTCCGTAGAGATGCGAAAGTGGCCCGCGAACCACCTCTATGCGGTCGATATTTTGCAGTGGCAGATGCTCCAAGGCCGTTGTCCCCAGCGTGGCGGAGCCAATACGCACGCCATCGATGAGTACCAGCACATGCTTTGAGCCTGTGCCCCGCAGGCGGATGCCGGCGACCTTACCCAGACCGCCACTGTTGGTGACAGTGAGGCCAGGCAGGCCATCGAGCAGCTCCGTCAGGTCTTGATCCTGCAAGCGGTCAATATCATCGCGGGTGATGACTGTGACCGCAGCCAGCGTCTCATCAACGCTCTGTGCGGTGCGGGTTGCGGTGACATTGATGGCGCTCAGTTCAGTCATGGCACTGGCGGATGCACAGGGTAGTGCCAGGGCGATGGTGGTAGTGATGAGTTGGACAGGCTTGAGCCTAGGGGTGATTTTCATTGCAGATTCTCTCTGAACAGCATTAATAGATCTGGGCGGAGAGAGGAGGGCTGTTTGAAGATGGGGAGGCAATGTGCCTACCCAATGGACGGCAAACAAGCACGAGCCTCTAATCAGCCCACTTGAATGCGTCAGAAACGGATGACCGCTCCACGGAATGCCCCGTTCTATGGAATCACGACGCTGAAAAGGCAGGTTTCCTGACTTGCAGATCAACATCTGGCACAGCCTTCCCAATCTTTTGATCAGTGGCGCTTATGTAACCAGACTACTTGCTTACAGTTGCGGGGACAGCCAAGGAGTTGCAGCAAGCTGCGCACCTTATTCCCTTTTAACCCTGACGGGCACCTTTTCGGTGGCGCCTATTCTATCCAAAGTCGGCGTTTAAACAAGATCAATTTAGCGCAAATCGGATGGGAATGCGGAAATCCCAGCTTGTGCGCTGTAGCTGTTGGGGGATGGGTCTGAATTGCCCCAGCTGTTCTAATGCCTTTGATGCGGCATGATCCAGGCTGGTGAAATGTGAGGTTGAGGCAATCTGGATGCCGGTGATCTCGCCATCCTTCAGGATGGTAAAATCAACAACCACCTCACCCTCATCACCACGTCGTCTGGCCCGCAGTGGATAGCGCCTGTGGTGTTCAATGGCTTTGAGCAGTGCGGCGGTGTAGTTGGATTCTATCTCCAGAATGGCTGGGGACGAGGCGGCTATTGAACGCTCTTTCGCTTTAGCCTCCGCTTCAGGCACTGGCTTATAGGATGTTAGATGTTGCGCAAGGGGTGGTGTTTCAGCCAGTGCCGTTTGAGGCAGGTCTTTTTTAGCCTTGGGCTGTGCTTGTGCAATGGCTGAGGTTGGCTGTCTTGGTGGTGGTTTGCGAATGGTTTGGGGAGGCATCGGGTACTGTTCTTCTCCCATGAGGTCGGCCTCAGATGGCACTGCCACAGCCGTTACTACCGATGCCGCCGGCATTTCAGGGTGGGGCAGTGGTGCCTCTTTTTGGGTGCTGCGGACAACAGTGATATCCAACCTGCCCTGTATGGTCGCCTGCATATGTGGCTCTGGCAGGGAGATACCCCATGCGGCATAGAGCAGGCAGGCGTGAGCAGCCACTGAAAGCGTCACACTGACGGCTCTGGCAGCCATGGGTCGACTATCGCCTGCGATACATTCGCTTACACGATACGGATTGGATCACCATTTTTGTCAAATATCAGATAGCCGGACATATCACCGCCAAACTGTATCGCCTGAACCATGTTCTTGAGCGCATCATCAATCTCTGCCTTGCCGGGCGGCACCCCTATCCCGCCGGGCAGTGCGCCGGTAAAGACCATTTGCCAGTCGATAAAGAGCTTCTCTGCCTCTAGCGCGAGCGCCTTGAAGTCGGTCAGCTCGTCCGGGCTTTTGTCCACGCAGATCATGGGGGTCAGCTCTCCACCCCGCCCTGCCTTAAAGCGTTCAGCCTCCTCCTCCGAATGCTCTGGCGGCAGGGCGCTCTTGGCAAAAACAAACAGAAGCCGGAAAGATTCCTGCTGTTGGCGGGTGGCCTCAAGCAGGGTTTCAAAATTTTTGATTTGAACCATAAGTCCTCAAAATGCCATATTGGCTTGGCTGGGGGATAGTAGTCTGCTGAGCACAAAGTTGGCTACAGTAGCGTTGGATGTTTTTATAACTATTTGATTTGTGAGCTAAAAACAGAATCTCAGGGCTGTACAACAGTGTTTAGGATAAAAAAACCTACTTTTTAAGTCAATTAAGAACTGCCTGAAGTGATCAAAGGGGGGCTTGGGAGGTGCAGTTTGTGCATGCAAGGCCACATTGGCTTCCCCTGTTGCTAAAAAGAGCAGGGAGGCTGCCGTTAACCTCGATAAGCATGGGCATTATGCCCATAAGTCAACAGGGGCACTGTTATGGGTACTGAAAATCAACAATCAGGATTGATCGCACGGATTGAAACCATCAAACCATGGTTAACGGAGTGGGTTGAGGCTCAAGAAGGCTGTGGGCTGATCCTGTTTTTTTGGGTATTTGCAGCAAGTTTTTTGGGCAGCATGGTGCTGTTATGTCTCGGCGTAATCTATTGGAGTTTTGGGATATTCTTCCTTGGGCTAATGGGCGTCAGGTTTTTTATCTTTCTTCTTCAAATTGGCGACAGTTTCCTTAAACGTATCGATCCCTCGCATGGCTGACCCAGGCATCTAGTACTCCATCAAGGTAATAACTTAGGATGCAGCCGGTCAGGAAGCGGTTAGCTGCCAGGCGCGCGACCGCAGGACTAGCCATAGCTAATTCAAGGGAGCGCAACACCGCAGATGACCGCTTCCTGGCCGGCCCGAAGGGAGCGCCCCAAACCGGCCAATGCCGCGTTGCATCCCTTGA
>WFXD01000058.1 GCA_015490795.1 Gammaproteobacteria bacterium
CAATACGATGCAGATTGGTTAATAATCGCCTCTTGTTTTCTGCTGCTGCAGCGTTAATGGGAAGCGATTTATCATCAATGTCTGTAATTTCAACGCCAAATTGTTCGCTTGAGAGTGCATCGTCCTCCCAATTCAGATTAAATACTGCCATGCCAACACGTTCTTGAGATTGAGCAATAATCTCGGATAGAGCGCGTTTCATAACATACTCTCTTTTGCGATAGTAGCTGAACCAGTTTGCAAAATTTTGCTGGCCCTCGGCATCCATATCCTTAACGAATATCCTGTCATCGTCGTCAAGCTGGCACTCGCCAAAATCATACTTGCCATTGCCGTTTTCATCATCCCAGGGATAGTAGTATGCACCCTTGCCATCTGGCCCCATATCTGTTGTAAGGTTGCACTGCCCGGTATAGCTGCTTGAGGCTCCAATTCCGCTAGTGCAAGAGTCTTCAGGGTTTGCGAGATAAGGGTATTCCGGTGCGTTGTATACGTCTGCATTGGTGTATGGGTTGCCATCTTCATCCTCTCCTACCCAGGGCGTGTAGGTTTTTGATGGATCGAACATCAAAGTGTTATAGCCTGGGCAGAGCCTCCTCTTTTTAAAGGTGTCAAAGGCGAAGGGGCCAGATGAAAACTCCAGAAAGCAGGCATACGGGCAGTCGCCAGTGCGAGAGTCTATGACCTCCTTTTCCATTGAGCCGGAATTATCCAGCAGCAGCATGATGTTGGGTTGTACGCGTTGTTGCAGGAAGAGTGGCGTTTGGGATGGCGCTGAGTATAACGAAACAGGCGTTAACAGTATGGTTATGCCGGCAACGACAGTGAACAACCGGGTAGCTTTTACAGGCAGGGTATTCAGAATATGCATGTTTTATTGCTCTTTTAAAGGTTTGATTCTGAACATTAAAGTTGCAGCTGCAGGTGGCTTTGCAGCACATATCGGGTTGTTTTCTCTCTGCCCCAGCCAATTGCGGTGATTCTAAAAGCATACATCCGGGTGTCGGTGGATGATTCCCCTATGACAATGCTGGGAGGAGGGCCTAGGCCGCGGCCAATATACTCAATAATAAGGCGGGGTTGGTTTGTCAGCCCTTCAATAGCGGGCAGGTCTAGATCTGTGCTGCCAGGCGTTATATAGCCTTTTGGCAACGCATCACAGGAGGATTGGTCGTTACACCAGCTGCTTTCATCGGTGGCAGTAAAGCGGCAATCTGTTGGGGATTTTCCCTGGCAGGGGGCGGAGATCCCCGGCGCTGCCTGTGTAGAGTAGAGTCCGTTACTGCTTGGGCCGCCAAACCAGTCTTTTGTTGCGTTGTAACTGGCATCACTTTTTGGTACAAACTGGACGGATTCAGCAGTTACTTTGGTAGCCAGCCAGTTTTCTGCAGCTCGCAGAGCCGTTTCAGCTGATTGCATGGCGGTGTAGGTTTCGTGGAAATTTCCCGACATACGCTCTTCCAGTAGTGAGTTTTCTACGCCAGATATGCCAAGCAGGGTCATCACCAGTAACAAAAGCATGGCGATAACCAGGGCGGCACCGCGTTGAGTATGGCGGGCTGTTGGAGCGGGTTGTTTTGTTGGGTTGTTCATAGATCGGCAAGCCGGTTGCGCAGCTTTACAATAAATTCAATTTTTTCTTTAAAGTCAGGGCCTTGATCTTCTGCTTTTGGAACGGGTTTGCCCGAGCTGATGGTTAAGGTGATGCGGAGGCTGGCGATGCGGTTTTCGAACTGCCCATCTACGGTATCCCAATCGATGTAACGATCTGATGTGCCATCGGGTGGGTCGGTAATGTCGATGCCGTAGCTGACCTGAAAATCCTCAACGCCGGACAGGATCTCCTGGCGGTTGCCGCCAAGCCGTGTAGCATAGAGTGAGCTTGTTACTGTGTCATCATCATCTGATGGTGTGCCCTGATCATCGATTGTTGTACTCAGGCTGTAGGTGACAGCGTCCATTTTTATTGCTGTGGCAGAGGAGTAGTGCTCACTGCCAAAGTAGTGGGTTGTCTCTGTTTCAATGTTGTATACGCCATCCAGGCTGAGTTCGGTCTTGTGCTCCAGTTTTCCATCGCTGGCTTTATTAGTGAGCATGAAGGCGGCAATCATGCTGCAATCACTGACGGTGATGATGTCGCCGACTTCAAGCTCATCATAGGCAGGGTGGTCGCTATCGACAAATACGGCACTCTCTCTTGGTGTCATCGGGGCTGTAACGGGCAGGCCATACTCGGGCAGTGCGTACCGTACGGTGAGGGAGTCGGCGCTGTCCTCTCCGCCCTCGCTGCCGGTAACGGCGTGGTTGAAATTGTAGAGGCCACCCAGGTCGTCGTCTTTTTTAACCGTACTGTGGATCCGGCTTGCTCCTTTTTGAGCTGAAGGTGCGCAGCCGTAAAAGCCGGCAGGTGAGATCTCTTTGATCATGCGGCTGACAATATAGCGTATGTTCTCCTGGATCCTGGCAGACTCTTCCTGCACCTTGAAGGTCTTTTTGCTGCCCAGGAACATGGATGAGGCTCCGGCTATCAGCAGCAGGCTGAGAATCATCGCCACCATCAGTTCAACCAGGGTCAACCCCTGCTCTCTGTGGTTGCTGCGCGAGCCTCTCATGGTATCAGGCTCATGGTGTGACGCCGGAGTGCGGTATCAGGATTGCGGTCATCATCCCACCAGATTTTTACCGCAAAGACGTTGGTGCCTTCGCCTTCACACCCATTCTCTTCTTTGGAGGCACCGTCATTTGGCGAGCTGTCAAGGCAGATGACGCCTTGCCCCTCTGGCAGTGCCGTGTTTTGCTCACTCCATGCCCAATAGTCATACTCTGCGAGCCTATTGCTTTCACAGCCATCTTCGTCACCTATGCATCCAGGGTCACCATCAGGATCACCGGTGAGACTATCGTAATGGCCAGCAGCCACCCCCGCTGTATTGCTGCGCAATCTGTCGGCGCCATCAATGGCTCTGAGCACGGCAAGCGTGGACTGCGCTGCGCTTTGGTTGCTGCGCAGTGCATTGAACTGAAGCCCGGCCAGGCCAAGGAGTCCCACGGAGAGAATAATGGCGGTAATGAGCACCTCCATCAGGGTAAAACCGGCCTGGTGGCCATAGCGTTCTGCTCTCTGCTGTGTGTGATTACTCATCGGGCGTGCATGGCTCTTTTGTTACTGAGGTGTGTCCGGCGGGTTCAATGGTAATGCTGCGCTTCTGGTTTCCAGTACAGTGGCTGTATTCGATAGTAAATGCTATGGGATCACTCGATTGTGTGGCTCCAGAGCTGTTGAAGCTGACTAAGGCTGGGCCTTCCATGTTGTAGTCTCCGGGGGGAGGCGGCCAGGAGCGCAGTTGCTCTTTATCGCCAGTGTCGACAAAAACAAACCATCCATTCGGCCAGCCATCGGCTCCTCCGCAGATGATGTTTCCCTCTTCGTCGGTGCCTGTGGCGCAGATGGATACGTTGATTCCGCGCTTTACTGATTCGCTCCGGGCAAATGACAATGCGGTTACCAGGCTGTCGGTGTGTGCGGCAGCCTGGTTGTTTGCCATCAGGACACTCATTCCAGGTATGCCAACGACAATGATTATGGCAGCCACGACAAGTGTGACAATGAGTTCAATGAGGGTAAATCCATCTGTTTTTTTCATTATGTGGAAAATCTATCAGAGTTTATGCGCCTGCGTCGTTGTTTGGGGATAATCTGTTCAAAATCCCGGACAGACGGTATCTCATGCGCGTGCAATTGGAAAGGTGAGCACCTGATCAATATGTGTTGCCCTGGTTATCTGCATCAGCAGCCGGTCTATTCCCAGTGCTACGCCTGCGCAATCCGGCAGCCCGGTATCCATTGCCGCCAACAGGTTTTGATCGATGGGGAGAGCAGGCAGCCCTTCTCTCCTCCTCTGCTCAAGATTCTGATGGAATCTCTGGCGCTGCTCTTCGGCATCGGTCAGCTCGTGGAAGCCATTGGCCAGCTCCATGCCCTCCATATAGAGTTCAAACCGCTCCGCCAGGGGAGGGGAGCCGGGGCGGATTCTGGCCAATGAGGCCTGGCTGGCAGGGTAGTCGAATACAAAGGTGAGGCGGTTTTTCCCAAGCTGCGGCTCGATGCAGTGGGTGAGCAGCAGGTCCAGCCAGCCATCTTTTGAGGATAGATCCAGCCTCTTTGCATCTACAATGCCATGCTGTCTGGCACACTGTTTCAGCTGTTCTTTTGTTGCAAGATGCGGATCAATATCGAGGTGGTGCTTAAATATCCCGCTGTAGCTGAGGTGTTCAACCGCTTTTGGCTCAGGCAGTATGCGGTTGACCAGTGTCGCTACATCGTCCATTAACTGGCGGTGGTTGAAAGCTGGACGATACCACTCAAGCAGGGTGAATTCCGGGTTGTGCTGACGCCCAGATTCGCCATCTCTAAAGGCTTTGCAGATCTGATAGATTGCCCCGCTGCCAGCTGCCAGCAGGCGTTTCATCGGGAATTCCGGGGATGTCTGAAGATAACGTGGCCGGGGAGCAGGGCCGTTGCAGGCGAGTTGAAAGCTCTCTATTGCAGGATCGGTTGCGGCATAGGATGAGCAGACTGGTGTCTCTACTTCAAGCACACCAGTCTGTTCAAAATAGGCCCTGATCTTTGTCAGGAGCTGTGCCCGGAGGCGGATCATCTCCAGGCTGGCAGTGGGCCGCCAGCTTGGGTGATGCAGATCCGGCTCCAAAGTGTTCTCCTATTTTCCGGCTCGGGAGACGTACTCGCCAGTGCGTGTATCCACTTTGATGGCTTCGCCAATCTGGATGAAGAGCGGCACGCGCACCACGGCGCCGGTCTCCAGGGTGGCGGGTTTGCCGCCGCCACCCGAGGTATCGCCCTTTAGTCCGGGGTCGGTATCTGTAACTGTGAGAATGACAAAGTTGGGCACCTCGACGATAATGGGTGTGCCGTTCCACAGGGTGATGGTGCATATATCCTGGTCTTTGAGCCATTTGGTTGAATCGCCCACGGCTGTGGCATCGGCACCGACCTGCTCATAGGTGTCAGGGTCCATAAAGTACCAGAATTCACCGTCGTTATAGAGATACTGGTAATTGCTCTCAACAACATCAGCGGCCTCGACCGATTCGCCGGATTTAAATGTGCGCTCAATAACCCGCCCATTTTTAAGATTACGGATCTTGACCCGGTTAAATGCCTGGCCTTTACCGGGCTTTACAAATTCATTCTCAATAATTGAGCAGGGGTCGCCATCCAGCATAAACTTGAGGCCGCCCTTGAACTCATTGGTGCTATAACTTGCCATCTCATCCTCGCAAAACAACAAAAATCCGGCGCTCATGATACCCCGAACTGACAGCCTCTGTCAGACGCCATCCTGGCAGGAGGCTATTGCCAATGCGTTTGTCTCTCCCGAGGCGCTGGTTGACTATCTTGAGCTGGATAGGTCGCTGCTCCCGGCGGCACATGCAGCCGCCCGGCGGTTTGGGCTGCGAGTGCCGCGAGAGTTTGTGGACCGCATGGAGCGAGGAAACCCCCAGGACCCCTTGCTGCTGCAGGTTCTGCCAATAGGCGCGGAGCTTGAGCTGCGGCATGGGTTTGTACTGGATCCAGTGGGGGATCTGGCGGCAACCCCTGCTGCTGGTATTTTGCATAAATACCACGGTCGGGCGCTGTTGATTACCACAGGTGCCTGTGCCGTCAATTGCCGATACTGTTTCCGCAGGCATTTCCCCTACCAGGACCTCTCTGCACACCTGGATCGCTGGCAATCGGCGCTTGATTATCTTGGTCGTGATACCAGCATCAAGGAGGTCATCCTGAGCGGGGGTGATCCCATGATGATTACCGACAGCCGGCTGGCAGAGCTGCTTCGGGCGCTGGAAGCCATCCCGCATCTGACCCGGCTGCGGATCCATACCCGGATGCCCATTATTGTGCCGCAGCGTGTAACGGAGGATATTCTGGATGAGTTGCGCCGAACACGCCTGAATACGGTCATTGTTGTGCACTGTAATCATGCCCGTGAGTTGACGCGCCAGGTCTGCCAGGCGCTTAAAAAACTGGAAGCATGCGGGGCGAGACTGCTTAACCAGTCAGTTTTGCTGAAAGGGGTAAACGATGAGTTGGAAACGCAGATCCAGCTGTGTGAATCCCTGTTTGATGCACATGTACTCCCTTATTATCTGCACCTGCTGGACCCTGTGCAGGGGGCTGCGCATTTTAATGTGAATAAAAAAGAGGCACAGCTTCTGTGTCGGCTGCTACGGCAACAGTTGCCAGGATACCTTGTGCCGCAGCTGGTGTATGAAAAAGCGGGGGAGAGATCAAAAATCCCGGTAACTTTGTAGAAAACTGCGTTTTCGCACTCTAATTATGTGGAGAGGCCTTTGTTAGTGTAGGGATATTGTAGTAACATGCCGCTCCATCCTTAAGAGTTGCTTATCTGAGGTTGGTATCTTAAATACTTACGTTACTGGTAGTAATGTTTAAACGGAGCTTTGGCAGCTATTGTCTGCACATACTATGACCAGCGCATTAAAAAAAGCAGATACCAGCAAAAGGCTGCGCGCCACATCCTGTAGCCTTTCAAAGCTGTGGGTTCCAGAGCGCACAGAACCCCCGGAAGAGTTTTTTCTGGCGGATGCAGAAAAAACCCAGGCATGGCTGGCAGACTTGCCAATGGCTAATGTTTCAGAGACTGCCCGGCAGGTTTTGGATGCACTGGTTGATTTTAATCGCAAGACTATCCCGAATAAAACCCGCATCAGGGTTGCTGATCTCTTTCGGCAGCCACTTCGCTACATCAGTCAGAACCTTGAAAAGCACTATATTGATGCCGCACTTCCCCTTACGGCAAAGAGCAGAAGAGCCGTTAAACTGAGCCAGGAGCTGCATGCTGAGCTGGCAGTCGCATATAAAATCTTTATTCTGGAGTCCTTTGCGTATCGTGGGCGGAACAGCAAGCGATTGGTTGCCATCGCCATCCAGAGGGCAATGAGCTGCTTGTCTGAGGTGCTCTATTTGGCGACCCTGGAGTATGATCAGTACCCTGAACATATCTGGCAGGAGATTCACCTCCTGTATGCATTGGCAGCAAAAAACAGCATCCACAGATTGCCCATTCAGAGTCGCAGCAAAACTGCTACAGGAGGCAGCTGCATTGGGGATCTGTATAAACGCACACTGCTGTATGCACTGGCCGCCCCCTGCTGTCTCAGGCAGCGTGAGAATCAGTTTATCTATGGGCAGTTATTGGAGTGGACAAACTTTGTTCGACTGACTGTTCCAGATATCAGCGGATATAACAGCGGACAGTTCCTTGTTCGGCTCTCCTCTGACGCACCGCCCAATCACCTGTCGCTGGAGAAAAAAAAGCTAAGCAGGCGCTGCCGCATACTGGATACCCAAAGGCTGGTGGATCATCTGAATGAAGTGCTGATGAGCATGAAGCCACAGGTCGTTAAAGATAAGCCGGTGGGGAGAGCCAGGTTATCCAGATCAATGATCGAGCACCTCATGCTAAATTTGAGTGGCAGACCTAAGCGCAGGTTTTCTCGCACAACGCATGGGTATACGCTCAAACTTGCAGTGGGCATGCCGCATGTCTATAGCCTTGTAAAAACCAGTGCCCAGCATGATGCTGCCCGTTTCGACCGTGATGCAGGGGGCGAGGTCGATTGGCTGGATCAATACATACCGCGTGACTCCATCTATTCAGATGATTCTGAGAGTGATTGGAGCGACTCCTCAAACCTGCTGCTTAATCTGGATCTAGAGGGCGACAGTGCAGCTTCCAGCCGTTCTGACTCATCACTTCAAGGGACGATGCTGGAGGATAATGTCCAGTCTCCCTGGGCCTTGAGTTGCAATCAGAGAGAGGCAGAGGCATACGAGTGTAAAACCAGAAATGAGAGCGCTGGTGGCTACTGTGTTGACTGGGTTGATAGCAATGCCCCAAAAATAAAGCCCGGAGAGTTAATTGGCATCCAATCGCAGAGCAGAGGCAAGGGTTTTGGCGTTGCGACTGCTCGATGGATAAAAAACAACCCGGTAAGCAGACTACAGATAGGCATGCAGCTTATCGCCCCAAACTCCTTTGCAGTGAAGGTCAGGCTGGATGATAAAGGAAAGATCTCTTGTATCTACAACAGCCTGTTGGTGCCTGAGTCAAAGTTTGCCAAAATACCACTTAGCCTCATAGTGCCGACGCACTCTTATCAGGAAGGTGATATTTTGTGGATCAGCAGTGGGAACAATGAGCTGCGCATCTCCCTTATGCAGCTATTAAATGTCACAACATCATTTTCACAATATCGCATTACCTACCACTCAAAATAGCCCGAACGCAGCCAAAATCTTATTGGCCGCTCCATTGCGCCGCACTCTGCCCCCAGCAGAAACCCACGCACCCCGGTGGAAAACAAGTTTTCTTAAAAAGAAGCGGTATACCATCCCTGTAAATGCAATATAATCGCAAGAGCTGACATCTAAGATATAAATATTACGCCCATGCCCGCCAGTGCCACAATCGAGTTGCTGATTATTGACCCATCACGGGATGATACAGAGTTACGCATTAGCACGTTGCGAAATGCGGGGCTGGCAGTCCATGCAAAAAGGGTTGATACGGCAGCTGCTCTTGTTGGCGCATTGGACAGCAGAGACTTTGATATTGTGCTCTATGCATGCGGTGATGAAAATATAGCGCTATCGGATGCATATAAAATTTGTGAGCAAGCCAGGCAGGATCTCCCCTTTATTGTTCTGCACCAGGATGAAGTTGCCAATGAGGAGGAGGTAACCACGAATGAAAAAATCAGAGATGTCATCCTCAAACATGATCTACAGCGCATCCAGCGCGTAGTAAAGCGTGAACTGCACGACCTTAGAATCCGGCAGCAACTTAAGGATCTGAAACGGCAGCTGCAGGAATCTGAGCGACGCTGTGCTTCACTGATAGAAAATTCCCAGAATGCGATTGCCTATATTCATGAGGGTATGCATATCGGTGCAAATGCAGCTTATCTTGGCATGTTTGGTAATCTGGATGTGGAGGATATTGAAGGGTTGCCCATTTTGAATATGGTGGCACCCAGTGACCACAAAAGATTCAAAGCGTTTCTCCGCAGGTTGCCTGAAAAAAGTGGCGTTTCAGAACTGGATGTAAAGTGTCAAAGCAGCAGTGGCAACGCTTTTGATGCGCGGATGGAGTTTTCTAACGCCAGTATTGATGATGAGCCATGCACACAGATTATTATCCGTGATCAATCAAGGACAAATGAGCTTGAAGAAAAAATAGAGATTCTCAGCCTGCAAGATTCACAAACCGGCCTCCACAATCGCTCCTTCTTTTCAAAGAAGCTGGAGCAGGCGGCAGAGCATTTTCAGGAACCAAACGGGGCCTGTTCCCTTTTGTATATCAGTATTGATCAGTTTCAGGCAATCCAGAACACCGCAGGTATTGCTGCTGGCGATGCTATCCTTAAAACAGTTGCAGACATCCTCAGCCAAACGGTAGGTGAAGATGAGGTCCTGGCCCGCTTTGGTGAGCACTCATTTACCATATTGAGTCAATGTTCAAAAAAGGCTGAAGCTGAAGCGATTGCAGGGAGTATATGCAAAGCGCTGGACAGAGCATTCAAGGGGCAATCCAGGTATGATATTAATCCAACCTGTAGCATTGGAATTGCCTGTTCCGAGGGTGAAACCTCGATCCAGGATTTTATTGATCATGCCTACTTCTCCTGTGAAATAGCAAGAGGTAATGGTGGCAATCAGTTTGCAGTCTATGACCCCAATGCTGCGCTGCCTGGATATGAAGATGGTGCATCGCTGGATAGGGGACAAGAAGGCAGCACTGCCCAGAAACAGGAAGAGGTTGAAGAGGCAGTCATTGATGCAAGAGGGGTGGTTAAGGAGGCGCTGGCAAATGGCCAAATGCGCCTGGTTTATCAGCCTATAGTCAGTCTGCAAGGTGACTCCAGAGAGAACTACTCCGTCATGGTGCGCCTGCTCGACAGTCATGGTGGAGAGATAGATGCCGGCACGGTATTTGATAAGGCTGAAGTAAGCGAGTTAATGGTTGATGTTGATCGTTGGGTTGTCAAACATGCCATTCGGGAGCTGACCCGGCAACGCAAAGAGGGACGAAAAATAAACCTCTTTGTTACGATCTCCAGTGCCAGCATTGTAGACCCATCCACACTGTTGATGGTTTGTGACAGCTTGCGCGAGGCGCAGGCGAAAGGTGCCTGGTTAACATTCCAGATTCGTGAAGCAGACCTGCGCGCACATACGCAGGAGGCCAAGAACCTTGTAAAAGGGCTGAAAAAAATCAAATGCCAAATTGCAGTAACACACTTTGGGTTAGCTCCAAAGCCAGAAGCCATTCTTAAACGCCTGCCAATTGATTTTGTAAAACTGGATGCCTCATTTCTGAAAGATTTGGCAACGCAACAGAAAAAGCAGGATGATCTGGCAGAGATTAACGCAAATATTCAGGATCATGGTATTAAAACCATTGCCACAGCCGTTGAGGATGCAAATAGCCTGGCTGTGTTGTGGACAGTGGGTATTAACTGCATTCAGGGCTATTTTTTTCAGGAGCCATCGGAGACGATTGCTTTTGATTTTGGCAGCACTTGAATCGTGGGCTGAATATGCCCTTGCGGTCACTCCAAAAAACAGCGGCTGCCAGTTTTTTTGCACCTGCTGCCCACCACCTATCCACCGTGATGGTGCGTTTCTGATTGATCAGATGCAGCAGCGTTGCTGTGGGCTTTTTAATCCCGCATTGAGAAGCGATGTATCCGGGCATAGCAAATAAACTCAAGCCAACCATTATCCCCTGCAACAGCTCTGAACCCACAGGCCGTGACCTGTGCGGCATTCTGCTCCCCCCCATTGTTAAATGCAGAGACATCTCTATCCAGCGGGCTGATGGGTTTTAGCGGGGGCGGCTGACAGGGTATCCTCCTCCTTGACATGGGTGTTGCCACTAAGCAGAATGGATATCTTTGATTTTCCTCTAGGAGCCTGTCGGACTTAGGTGAATTGTAGCGAGGGAGTGGGAGAGTGAGCACAAATATTCCCGGTTTTGAGGCGCATAGTGGGCCTACGCAACGAAAAACCGGGGATATTTGAGCCGCTCTCCCACTTCCGCAGCCAGTTCATCCTAAGTCCGACAGGCTCCTAGTTATAGGCTTGATTTTGATGCTGAATCCAGCTGCACCGTATAAGGTTGTGAAGCGCCTTGCTGGCAGATGCGTTCTGCTGCTCTGCTCATTGGTTTTAGTTGCTTCGATCTCTGTAGCAGCCGCTCCAGCGGTGCAGGAGGGGGAGCCGGCAGAGCTGCCTTTTCCGGTTGAGTCGGAGGCGGATATCCAGCAGGAGCGGATTGCAGACTATCTGGAAACAGGTCAGCCCAACTGCGCCCTCTGTCATGCACAGCAGCAGCGCCCTGCCATAGATTACACGACCGATAAAGAGTGTCTGCAGTGCCACAATACAGACTATAGCCAGCGTTTCCTGGATATTGATGAGCGCTATAAGGTGCCATTGGAGGATAGAGCCTACAAGGTGGCTCTGGCAAAGGCGGCCCCCTCCTCCCCACCGGTCAACATCGAGCGAAAGGCCCCTGAGGGTATGGTGCTGGTGCCTGCGGGTGAGTTTACTATGGGGACGGATGACTGGTGGCCAAAGTCCGGGCCGGCGCACAAGAAGTATCTGCCTGACTACTACATCGATCTCTATGAAGTGACCAATGCCAAATACAAGCTCTTTGTTCAGGCCACCGGACGGCGCCTGCCGGATGACTGGGTAAAGAGCAATAATGAGATCCCGGAGGGGATGGAGGATCATCCGGTTGTCTTTGTAAGCTGGCAGGATGCCAATGACTACTGCGAATGGGCTGGAAAACGCCTGCCAACCGAATATGAGTGGGAGAAGGCGGCAAGAGGCACCGACGGCAGGGTCTTTCCGTGGGGTGATGAATTCGACAAGAATAGGGCCAATACCCCGCAGTACGGCCTGGGCAAGGCGATGAAGGTAGGCTCTTTTGAAAATGGAAGAAGCCCCTATGGCCTCTATGATATGGCGGGCAATGTCTTTGAATGGACGGCGAGCTGGTACAAGGCCTACCCGGGCAATACCCACAAAGACCCCAATGAGGGAGAGACCTACCGGGTGGTGAAGGGCGGTTCCTGGTATGACTGCACCTACTACAGATGCGGTATCAGTGCGCCAACCTACAACCGAATCTTCTTTCACCCAATGACAAAGAATTTCAGCTTTGGTTTTCGTTGCGTCCAGGATGTAAACAGAGATGATAGAGATTGAACTGATGGCTTTAGAGGTACTTGTAAAACTCCGCAGGCGCTCCCTGGCGGCGTTAAAAACGGACTCAAAATGCTCATTTGCTGTGCGTAAACCCCGCTTTTTCACCAATTTCCGCCTTGCCATGAACCACCTGCAAAGTTTTGCAAGCACCTGTTTACACAAGAGAAAATGTGCAGTTGGTCAGTTCCTGCAAAAAAGTTCTTTGAACCCGAAGGTGGCACTTTGTAGTCTGGTTGCTGCCTTAAGCCTTCATCAGACGGCTTATGCCGCATCGGATCTGGCAGCTGATCTGGATAATGGCAAGGCACTCTACACGAAGTACTGTTTCTATTGTCATGGCAAGGAGGGCCGGGGTGATGGTGCCGTTGCCATTGCCGTACAGCCAAAGCCTGTCGATTTTGTGAACGACCAGGAGCGGATGAGCCGAAGCGATGCCGAGCTGATGAAGAGCATTGAAGAGGGCATTGTTCAGGATCCCGACTCCCGCATGTATATGCCCGCCTGGAAGGAGGTATTGAGCAGCGCGGGGCTGCGGGATGTACTGGCCTATGTCAGATTGCTTGCCGCACAGGGTGGAAAGCCGCCAGCGGATACCGGCAGAGAAGGGAGCGCTGTCAAACAGCAGGAGAAAGAGGCGGCACCGGCTCCCGATGATATGGTCTATATCCCTGCTGGTGACTTTATTATGGGCAGTGATAAGGTGGACACGGATGCGATGGGCCTCAGGTTCGGCAGCACCCCCTATTACCTGAATGAGAAGCCCAGGCGCACGGTGACGCTGGATGCATACTATATCGACAAATATGAGACCACCAACCAGCAGTACAGTGAATTTGTAGCGGCCATGCAGGGCCGGGTAAGGATACCCCCGCCAGCGTATTGGGAGCATGGCGTCTATGCAGAAGGGGAAGAGCACTTCCCGGTGCATACCGTGCATTGGTATGCGGCATCGGCATACTGTCGCTGGAGAGGCAAACGGCTGCCAACAGAGGCCGAATGGGAGAAGGCCGCCAGGGGCATTGATGGCAGAGAGTTCCCCTGGGGAGATGAGTACAGCCCGGACAAATCCAACAATCAATCCAATTTTGGTGGCGTGATAGCGGTTGGCTCCTATGAAGAGGGAAAGAGTCCATACGGTCTTTATGATATGACAGGCAATGTGGCGGAGTGGGTTGATGACTGGTATAAAGCCTATCCGGGCGGCGAGAGCCATAAGGATCCCAAGTACGGTGAACGCTACAAAGTGATACGCGGTGGCGGATGGGGTGGGATGGGGCACTACAATCTGCCGCTCTACTACTCTACAACGCACCGTGAAAAAGGCATCCCGACAGATGCTTTTCGGGATGTTGGTTTTCGATGCGCCAAATAACGCAGTAGCCCTCTAGGCTGCTTTTGTGTAAAAACAGCGTGAAAGGGAAAAAATGCCAAATATAAAAAAAATTTGGGCTGCTGTTATGGCGATGCTGTTGACAGGAGCAGTGGGTGCTGCTGGAAAAGAGGATGCCAGCGTGGAGAGCCATTTGGCGCAGCAGGCCTGTTTGCAGATTGCCAAGCGGCTGGCCTCGGTCTATACGCGTGATTGCAGGTACAACAATGGCTTGGTAACCACGGGGCAATTTTCTGTAGAGGGCCGCCCGATTCTGGAGAAGGTCTACCCTCCACGTCCACCCAAAAAACCCAGAGCACGCGTGATGCTCGTGGGAGGGATCCATGCCGATGAACTCAGTTCTATCAGCATCGTCTTCAAATGGATGCGCATTCTGGATAAGTATCACTCCGGCCTGTTCCACTGGAAGGTGGTTCCGCTGCTTAACCCGGATGGCCTGTTCCAGGCAGGCCGCGCATTGCGGGTAAATGCCAATGGTGTCGATCTCAACCGGAATTTTCCTGCCCCTGATTGGCAGGCAAATGCGCTGGAGGGCTACTGGATAAAGCGAACGGGGCGCAATCCAAGGCGTTATCCTGGCCCCTCGGCACTGAGCGAGCCTGAAAGCCTCTGGCTGGCAAAAGAGATCGAACGTTTTCGTCCGGATGTCATTGTCGCTGTCCATGCCCCCTATGGCGTGGTGGATTTTGATGGCCCACCCAAAGGCCCCGGCAAACTGGGAAAACTCCATTTGAATCTGCTGGGCACCTACCCTGGTTCGCTGGGTAATTATGCCGGGCTGCAAAAAAATATCCCGGTGGTGACGATTGAACTCAGGCATTCAGGGATTATGCCGCGCTCAAAAGAGATCAGACGTATCTGGATAGATCTGGTTCGTTGGGTGAAAAACAATATCCCTAAAGATACGCCACCCGTTTATAAGGGGTTGCAGGCGTTTATGCAGGATATGGAAAAAACCGAACTACGGCGCAAAAACTGATTTTTCCAGGAGCCTGCCGGGTTTAGGATAATCTGGCTGCGGAAGTGGGAGAGCGGCTCAAATGTCCCCGGTTTTTCGTTGCACAGGCCCACTATCTATCTATGCGCCTCAAAACCGGGAACATTTGCGCTCACTCTCCCGCTCCCTCGTTACAATCCACCTAAGCCTGCAGGCTCCTGGGTTCATAAAGCTATTGGTTGTTTCTGGCCAGTGGTGGCGTGCTTATTGTGTCAGTACCCTCATAGCCAAACCCCATCCCCTTCGCGTTTCCAGGGACAATAGGGGACAGACCACGATTAACCTGATATTTTCTCTTTCTATGCTAACAAAGATTGGGAGAAGGGTATGCCTCGTCGGGCAAGATTATCAATGGCTGGTATTCCATGGCATATCATTCAGCGCGGTAACAACCGAGCCGCCTGTTTTTATGCAGATGAAGATTATCGGTTTTATCTGAGTACCCTAAAAGAACAGTCTGATATATATGGCTGCACGGTTCACTCATATGTTTTGATGACAAACCATGTTCACCTGTTGCTTACTCCAAAAAAGAAAGACAGTGCAGCACTGCTGATGAAGCACCTAGGGCAACGATATGTTCAATACATCAATCGTACGTATCAACGCAGTGGAACGCTTTGGGATGGTCGCTTCCGTTCATGTTTAACGCAGAGTGAAGAGTATGTGTTGTTATGCTACCGTTATATTGAACTGAATCCGGTAAGGGCAAATATGGTGGCGCATCCAAGAGAATATACATGGTCAAGCTATCTCGCAAATGCTGAGGGGAGAAAAAATGATCTGCTGACCCCGCATGAAGAATATTTGAGAATTGATCGAAATGATCTGGGTCGGCGGAAAGCCTATAGGGGATTATTTAAAGCTCATGTTGATGAGGGGCTTGAGGATCAGATTAGAGAAGCGACTAACGGGAATTATGTGCTAGGAAATACCCGTTTTCGAGAAGAAATTGCACAGGTATTAGGCAGGCGAGTGACGAGAGGGAAGGCGGGAAGACCACCAAAGAAGGTTGTAGTTTAATGGATAAACCGTGGTCTGTCCCTTAATATACTTAATATACTTAATATAGTCCCTTAAATAAAACCTTGACTGGATTATTTCCCTAGTTGTCTCTTGGTGATGGTAGAGGCATAGTTAGGCACTAGCTCAATTGATATTATGCCGTAAATTCAAAAAATAAGGATGGGGGAAGCATGGAAATAAAGATCTGGAACAATGTCAGCAGTATATCCATTTTGATACTTGCTCTCGTTGGCAGTGTTAATGGCGGGGCGTTTGAGGATGGGGTTGCGGCTTATGAGCAGGGTGATTATGAGACAGCCCATCGCCTCTTGAGACCACTTGCTAAGCAAGGTGTTATAGGGGCTCAATACAATCTCGGCATCATGTACCATAATGGCCAAGGCATTCCACGGGACTATGCCAAGGCGGTTTACTGGTATCGCAAGGCCGCTGGGCAAGGATATGCCGATGCCCAGTATAACCTTGGAAACATGCACAACAATGGATATGGCGTGCCACAGGACTATGCCAAGGCAGCGCATTGGGTTCGCAAGGCTGCCGCGCAAGGTAATGTGATGGCCCAGACCTTACTTGGCATCTTTTTCGATACAGGCCAAGGTGTACCACAGAACCATACTGAGGCGGCACGATGGTTTTACAAAGCTGCTGTGCAAGATCATGCAGAGGCCCAACTTCTACTTGGTGTCATTTACTTTGAGGGCCAAGGCGCACCGCAGAACCACACCGAGGCAGCACAATGGTTTCACAAAGCTGCTGTGCAAGATCATGCAGGGGCTCAGGAGTTACTTGGCGCCATGTACCTCGAAGGTCAAGGTGTATCACAGAACTATACCAAGGCCGCACACTGGTTTCGCAAGGCTGCTGAGCAAGATCATGCCGATGCCCAGCACGATATTGGCCTCATGTACCTCAAAGGTCAGGGTGTGCCACAGGACTATGCCAAAGCCGCACACTGGTTTCACGAAGCTGCAGCGCAAGGTGTTGCCAGTGCTCAGTTCAGTCTTGGTATCATGTATGCCAATCACATGGGTGTTCCACAGGACTATGTCAAGGCTGCACACTGGTATCGCAAGGCTGCAGAGCAAGGTTATGCTGATGCCCAGTACAATCTAGGCACTATGTATGCCAATGGTCAGGGTGTATTGCAGGACTATGTTTTAGCCCATAAATGGTTCAATCTTGCGGCATTAGGCGGTACTGCAAACGCTGTCAAAAACCGAGACTTTATTACCAAGTTGATGACACCCTCCCAAGTTGTCAAAGCTCAGCGGTTAGCTCAGGAATGGCAACCAATAATAAGTGAATAATTGATACTCTGGGGCGCTGAAAGGAATATGTTGAATATGGAAAGCAACCTAATAATTGATAGCGTGACGTGAGGTCGTTTATCTAACTATTATGATGAAAAAGCATGTTTGATACACGCTGGGGAATATACATTGATATTGAGGGTTTTGGTTTTCAATACAACCATACTATGAAGGCTTTGTTGCCATTAAACGCCCTGATGGAAGGAATCTATCAGATTGGTAGGGATAAATACAATGATGATGTCTCTCGTTTATTCGCGCATCAGTTTGGCGATGGTTTTGTGGTTGTCAGCTGCTTTGAAGAAAAATCACTAGATCGTCCAGTGGCCATTGCCATTTCATTAATGAGGCATGTATTAGCAGCGGGAGGACTTGCTAAAGCATCAGTCTCAGAAGGTGGATTCGAAGATATTAAAGGCTGTTATCCAAGAAATATAATCGATAATGAAAAAGAAGGTTCGGTGGCAATGGGGGCAGGTTTAATGACAATCATTCCAGTCATGGGTACTGCCCTAATAAATGCCGTTGCTCTTGATAAGCGTAGCCCTTCTGGGTCGCTGCTCACCATAGACTCAGTCAATGCAGTGCGCCTTTCAAAATGCTTTGCAAAACGAGAAATAGAAAATGGATTGGTATCTATCAATTGGTTAAAAGGCGATCAACGCCTAGTGTCAGAGATAAGTGCTGATGCAGGTTTAGAGAATCCCCCTGAGAAAGAGCGTGAATTGTTGTTAAGGAAGTACATCAGTAATAATAAATTAAAATCCAGCTGGATTCGAACTACGTGCTATGAACAAGAGATATTTATTTAGGCTCCTCAGGGATATCTGTGGGTAATTTCCACCTTTAGCGCCAGATAATAGGGGGCAGACCACCAGATAATAGGGCGATAATAGGGGACAGACCACGATTAACCTGATATTCTCTCTTTCTATGCTAACAAAGATTGGGATAAACCCGTGGTCTGTCCCTTATTGCTCCCGCTCTACATGGGTTGCAGGCGTTTATGCAGGATATGGAAAAAACCGAACTACGGCGCAAAAACTGATTTTTCCAGGAGCCTGTCGGGTTTAGGGTGGACTGGCTGCGGAAGTGGGAGAGCGGCTCAAATATCCCCGGTTTTTCGTTGCACAGGCCCACTATCTATGCGCCTCAAAACCGGGAACATTTATTTGCGCTCACTCTCCCACTCCCTCTCGCTACAATCCACCTAAGCCCGACAGGCTCCTGGGTTCAAAAGCTATTGGTTGTTTCTGGCCAGTGGTGGCGTGCTTATTGTGTCAGTACCCTCATAAACTATGCGCCAAACCCCATCCCCTTCGCGTTTCCAGTATTGGCGCTTGTATGCATCGCCGCTGTAGTTGTTGCTGTTGTAGCGCTGGTTAAAGCGGACTACAACCAGCCCCTCCTCGCCTGGGTCTGAGAAGATGCTGAGGTCAGTGAGCTGGATCTCGATCTGGGTCTTTGCCTTGTTAATGGCCTCTTTACGTGCCACCCAGTTTGCGTAATCATGCTTTCCGGCCTGGAATGATTGTGAGTAATTTGCTGCATATCGCGCAATATTGCGGCTCTCCCAGTCTCTGCGCCACTTCTCGATGGCATCCTCAAGCTCTTTGCGCTGCTGCTCAATGTGAAAGGGCGCCTGCCAATCCACCTTTTCAGCAAGGATGACAGGGGTTTTTCCAATATCAATCAGGGGGGTGAGCGTCTCAAAATCTGCATTTGCCAGCGCTACGCAGCCTTCGCTGGAGCGCGGTGCCCTGCTGTAGGTGTCGCTGGGGACGCCGTGAATCCAGATGCCATAACCTGTGCGTCCCAGCCGGTGATCCCACGGGTTTGGGTAATCAATCGGGAGGGCGCCTGCACCATAAAGGTCGGGGAGCTCTTTGCCGGAAATACGCTGTGAAATGAAATAGACGCCAACCGGGGTTTTCAGATCCCCTTCCACCTGTTTCGCGATACCATTTTTGCCAATAGAAGCATAAAAATTTGCGAGCAGGCGGGGGGTGCCGTTGTCATTCTCAAACAGATAGAGGCGGGACATCTCCAGATCGACCACAATGATCCGTTTCTGGTCGGCCGACAGACGCAGCATGCTGGCTGGCAGGGTGCCCTGCTGGGGTTGTGAGAGGTGGCTGCGAAGGCGGCTTCGGGCTTCATCCCGCAGCTCGTTGATGCGCCCTCTGGCTTTGAGCGGAAGGTTGCCAAACTCGCCTATCGGCTGGCTTTTTGCCAGCAGCAGGTCGCCATATACCAGCTGGGCCAGGCGGAACTTCGGGTTTAACTCAACCAGTGTTTCAATGCTTTGCAGCGCCTCATCCAGATGGCGGTCACGGATATGGTTGAGTGTATCTACCAGCAGCGCCTCCTCCTTGTACTGGAGCTGGTGGGGGTGTGCGTCCGGTTCAGGTGCGGCGCTTGCGTGCAGTGACCAAAGGCAGGTGATCAGAGTGGAGAGGTGAACAGCGCTCAATCTCATTGCAGTGATACTTCTCGAACAATTTTCCAGCCTTCGCCATCCCTTTTCATGCGAAGATATTTTCGGCTCTCGTCGCTATAGGTGTTTGAGCGGTAGGTCTGCAAAAACTCAATCCTGGCCTCATCCTCGCTTATGGCAGTAATTTCAGGGTCCAGCACCTCAATCTCGATGAAGCGCGGTTTGGCGATACGCTGCTTGCGCTGCTGCACCCATGCCGTCCGGGAGAGGCCGCGTGATGGCTTGAATTTTGGGTGGTAGTGGCTCAGGTAACCTTCGATATCCTTGTTGGACCACGCCTGCGCCCATTGGCGCGCAGCGGAGAGAATGCCCTGCTCGAACTCTGATGCCGCACCCTCTGTCCCATCGGACTCATCTTCCATCAGCATGGCCAGTTCGGCATCCTCCTCTTCAACGACCGGGGCAGCTGCCTTCGCTGCGGCTGGGGCTGCTGTGGGCGCGGGCTGGGTTTTGGCAGCCGGAGCGGAGGCTGCTGCCGTGGGTTGATGCGATGCGTTATTGATTGTGCCAACAGAGAAGAGCTCGCTCATCAGTGCCAGCTTGTCGCGTGCGGCGGCATTCTCTTTGTCCAGTGACAGCGCGTGGTTGTAGGCGTCGGCGGCCATCATGGCGTAGATATTGCCAAGGTTTTCATGCGCTGTGGCATAACTTGGATGGGTGGTGATGGCGGACTGTAGCGCCTTGCGGGCGTCATCGAACCGCCCAAGTGCAGAGTAGGATACGGCCAGATTGTTGTAAGGTTCAGGCAGCTCCGGATAGTCTTTGGTGAGTGCTTCGAATATCTTGATCGCCGCTTCCAGTCTGTCCTGATTCACCAGGATCAATCCTTTAAGAAAGCGCGCCTCGGCGTGGTCAGGATTGGATGCCAGAAAGTGGTCAAGCTGCTTTATGGCCTTGTCTGGATGCCCCTGTTCCACCAGGGTTTTAGCCGCGTTCAGAGCATCTTGCTCACTACTTATGCTTATGGCGGGGGTGGCTATAAAAGCTATCAGTACAACTAAGAGTGTGCGTAACATGTTAATTGTCGGAGCCTTGATTTAGCGAGTCTGAAACGCTTGATTATACCCATTTGGCGGTATCTGTGACCACAATTAAATTCTATCGATGGTTTGAGATCAAGTATAGATTAAAAGTTAAGGTATTGATTTGAATGGGCTAATAAAAACATGCCTGCAATGTACCGGATGCAGGGTCAACTGCATTAATAGCTGGCCCACACCCTCTTTTTTGATTAAGCTGTAGCGCGAGCCAATAAGCCTGCGGTTGTGGATGAGCATGAACAGATTACACCCAAGCCTTAGTGTAGGCACCCTGCTGAACCTGCAACCCGCTGCTCAAAATGCCGGGTGCGGCTTTGATGTGCAGTTGATCGGTTATATGCCGGGTGAGAGTCTGCTGGTATCTCAGCCGCTCAATAACAGGAGTGCCGTTAAGCTGGTTGCCGGAGCGGCCTATCAGGCACGCATTGCATCGGGTGATTCTACCTACGCTTTTGAGACGGAGATCGTGCGCCTGTGTGATCAGCCGTATCAATATATGCACCTGCGGTTTCCAAAAGGGATACAAGGGGTTATATTGCGCCGTGCCCAGCGAACCCGGATCAGCGGGTCGCAGCTGGTGCTCAATATGCAGGATGGCGCAGGGAGACGGTCGGTCACCATGTTTGATATCAGCCCGCTGGGGGCCTGTCTGGTCTCAGCGCAGCCTTTGGGCAAGGTAGGGGAGTTTTTCTGCATTGATGTGCGGCACGAATCTGCAACGGATGTGCTGGCCTTCCCCTGCACCATCCGCCACATCAACAAAACCTCTGTGAGAGAGGGCGAGCCAGCCTACTATCATGGTGTCGAGTTTTCAAAACTGGATGTGAATGCACTCAATTTTATTGCCCATTTTATTCGGGACAGTGTGGCGAGGCAGAGAACTCCCTCTGGGGTCGCATACTCTTAATGATTCGCAAAGTACTTAAGGTATAAATGTATGGATTTCAGTAAATTAGAAAAAAATCCAATTGTGAAAAAGCTGATGTCTCCCTGGACGCTGGTGATTGCCTCACTGATACTGATTGGTGGCGCAGGTACACTGTCCGCCCTGGTGGCGGTGGGCATCATCGTCCCTTAGCGGCTTCGGTTTCTCGGGCGGTGCGGGAGCACGCTACTCGGCAGGCTTAACGGGTATCCCTATGATGGACCGGGTTGTCCTTGGCTCTGGTGGGGCGGGTACCGGCTCCTGTTCGGCTGCCCTTTCACGGGGCTTTTCTGCGTTAACTCCCTCAGTCTGGTGGATCGGTGCGGTTGCTTCAGGTTCCACGGACTCAGCGGGTGTCGGCAACTCATAAGGGGTGATCTTTATCAGAACGCCCATCAGTGGGTGGTCGATATAGTGCAGCTCGCCACTGCGCATGCGTCGATGAGCCTGCATCCGGTATCTGTGATACGGTTGAGCCTGCTCTGTAAGCCCCCCCCCAAAGGATTGCTCATAAGATGGATAGGGGGTGGCTGACCTGATCCGCCTGAGCAGATCCAGCTCGACGTGCAGGTAGCGGCTTACGCTGATGCGTATCGTGCCCTCCAGACCGGGTGGTTCTGCGGTGGCAATCGACTCAAGCCCACCGAATATTCCGGCCTCTGTGACAAGCTCGGCGCCCTCCTCTCTCTCTATCTCCGTCTTGCTCTCTGGCGCTGCATAAGGGGTTCGCAGATAGAGGAGTTGTGCATTTTTTTGGTTACTGACCGGCTGACGCCATGCAAGGTGGATCTCGGGTTGCAGACCACGGCTTCGCTGAAGACGGCTGAATTCACTCTTTAGCCTGAACTCATCTTCCGGGAGCAGTGCGTATGGCTCGGGTTGTTGCAGCTCGGCCACCGCTGGCAATCCGGACGGGCCAAGGGTGGCTGCGCCGGGTGTGGGCAGATCCCCAGCCAATCCGCTGTTCCCGGCCGGGGTGCTGTTTTCATCCGCAATATCTGGTGATGCAGTGGGCAGGTTGAGGTTTGCCGCGCTGTTGAGATCATCAATGCCGTCTTCGGCAGCAGCCTCAAGGGGTTGCACCTTGTCAGCCGGATCTGCCTGTAGCGGCCGGGCATGCTCAAAATCAGGGGTGCCGGGGTCGCTGGGCCACGCCTCGCTCAGGCTGGCAGGCTGGATGTCGCGGGTAAAGATGATGATCTCGACCTCATACCAGGGAAGCGCCTCCTCCGCCAGGGATGAGGTGGCAGAGAGCATGCAGCAGAGCAGGGTGGCGAACCAGTGGTGAAGTTTCATATTCCGTGCCTGTTTCATAGCGGGCAGTTTACTGCCTGCCAGAGATCAGGTCGAGCAGGTTGGTGACCTGTTCGATGCGTCTGTTGCGGTCAGAAAGGTCTTTGTAGAAGCGCAGCCGGTTGCTGCCATCCAGTTTGAACTCTCTGGGGCGTGACTGAATCAGCTGGATCAGGTGCATGGGGTCGATCTTGGGCGTCTCGTCAAAGATGATGCGGCCGCTCTCCGGGCCAACCTCTATCTTGCGGATGCCCAGGGGCTGAGCCTCGAGCTTCAGCTGGGTGATGCCGAACAGGAATTTGGCCGGCTCCGGCAGCAGGCCGAAGCGGTCGATCATCTCCACCTGCAGTTCGCGCAGTTCGCTCTTTGAGCGGGCGCTGGCGATCCGCTTGTAGAGCACCAGCCGCGAGTGTACATCGGGCAGATAATCCTCCGGCAGCAGTGCTGGCAGTTGCAGGTCGATCTCGGCACCGTGATCCAGCGGCCGATCCAGCTCGGGCTGGCGTCCCGCCTTCAGCGCCGCCACCGCCCGCTCCAGCAGGTCGCTGTAGAGAGTGAAGCCGATCTCGTGGATCTGCCCGCTCTGGTCATCGCCCAGCAGCTCGCCAGCCCCGCGAATCTCCAGATCGTGTGTAGCGAGGGTGAAACCGGCGCCCAGCTCCTCCAGCGATTCGATCGCCTCCAGCCGTTTTTTGGCATCGGGCGTCATGCTCTTGGGCGGCGGGGTGAGCAGGTAGGCGTAGGCGCGGTGGTGGGAGCGCCCGACCCGGCCGCGCAGCTGGTGCAGCTGCGCCAGCCCCAGTTTGTCGGCGCGGTTGATGATGATGGTGTTGGCGCTGGGTACGTCGATGCCGCTCTCGACAATGGTGGTGCAGACCAGGATGTTGAAGCGCTGATGATAGAAGTCGCGCATGATCTGTTCCAGTTTTCGCTCCCGCATCTGGCCGTGCGCGGTCTGCACCCGTGCGCCGGGCAGCAGTTTCCCCAGGCGGGCGGCGATGTTCTCAATGGTCTGTACCTCGTTGTGCAGAAAATAGACCTGCCCGCCCCGTTTGATCTCGCGCTGGCAGGCCTCGGCGATCAGGGTGTCGTTCCACTGGCTGATGAAGGTCTTGATCGGGTGGCGGCCGGTGGGGGGGGTGGCGATGATGGAGAGGTCGCGCAGCCCGGCCATCGACATGTTCAGCGTGCGCGGGATCGGGGTGGCGGTGAGGGTGAGCAGATCGACCTCGCTGCGCAGTGATTTCAGCCGCTCCTTGTGGCGTACGCCGAAGCGGTGCTCTTCGTCGATGATGGCCAGCCCCAGCCGCTTGAATGTAACGCCGGACTGTAGCAGCTTGTGGGTGCCGATGATGATATCCACCTGGCCGGATGCCAGTCCGGTGAGCACCTCTTGCTGCTGCTTGGCGCTGCGGAAGCGGGAGAGTGACTCGACCCGCACCGGCCAGTCGGCAAAGCGGTCGGCAAAGTTCTGGTAGTGCTGCTGAGCCAGCAGTGTGGTGGGCACCAGCACCGCCACCTGTCTGCCCCCCTGTACGGCGCAGAAGGCGGCGCGCATGGCGACCTCGGTCTTGCCGAAGCCGACATCGCCACATATAACGCGATCCATCGGGTGGGGCGAGGCCATATCGGCCAGCACCTTTTCGATCGCCTGCGACTGGTCGGGTGTCTCTTCAAACTCGAAGGCGGCGGCGAAGGTGGCGTATTCGTCACCCGGCTGCGGGTAGGCGAAGCCGGGGTTGGCGGCGCGCCGGGCGTAGATCTCCAGCAGCTCTGCGGCGACGTCACGCACCCGTTCGCTGGCCTTGCGTTTGAGGCGCTCCCACTGTTCGCCGCCCAGCCGGTGCAGCGGTGCCTTTTCCGGCGAGGCGCCGGAGTAACGGCTGATCAGGTGCAGTGAGGAGACCGGCACATAGAGCTTGTCGCCCCGGGCGTACTCCAGGGTGAGGAACTCGGTCGCCATCCCCCCTACATCGAGGGATTGCAGCCCCAGGTAGCGTCCCACGCCGTGATCCTCGTGCACCACCGGGGCGCCGATGTGCAGCTCGGTCAGGTTGCGGATGATCTGATCCGGGTCGGATTCCGAACTCTTGCGGCGGCGCTCCTGCCGTACCCGTTCGCCCAGCAGCTGTGTCTCGGTGATGATGACCAGACCGGCATCCTTCAGCCAGAGCCCCTGCTCCTGCGGCGAGACGGTCAGTGCCAGCGGGGCGTCGGATGTGAGGAATGCCTGCCAGCTCTCCAGCACGGCGGGTCTGATCTCGAAGCCGTGCAGGGTATCGAGCAGCATCTCGCGGCGGCCGGCGCTCTCGGCGATGAAGAGTATGCGTCCCGGCTGGCTGGCGATGAAGGCCTGCAGGGCCGCGGCCGGTTGCGCCGTGCGCGCCTGCAACCCCAGTGGCGGCAGGGTTGCGGTGCCGAAGTTGTGGAAACCGGCATAGCCCTTGCGGCGGCTGGGGATCTCATGGTGTTCAATCTGTATGGATCTGCCCTGGTTGAGCCGGGCGGCCAGCTCGTCGGCGGTGAGATAGAGCTCTGCCGGTTTCAGGATCGGGCGTTCAGTATCGTGCCGACGCTGCTCGTAGCGTGTCTCAACCTGTTGCAGGAACTGGGTGGAGTGGCTGCGTGTCTGTCCAATCTCGATGGTCAGACACTGTTCCGGCAGATAGTCGAACAGGCTGGCGGTCTGCTCAAAAAAGAGCGGCAGGTAGTACTCCAGCCCGCCGGGGGCGTTGCCTTCGCTCACTTCATGGTAGATCAGGCTGCGCTGTGGATCACCCTCTATCCGGGTGCGGTGAGCCTGGCGGAACTGCTCGATACCCGCCTCGTTGAGCGGAAATTCGCGGGCAGGCAGCATCTTGATCTGCGTTACCTTTGCTATCGAGCGCTGGCTCTCCGGGTCGAAGGTGCGGATGCTGTCAACCGTATCGTCGAACAGGTCGATGCGAAAGGGGTGCGGACTGCCCATTGGAAAGATGTCAAGCAGTGAGCCGCGCACGGCAAATTCGCCGTGCGCCATCACCTGGGATACGCACTGGTAGCTGGCAGACTCCAGTTGTCGGCGGGTTTTGTCCAAAACAAGCGGCTCGCCGGTTGCAACCAGCAGGCTGTTGGCATGGACATAGCTACAGGGCGGCAGGCGTTGCAGCAGGGTGCTGACCGGGACAATCAGCAGCCCCTTGTGGATGCTGGAGAGCCGGTAGAGCGTCAGCAGCCGCTGTGAGACCAGCTCGGGCAGGGGTGAAAAGATGTCGTAGGGCAGGGTCTCCCAATCGGGAAAGTTCAGAATGGGCAGCGCCTCTTGCCCTGAAAAGAAGGCCAGCTCCTGCTCCAGTTCTGTGGCTGACCGGGCATCTTCAGTGATGACCAGGGTGAGTCCCGAGTGGCTTTTTGCGGCAGAGGCGATAGCCAGAGCGGTACTGCTGCCATAGAGCTGACCCCACTGCAGCCGCTCGTTGGGCGAGGTGGGAAGGAGGGGGTGTAGCGGGTTGGCTGGGGCTGCTGGCATCTATCGACTGTTTTGGCTGCGGAGAAAACCGTGTATTCTCGCATATTTACACCTGAATGCTGCAAGCACTTGCAGTATTCAGGTTGCAGGCAGGGTTGCAGTCCTGTCCGGGTGTGTCGTTTTGCCACATACCGGGGCTGTTCCCCATGCCTTATACTCTTAACCCTTTCGAGGTGCGTTATATGTTTTCCATGTCAATGATTATCAGACGGTTTTACCTGTCGTGCAGGGTGTTGCTATGCTCCTTCATGCTGGCAGGGTGTGCCGAGGCCGGGCTTGAAATCAGCGATGCCTGGATTGCCGAAGCACCGCCAAATGTGATGGCGCAGGCAGGTTATCTGACACTGAAGAATGGCACAGCCAGGCCAGCGAGCCTGATTGGCGTGACCAGTGATGCCTTCAAGAGTGTTCAGATTCACCAGACACAGCATGATGCCGCAATGGGGATGATGAAGATGTCCCATGCAAAAGAGGTTGTGATCCCTGCTGGCAGCACACTGCAATTTAAGCCGGGTGGCTATCACCTGATGTTGATGCAGCCAAAATCGGCACTGAAGGCGGGCGATCAGGTTGAGATGACCCTGACCTTTGCCGACGGTGCTGAATCCAGGGTCACCTTCACGGTGCGGCGTAATAAATTTACGCTTTAGGATTTGCATCCTGGCTGTGACACAAAAAATCTGGATGGGTGCGACGGCACTCATACTGGTTGCCGTTGTTGGGATTGGTGGCCTGCAGATCTGGCGGCAGACGCCAAAGGATATTGTGGCCACCGCAGCGCTGGATAGCCGCTGTGATCTACAGGCGGGGGGGTGTGAATCCCGTTTTCCGGACGGTGGCCGGGTTAGCTTCTCGATTGAGCCACGCCCCATCGTAAGTCTGAAGTCGCTGCAACTGAAGGTTCAGGTAGCGGGTCTGGAGGTGCAGGCAGTGGCCGTCGATTTCCGTGGGCTGGGTATGAACATGGGGTTCAACCGGCCGCATCTACAGCAGGATGCCGAAGGTGAGTATTCAGGCACGGGGGTCCTCGCTGCCTGTATTGTGGATCGCATGGTCTGGGAGGCTACCGTACTGGTAACGACCCGTGATGGCGTTTATGCTTTCCCCTTCCGTTTTGAAACGATGCGCTGATAGAAGACGGGGCTTCCGTCCCGCAGATCTATAGATGGCGAGAGTCAACGCCTGCTTCCGAATACAACAATGAACATCTATCTTGTAGGTGGTGCCATACGTGACCGGCTGCTGGGGCTGCCGGTGCATGAGCGTGACTGGGTGGTGACTGGCGCAACCGGGCCGGAGATGCTGGCCGCAGGGTTCCATCCCGCAGATGCCGATTTCCCGGTTTTTCTGCACCCCGAAACAGGAGAGGAGTACGCGCTGGCCCGCACCGAAACCAAAACGGGTGCCGGGTATAAGGGGTTTGAGGTGGATGCCTCTCCAACCGTCACACTGGAGCAGGATCTGGCCCGGCGTGACCTCACCATCAATGCGTTGGCGGAAGATGAAAAGGGGCAACTTATCGACCCTTTCCGGGGGCAGCAGGATCTGGATGCCGGGCTGCTGCGCCATATCACCCCCGCCTTTGTGGAAGATCCGGTTCGGCTGCTCAGGGTGGCGCGATTCGCTGCTCATCTGGGGGGGCTGGGCTTTGAGGTTGCCGCAGATACCCAAGCCCTGATGGTGCAGATGGCGCAGTCGGATGAGCTGCAACATCTCCGGCCGGAGCGCATCTGGCGGGAGATGCGCAAGGCGCTGCTTGAGCCGCAACCCTGGCGCTTCTTTGAGGTGCTGCTCCAGTGCGGGGCGCTTGAGCGGCTGATCCCTGAGCTGGCTGCTGCAATCAGAGAGAGCGGTGCCGGGCCGCCCCCCTTTACTGCATTGCGCAGAGTGGCTGAGCAGAGTGATGAGCTTGCTGTTCGCTTTGCCGCAGCGCTCTATCCGGCAGTGGAGGCCACGGCCTCCGTAACGGCACTCTGCAACAGGTTGCGTGCAGAGAGGGGGTGCAGCGATCTGCTGGGTCTGGTTGTTCGTTTGGAGTCAGCGTTTATTGCAGCAAAAAAAGCCGGGGCTGAAGCCCTGTTGCAGCTTTTGGAAGAGGCAAGGGCGCAGCAGCAGCCCAGGCGGTTTCAGGGCTTTCTCCGGGTTTGTGAGGCGCTCTGGCCGGACGATGCGGAGGTTGCCGTTGTGCGGCTGAAGTTGGCGCTGATGGGCATGGATGATATTGTCGCCGGTGATCTGCTCGCTGAGGGGTACCAGGGCTTGGCGCTGGGGGTGGAGCTTGCGCAACGGCGCGTCCAGGCTATTGAAAAGAGAGTGATGAGTATTGCCCATGATTGAGTGTGATGAAGAGCTGGATCTCTCCGGCCTGAGCTGTCCACTGCCCACACTGCGCGCCAGCAAGGCGCTGGCGGGCATGGCGCCCGGCCAGGTGCTGCATGTGATTGCCACCGATCCGGGCACGGCCAGGGATCTTCCGGCCTTTATCAAAAACAGCGGCAATGAGCTGCTGGAGTCCCGCGAAGAGGCGGGCAGGTTCTATTATCTTTTGCGAAAGGTGTAGCTTAGAACCTGTATTCGACCCCAACCGTTACAAAGATGGCTGAGGCGTCCTTGAACTTGCCGGTGATGCCTCCGGCCTTGATGTTATCGTCGTCTGCATCCAGCTTTAGCTCTTTTTTGCGATCATAGAGAAGCGCCCCGCCAATAGTCAGTGAGTCGGTGTACCTGTGTTTGGCCCCCACAGAGAACATGATGGCGTCAGAGTCGGGCAGATCGAAGCCAACGTAGCGCTTCTGGACGGGGGTCTCGTCGTAGGCGAGTCCCGCCATCAGAGACCACTCCCTATTGAGCTGATGGGTAATGCCCAGGCGATAGCTGTCGCTGTTGACCCAGTTTTTTATCCCCGGATTATCAAAGGCTGCAAACGGATGGCCTGCGGAGAATGTGCGGTCATAATCAAAATCGAGTTCGTTATAGATGGACCAGAAGGTGCGCTCAAAGACAACCTCGGCCGTGGTTTTGCTGTTATTGAATGTGTAGGCGGCGGCCAGATTCAGTGCAGCGGGTATCGGCACATCAACCTTGGCATCGCCAGAGTAGTTGAATGCAGGGGCGGCAGGAAAATCCAGATCGGCATCACCTCTGATGGTAAGCCATATTTTTGACCGGTAGGTTGCGGCCAGGGAGAGGTTGTCCGCAGGCCGGACCAGGATCGCCAGGTTGTAGCCGTAGTCGATAGAGTCCCCTTTCAGATCCCTGCCAATAGGCACTGCTGCCGCAGCAGAAGGGGAGCTTTTTACAAGGCCCCGGCTATAGACCACCCGGAAACCCGCGGCAACAGAGAGCGATTCATGCAGCTGGAAGGCAACGGTGGGGTTGGCCTCGTAGGTCTGAAGGGTGAACTCCTCTGCGGCGGCTTCCGCTGTGCCGCCCCAGCGCTTGCTAAGGCCGGCAGGCGCAACCAGAGAGAGCCCGAAGCGCATGTTGCCCACGGCCGGGCTGCTGTAGTGGAAGGTGGGGATGATGAAGTGCTCCCGGTTGGTCTCATCCTCGAATGATTCGCCAAATGCTGAACCATCAAAGTCGATAGGGGTCAGCTGAATGTATGAGAGATCAGCCTCCAGCAGGCTGCGGTCTGCGTTGAATACCATGGCGGCCGGGTTGTAGTATGCTGCATCGGCACCGTGGGCGTTGGCGACATAGGCGGCGGAGAGGGCGGTTGAGTTGACAGACTGTTCCGGGATTTTGTAACCCCCGGCCATGAGTGGTGATGATAGAATCACTGATGCCAAAGAGGAGAGTAAAAACTTTTTCATCTCAGCCTTTCCCGGTAGAAGCTAAAAATAGAGGTAATTTCATTGTTATCACTTGGTTGCGATGATTTCGCATGCCGATAACGGACGCTAGCATCTTGGGGCTGTTTTCACAAGCGTTTGCTTTTTCCTGTTGATACGGATGGAATGGCAGATTGCGACGATCTTCAATGAACCTCCAAAGGAGCTGTTTGATGCAGTTTTTAACCCAGTGGTTTAGACGCCATCTCTCCGACTCCGGGGTGGTGTTTCTGGCACTCTTCCTGGTTATTGGTTTTGCTGTAGTCATCATGATGGGAGATATGTTGATGCCTGTACTGGCCAGTGCAGTCATTGCCTATCTGCTGGATGGTGTCGTTGAGCGATTGAAGAGCCGGGGGGTGCCGCATATTGTTGCAGTTTCAGTGGTTTTTTGTCTCTTTTTCCTGTTTGTTACGGTCGTGATCTTTGGCCTTGTCCCTATAATCTCCCGCCAGGGCACTCAACTCTTCCAGCAACTGCCCATTATGATCTCAAAGGGGCAGCAGGTTTTGATGCAGCTGCCAGACCGTTACCCGGATGTAATTACCGTTGTCCAGCTGGAGGAGTTTACAGCCGTGCTCAGCCAGAGGATTGCCGAGCTTGGGCAGACCATTGTCTCTGTTTCGCTCTCCTCTGTCGTGGGTGTGATTACGATTCTGGTCTATTCGGTGCTGATGCCGATGCTGGTCTTCTTTTTCATGAAAGACAAACAGCTGATCATCGACTGGGCACTGGGCTTTATGCCTCAGGATCGCAAGCTGGCGATCACCGTATGGAGGGATGTGGATCTACAGGTGGCCAACTATGTGCGCGGCAAGTTTATCGAGATCATTGTACTGTGGGCCATCTGCTTCGTGACCTTTAAGCTGTTTGGCCTGGAGTATGCCATGTTGCTGAGTGCACTGGTGGGGCTGTCGGTGATTATCCCCTATATTGGTGCCACGGTAGTGACCATCCCGGTGCTGTTGATTGCCTGGTTTCAATGGGGGTGGGGCAGTGATTTTATCGGATTGACCGTGGCCTATTTTATTATCCAGGCACTGGATGGCAATGTGCTGGTGCCTCTGCTCTTCTCTGAAGTGGTCAACCTGCACCCTATCGCCATCATTGTGGCTATTTTGGTGTTTGGTGGTTTCTGGGGTTTTTGGGGGGTCTTTTTTGCCATCCCGCTGGCAACGCTGGTGCAGGCTGTTATCAGCGCCTGGCCCAAGCCTGTTGATCAGCTAGAGTAGGCGCTATAAGTCGGATTGTTATCAGGGGGTATTTACAGTGAAACTCTTGAAGGTTTTAGCAGGGCTGCTGGGCCTGGCTGTTGTGCTGATGGTGGCAGCCATCATTATTGTGCCACAGATGGTTGACCCCAATGATTTTCGGGATGACATCGTTGCCAAAGTGAAAGAGGCCACGGGGCGTGAGCTGCAAATCAGTGGCGACATCGAGCTGTCCCTCTTTCCCTGGCTGGGCCTGGAGTTGGGTGAGCTGAAGCTGAGCAATGCCAAAGGGTTTGATGCGGCAACCTTTGCATCCATCAAACAGGCAGCGGTCAAGGTCAGGATCATGCCGCTGCTGAGCAAGCAGGTGGAGGTGGATACGGTTTTGCTGGATGGGCTGGTGCTCAACCTGGCCAAAGCCAAAGATGGCCGGACAAACTGGGATGATCTGGCGGGCGCACAGCAGACTGCCCCCGCCGGTGATCGCGCAGCAGCGCCGGGGCAGCGTCCAGAGAGGGCAGACTCAACAGCGGCCATGCCATTGGCAGGGTTGGCAATCGGTGGGCTTACCGTCTCCAATGCCAACATCAGCTGGCGCGATGATAGTAGCGGCCAACAGCTCGGTATCCAGCAGCTTAACCTGCAGACAGGCGCTATCGTGCCTGGGCAGCCAGTGGATCTGGCGCTGGATTTTATTGTAGAGGGCCAGGCACCCGCCATTAAGGCCACTGTTCAGCTGAGTGGCACGCCACAATTGAGTGCAAAGATGGATCGGCTCAATATCAACAAACTGATACTGAGTGTGGATGCCACAGGCGACCTGTTGAAGGGCAAGCCACTGAAGCTCAAGCTGGAGACGGGGGTGGCGCTGAACCTGTTGTCGCAGCATCTTAAGCTCGATGGACTGCAACTCCACGCAAATGGCCTGCTGCTGAGTGGCGACCTTGAGGCCAGTGACCTGGCCAATGAGCCGCTCTTCAGCGGGGTGCTGAAGTTGGCAGAGCTGAATCTGCGGGAGTGGCTGGCACAGCATGAGATGCCGGTGCCGGCAACTGCCGATACAACGGCGCTTACCCGTGCCGCGCTGGCCATGGAGCTGGCTGGCACCGCTAAAAAGCTGGATATCACCAAACTGGCGCTGGCGCTGGATGATTCCAGCCTTACCGGTGAGCTGAAGATAGAACAGCTGGCCTCGGCCATGCCCGCCATTGATTTCAACCTCAATGTCGATGCCATCGACCTGGATCGCTACCTGCCGCCATCCGCAGATGAGCCAGCCGCTGCAAAAGCCGATAAAGCAGCAGTGGCCCAGACGCCAGCGGCCCAGACACCCGCGCTGAATTCAGAGGGGCAACCCGAGGCTGAGCTGCTCCCTGTTGCACTGCTGCGTCAGCTTGATATCAACGGCCTCTTCCATATTGGGCGACTCACAGTGAAAAAGCTGCTGGCCGAAGAGGTCGAGCTGAAGGTCAAGGCCAGGGGCGGGCACCTTAAGGTAGAGCAGCAGGTAAAGCGTTTCTACCAAGGCAATCTTCAGGCCGCAGTAACGGTAGATGTCAGAGGTGAAGAGCCGCTGCTACAGATCACCAAACGGGCAACGGAGATACAGGCAGAGCCCCTGCTGCAAGATCTGGTGGGTGCCGGGCGCTTGCGTGGCGCCGGACGCTTCAGCGCCAATCTAAAGACACGCGGCAACACCGAACAGGCCTTTCGCCAGCACCTCGATGGGGATATTGGCTTTCGCTTCGAGAAGGGTGCGCTAAAAGGCATTGATCTGGCTCAGACCATCCGTGAAACCTGGGCAAAGATCAAGGGGAAACCAGCGCCCCCGGCCAACGATAAACCAGAGACAGATTTTAGTGAACTGGCAGGAACAGCCGTTATCACCCAGGGTATTCTGGTGAATGAAGACCTGATGGCAAAATCCCCTTTTTTGCGTGTAGATGGCAAGGGGCAGGTTGATCTTGTACAGGAGCAGTTGGACTACAGATTGACCACAACAATAGTGAAGTCGATGGAGGGGCAGGGCAGTAGCGATATGAAGGATCTCATGGGGGTGCCTGTGCCGGTCAAGATAACCGGCCCCTTTGCGGCACCCAAAATACGAGCGGATATGGATGAACTGGCCAAGCGCCTGCTGACTGACAAGGTTGAGCAGAAGATTGAAGAGAAGCTCAAAGGCAAGCTTCCTGATGATGTGAAAGAGAAGCTGAGAGGGCTGTTTCGATAGCGCCTGACAAAGCCGCGAAGAGCGGCGGTGCCCCTGTAGCGTTTGCGCAACCCGTACTGAACTGGTTTGATCGCCATGGGCGGAAGGGCCTGCCCTGGCAGCGGCAGCAGACGCCCTACTCTATCTGGATCTCAGAGATCATGTTGCAGCAGACCCGGGTTGCAACAGTCATCCCCTATTTCGAGCGCTTCATGCAGCGTTTTCCTGATATCGATAGCTTGGCCAATACGCCTCTTGATGAGGTGCTCCACCACTGGTCAGGGCTGGGATATTATGCACGGGCGCGTAATCTGCACCGGGCAGCCCGATTGATATGCGAACAACATGCAGGCCATTTCCCGCTGCGGTTTGAACAGGTGCTGGCGCTGCCGGGCATTGGGCGTTCGACTGCCGGGGCGATACTCTCACTGGGAGCAGGAGAGCGGCATGCCATACTGGATGGCAATGTCAAGCGGGTGCTGGCGCGCTGCTTTGCCATAGCTGGCTGGCCAGGGCATTCGGCCGTGCAAAAGCAGCTGTGGCAGCATGCGGAACAGCATACACCTGACGAACGAGTGGCGGATTATAACCAAGCCATGATGGACCTGGGCTCACTGGTCTGTACCCGCAAGATGCCACAGTGCCGGGAGTGCCCTTTGGCACAGATATGCCAGGCCCACGCCCAGGGTGATGAAACAGCCTACCCGGCCCCCAAACCCCGTAAAACAGTACCGATTCGCACCACATGCATGCTGATCCTGAAAAATGGGAAAGGAGAGATCATGCTGGAGCAGCGTCCGCCCAGTGGCATCTGGGGTGGGCTTTGGTCACTGCCAGAGTGTCCAACTGAGGATCAGGCAATACAGTGGTGTGATGAGCAGCTGGGAATTACTGGCCGATTAGTATCAAGCTGGCCGGTGCGCCGCCACACCTTCTCCCACTTTCATCTGGAGATCACCCCGCTAGAGATTCAGGTAGAGCCAAGAGATGCCGTGATGGAAGCGCCCCGCCGACTCTGGTATAACCCTGCACAACCTGGCGCCTGCGGCGTGGCTGCCCCCGTCGCGCGCCTGATTCGAGAGTTCCAAGCAAAATCATGAGGAGAGAGCCATGAGCCGAACTGTAAATTGTATAAAGCTGAAGCGTGAAGCCGAAGGCCTTGACCGCCCTCCTTATCCGGGCGAACTGGGGCAGCGAATCTTTGAAAATGTCTCAAAAGAGGGGTGGCAGCTCTGGATGGCCCAGCAGACCAAAATCATCAATGAATACCGGATAAACCCGACAGATCCCAAGTCCCGCAAATTTGTCGAAGACCAGATGGAGCAGTTTTTCTTCGGTACCGGCAATGCCCTGCCAGTAGAGTGATTTTTTCAAAAATGGCACCCCTGCCTACTTGACGCAGAGGCACCATCCCGGTCTAATACGCCCTTCTTTTGGCCAGGTAGCTCAGTCGGTAGAGCAGGGGACTGAAAATCCCCGTGTCGGCAGTTCGATTCTGTCCCTGGCCACCATATAAATCAATAGCTTACGGTTGTTTTGGGTTTTGTAAGTTGTACCCCTTGCGTGACTTTTGCGTGAGCTGGCTCACGCAAAGCCGCTGCAACGCTACTACCCC
>WFXD01000059.1 GCA_015490795.1 Gammaproteobacteria bacterium
GCTCAGGCTTCTGTTTCAGGGGAAGAGGCCTGCATTCATGAACCTTGGTACCTGAATAGTTACCGTCATGGTTTAACTTTAGTTGATCTTTATGATTTGTCACCTCGCATTATACCATAAGCCTATGATATTTATATGAATAACATGTGTTGCAAGTGATAAATATTCATTATTAGCTACCGATTATTATTGCTTTTACAGTGGGTTTTTCTATTCTCGGACAGCCTCCTAGGGGGTGGCCTATTGGGGGAAAAACTTTATTTTCCCCGTGGAATTGCCGCTCTTATCGACTTCAAAATCGTGGCAGAGGAAGCATGCAAGTGCGCTCTTCGGGATGGCTCCCGAGTTTTGCAGTAACTCTATTCGGGCGTGGTGCCTGTTAGGCCAGTAAGCGGTGCGGTCATGGCATTGGAGGCAATCTCTTTCGGCTGTGATATCTATGCCGTAGCGGGTCATGGTGGATCTGTGGCAGGTCATGCAGTCATAGAGGCCATCTTTATCTGTTCCTGCGTTGGGGGCAATCGTGCTTTG
This sequence comes from Gammaproteobacteria bacterium, assembly GCA_015490795.1. Taxonomy (GTDB): domain Bacteria; phylum Pseudomonadota; class Gammaproteobacteria; order Chromatiales; family Chromatiaceae; genus WFXD01. The sequence goes on from WFXD01000059.1 coordinate 532, forward strand.
TATCCTGGTGTTATGCAGAAGGTGGTGAGTGTCTGAGTTGGAGTTTTTTAAGAAGCGCTGTTTTCGATGGTTATCATGGCAGGCCCGGCAGGCCTTTATTGCCCCCTCGGGATCCAGATTGTAATCAGTATAAGCAAAGGCACCCAGGGGAGTCATAGACCCGATCAACAGCAGTAGTAAAAGAAGGGTTTGATTTTTATTCATTGTTATGCCCTTGTTAAGCGTTGTTAGTGAAACGGGCTGCCTGTGAGCATCAGCAGGGGTGGCAGCAGAAGCATCTTGAGCAGATAGAGCCCCAGAATAACCAGCATCGGTGAGAGATCCAGCCCGGAGATGGGTGGGATGAGCCGGCGGGCCGGGCGCATGAGCGGGTCGGTAAGGCTGTTGATAACGCCTATGATGGGGTTGTATGTGCCGGGGTTGATCCAGCTGATGATGACCTGAATCAGGATGGCAAAGATAAAGACATGAATGGCTAGTTCAACAAGCTGAGGTATTGCCCAGAGCATGGGGCCGATGGGGTTGAAAATACCGCTTGTGATGAGAATGACCAGCATCAGTTCCAGGGTTTTAAGCAGCCACATCAGAACAATGGCAGCAAAATCCAGACCGCCAACCCCAGGGATGATGCGGCGCATCGGGCGCAGCACGGGTGTGGTGACCTTGACGATGAACTGTGATAGCGGGTTGTAGAAATCTGCTCTGGCCCATTGCAGAAGAAAGCGCAGCATAACAACCAGAATGTACAGCCCAAACAGTGTCTGGATGATAAAGACCAGCGGATCGGTAAGATAGCTGCTATCCATCATGAATCCTTTAGTATCTCTGATAACTCTATAGAGCGGTCGCGGGCATCGGTCAGCGCCTGTTTGAACAGTGGCAGGAGATCACCATCGTTCAAGGTTCGCAGCGCGCGCTCTGTTGTGCCGCCGGGCGAGCTGACGCGCTGGCGCAAAATGGCTGGGCTGTCGGTGCTCTCCATGGCCATCTTGGCAGCGCCGAGGGCGGTCTGCAAGGTGAGTAGTCTGGCGGTGTCGGCAGGGATGCCCAGTTCGATACCCGCAGCCTCCATCGCCTCCATCACCAGAAAGAAGTAGGCCGGGCCACTGCCGGAGAGGGCGGTAACCGCATCCATCAGCTCTTCGTTATCCACCCAGCGGGTCAGCCCGACTGCGCGCATGATGGATTCGGCCAGATCCCGTTGCGTGGTGGATACCTGTGGGCTGGCGTGCAGCACAATGGCCCCGGTCTGGATCATGGCGGGCGTGTTGGGCATGGTGCGTACTAAAGAGAGATCACCCCCCAGCCAGCCTTGCAGGTCGACCTCCCGGATGCCGGCAGCAATGGAGATAACCAGCGGTTTGGTCTGCTGTAGCGTGCTGGCCAGTGAGCGCGCAGCAGTCTGCATGGACTGTGGCTTGACTGCCAGTATCACGATCTCTGCATTGGCGGCAGCCTGGGCGTTCTCCGGTGTGGATTTGATTCTGAAATGGGCAGCCAGTGATGCAAGTTTCTCTGCATCAGGGTCGCTGACCGATATCTTCTGTGGATCGTAGCCGTCGCTGACCAGACCGCTGATGAGGCTGGCTGCCATGTTGCCGCCACCGATAAATGCCAGGGTTCTTGTTCTCATGATGCTTGGATGCTATGGGAAATAATCTCTGATTCTAACGTATTTTCAACGAAGGTATAGGCTCTATTTTCTGCTGTTTCGGGGGCCAAAAATGGCGGTGCCAACCCGTACAATGGTGGCTCCTTCAGCGATGGCCGCCTCAAGGTCGCCTGACATGCCCATGGATAGGGTATCAAGAGGCAGCGCACCCGTTTTAATCCTGTCACGCAGTTCCCGCAGGGCCTGAAAAGGCTGCCGCTGCTGCACTACCGTTTCAGCGGGGGCAGGGAGCGTCATAAGCCCTTTAAGATGCAGCCTGGGCAGCTCATGGATCAGGCCTGCCAGCTCTGCCGCCTCTTCCGGAGCGATGCCGGCCTTTGAACCCTCATTGGATAGATTGATTTGCAGGCAGACCTTTAAAGGCGGCAGCCTCTGGGGGCGTTGATCGTTAAGGCGCCGGGCGTGCTTGAAGCTGCACAGCCCATGCACCCAGTCAAAATGCTCGGCAATGATTTTTGTCTTGTTGCTCTGGATGCGTCCAATGAAGTGCCACTCTGCCTGGGTGTCGGAAAGCTGTTGGATCTTTTCTATGGCTTCTTGCAGGTAGCTTTCACCAAAGCGGTGTTGGCCTGTCTCAAGGGCTGAGCGGATATCTCCGGCCGGACGGGTCTTGCTTACAGCCAGCAGTTGTATGCTACTGTCCGGGCGGCCATATTTTGTGGCAGCGTCGTGTATACGCTGCCGGACATCATCTAATCGGGTTGCAATGGTGTTCATGCCTGATAAGTTTTAGTTGTCTATACTGACGATATTAAAACAGATTGATGCTCTCTTTTTCATCCATTTGTTTGAAATGACAAAAAATGCGTCATGGCTGGTATATTGACGGTATGTGCCCCCCCCTGATCTGGAGATGTTGTATGGATATTGCCGAGTTGCTTGCGTTTAGTGTGAAACATGATGCATCAGATATGCATCTCTCTGCGGGGTTGCCTCCGATGATACGTGTGGATGGTGATATCCGCCGGATCAACATCCCGGCACTGGATCACAAGGCGGTGCACGGGCTTGTCTATGACATCATGAACGATAAGCAGAGAAAGGATTATGAGGAGTTTCTGGAGACGGATTTCTCTTTCGAGATCCCCGGTCTGGCCCGTTTTCGTGTCAATGCCTTCAACCAGGACCGGGGAGCCAGTGCGGTATTCAGAACCATCCCCTCCAAGGTGCTGACGCTGGAGGAGCTGGGCGCGCCAGAGTCGTTTAAGGATATTATCAATGTGCCACGGGGGATGGTGCTGGTCACCGGGCCAACGGGTTCGGGCAAGTCCACTACTCTGGCGGCAATGATTGATTATATTAATGATAATGATTATGGCCATATCCTGACCATTGAAGACCCCATCGAGTTTGTTCACCAAAGCAAAAAATGCCTGATAAATCAGCGCGAAGTGCATCGGGATACGCTGGGGTTTGCAGAGGCCTTGCGCTCAGCGCTGCGTGAAGATCCGGATATCATTCTGGTGGGTGAGATGCGTGATCTGGAGACCATTCGCCTGGCCATGACAGCGGCAGAGACGGGGCACCTGGTCTTTGGCACCCTGCACACCAGTTCGGCCGCCAAAACGGTGGATCGTATTGTAGATGTCTTTCCGGCCGCAGAAAAAAGCATGGTGCGCTCTATGCTGTCAGAGTCCCTGCGTGCGGTTATCTCACAGACGCTGCTGAAGAAGATTGGTGGTGGGCGGGTGGCTGCTCATGAAATCATGGTGGGCACACCGGCAATCAGAAACCTGATCCGTGAAGACAAGGTGGCGCAGATGTACTCGGCCATCCAGACGGGGCAGGCGGTAGGCATGCAGACGCTGGATCAGAATCTGAAGGAGCTGGTGAGCCGCAAGGTCATCAGCCGCGCAGACGCCAAGGCCAAGGCAATGAATAAAGAGGGTTTTAGCTAATCCATTGCTCCCCCGATCCAGTAATATAGCGCCGATGGTTAATTCTGATTTTTGGAGTCTGATGTATGAGCCGATCCCGGCGCAGAAAAAAGCTGCCTGCTGAGCCGGTAGCGGCAACGATTGAATCTCTGAATCATGATGGTCGAGGCGTCACCCATATAGAGGGCAAGGCGGTATTTATCCATGGTGCCCTGCCTGGTGAGGAGGTGATGTTCACCTACACCAGAAAGAGCCGCAGATTTGATGAAGGGCAGGTGGTTGAGGTGATCAAACCGTCGCCAGAGCGTGTCGAGCCGGCCTGCCCCCATTTTGACATCTGCGGTGGTTGTAGCCTGCAACATCAGGATAGCCGGGCACAGCTACAGCACAAGCAGCAGATTCTGATGGATGCCTTGAAGCATATCGGCAAGGTGGAACCGGCAGAGATAATCCCCCCACTGGCGCTGGATGACCATTGGGGTTATCGGCGCAAAGCCCGGATAGGCGCCAAATATGTAGCCAAAAAGGGGGGCGTGCTGGTGGGGTTTCGTGAGCGTGGCTCCAGCTTTATTGCCGATCTCTCCAGCTGCAAGGTGCTGCATCCAAAAGTAGGGGAGCTGATTACCCCGCTGTCGGCATTGATCGAAGGCTTTTCAATCTGTGACAAGGTGCCTCAGATTGAGATGGCCATGGGTGATGAGTGCTGTGTCCTGATCTTTCGCATGCTAGAACCTCCCAGTGAGGAGGATCTGGCCAGGCTGCGCCACTTTGGTGAGCAGCATGATATCCATATCTATCTGCAAGAGGGCGGCCCGGATACCGTTCGGCCACTGTCAGGAGAGGCGGCGGATCTGACCTATGCGCTGCCAGAGTTTGGGGTAGCGTTCCACTTTCTGCCCACAGATTTCACCCAGGTCAACAGCGGCATCAACAGGTTGATGGTGCGCCGCGCGGTAGATATGCTGGCGCTAAAGCCTGATGACCGGGTGCTGGAGCTGTTCTGTGGCCTGGGCAATTTCACGCTGCCTTTGGCGCAGCATGCAGCAGAGGTGGTTGCTGTTGAAGGTGATGCGGGTCTGATCGCCCGGGCGCGGGAGAATGCAAAACGCAACGACATTGAAAATGCCACCTTTTATACCGCCAATCTTTTTGAGCCTCTCACCCATCAGCCCTGGCTGAAACAGACCTTTAACAAGGCACTGCTCGACCCGCCGCGCACAGGCGCCATTGAGGTTTTGGAGCATCTGCCTAGACTGGGTGTGCAGCAAATTCTCTATATCTCCTGTTACCCAGGCACCCTGGCGCGCGACGCGGGTGAGCTGGTTCACACGCATGGCTACAGGCTAAAGGGTGCCGGGGTTATGGATATGTTTCCGCATACGGCGCATGTTGAGTCTATTGCGCTGTTTGAGAGGGGTTGACGGATGTTTGGCCGGCATTATGACTCAAAGGCTTTGCTGTCTTCCACGAAGGCTCTCATCCCCTCATCGGTCAACGGGTGGTCGGCCACGCCCATCAGGAGCGGGGCAGGGATGGTCAGAATATCTGCACCGCAGAGCAGGCACTCTGGAATCTGCACCCCGTTGCGGAACGATGCCGCAAGCACCTCTGTTGTAATATCATAGTTTGCAAAGATGACGGCAATTTCGTGGATCAGCCGGACACCGGCATCCATGCGTGCGCCCGAAGAGGCAACGTAGGGGGTATTATCTGTCCTGCTGTTCTCTTTTGCCCCTTTGTGATCCTCCAGATAGTAGAGCGCATTGCCGACAGGCATCTCAACCTTGTCGTGTTTATACAGGTAGTCAGCCAGCCGGCCAAGAAAAGGGGAGACGTAAGAGGCGCCAGCCTGTGCCGCAAACAGCGCCTGGGTGCTGTTGAAGATCAGTGTGGCATTGGTTTGAATGTCACGCCTCCAGAGCGCATGCAGCACCTTCAGGCCTGTATGCCTGTCCAGCGCGGAGTCAATCGCCTCATATCCTCCAACAGGCACCTTGATGACAACATTTTCACCATAGGCGGCCAGCTCCTCGGCCTGGGTGATCATCTTCTCTGCCTGCAACTCTGTAAGCTCCAGGGAGACGGGGCAGGGCGCCATCAGTGTGACGATCTCCTGCATCATCTCTTTGGCCATCTGCCAGGAGGTCGCACCTGCCCGCTTCAGCAGAGTCGGGTTGGTGGTGACACCATTGATGATGCCGGCCTCCCGGAGTGGACGGATCTCATCAATGGTTCCGGTATCGGCAAATATCTTGGGCGCCTTGGCCGCCGGGTGTTTGAGGGGCTTGCCCTTGTCAGTCGGATTGTTGATCGGCATGGATTGCCTGCGTGCTCCAACATGAGCGGGGATCTGGTCTGGCTTTAACATGCTCCTGCCTCTTCTGTTTGATGTTTTATGATGCCTGGTGGATGATCCTGGAAAGATCAGTTGAGCCTACTACGAGCGTCTAAGGTGCTCTCGCTACGGCTCAACTGATTTTTCTAGGATGATTGTCCTGGAAATGGACAGATCAATCTATCGGTATTATTGCAAGTACCTCTATAGTATAAAGACGGGCTTTACCAAAAGCCTCACTATTTTACATTTCGTACGCATCTACTGTTCATGCAACAGCGTTGGAACACCGCATTATGAATAACCCGGATCAGTACACGCTAAAACTCCGGCGTGTGGCCATAGACACCTATAAAGAGAATGTGGCCTATCTGCACAGGAATTGCGCCATCTATCGCACTGAGGGGTTTCAGGCGCTCTCGAAGGTTGAAATTACCGCGGTCAATGGGAGTCCGGCCTGCCAGCAGCGGGTGCTGGCGGTGCTGAATGTGGTGGATGATGAGAGCATCACCCACTGCGACGAACTGGGGCTGAGTGAGCAGGCCTTCTCCCAGCTTGATGTGGAGGAGGGGCACAGCATCCGTATTGCGCATGCCGAGCCGCCGCCATCTCTCCATGCGGTGCATCGCAAGATTGCCGGTGAGCGTCTCGATCTGGAAGATTTCCGTGGCATCGCCCGCGATATCGCTGAGCACCGCTACTCTAAAACCGAGATGGCCGCTTTTCTGGTGGCCTCCAGCCAGGCGGGGCTTGAGAGGGAAGAGGTGCTCTACATGACCCGGGCGATGGTGGAGTGCGGTGATCGCCTTGACTGGGGCGAGCCTCTGGTTGTCGACAAACACTGTATTGGCGGCATACCCGGCAATCGCACCAGTATGCTGATCGTCCCTATTATTGCGGCACATGGCATGCTGATGCCCAAGACCTCAAGCCGGGCCATCACCTCACCTGCTGGGACAGCAGACACCATGGGGCTGCTGGCCAGGGTTCAGCTCTCCCCAGAGCAGCTGCGGGAGATCATCCGCTGCCAGCGTGGCTGTCTGGCATGGGGTGGCGCTGCACGGCTGGCGCCGGTGGATGACATCCTTATCTCGGTTGAACGGCCACTCTCTCTCGACTCTCAAGGGCAGATGGTCGCCTCTATTTTGTCAAAAAAACTGGCCGCAGGCTCGACGCACCTTTTGGTTGACATACCTATGGGGCCGACGGCCAAGGTCAGGCAGATGCGTGAAGCCCTGCAGCTGAGAAAACTGTTTGAATTTGTAGGTGATCGGCTGGGGCTGCATATCGAGGTGGTCATCAGCAATGGTCGCCAGCCTGTTGGGCGGGGTATCGGCCCGGTTCTGGAGCTGCGGGATGTCATGCAGGTACTGAACAATGATCCGCAGGCCCCCGCTGATCTCCGGCAAAAAGCCCTATGGCTTGCCGGCCGTGTGCTGGAGTTCGACCCGGATGTTCGGGGTGGCCAGGGCTATGCCATAGCGCGGGATATTCTCGATTCCGGGCGGGCCATGAACAAAATGCAGGATATTATCGAGGCACAGGGCCGTAACCCTGAAACTGTTGCGGTCGGCAGGCTCAGGCATAAAATCAAGGCGCCAGCCAATGGTTTCGTTACCGCCATCGACAATCTGCAAATAGCTCGAATTGCGCGTCTGGCAGGTGCTCCAATGGATAAAGGTGCGGGTGTCGATCTCATGAAAAAGCTGGGCGATGCAGTGAAGAGTGGTGAGGTACTCTACTTTATACATGCCGATTTTCCGTCCGACTTCCGTTTTGCCCAAGAGGCGGCAGCAAAGGATATCGGTTTCCAGATCGGCAAAAAGCCCCCTGATGGCTCAACAGAGCCTGAGTTTTAGTAATGTTTGACCCAAATAAAAATCAAATGAACAACAGATTGATACTTGGCTTTCCTGAATACCGTGAACCGGCACAGCAGCTGGCAGGCCATGCCGGCATACCCTACAGGGATATCGAACTTCACCGCTTTCCAGATGGCGAGAGCAGGGTTCGCCTGCCTGATAAATTGCCTGAAAAGGTTATCATCTGCCGCAGCCTGGATAACCCCAATCACAAACTGGTGGAGCTGCTGCTGGCGGCTGCCACAGCGCGGGAGCTGGGTGCATCAGAGTTGACGCTGGTTGCCCCCTATCTCTGCTATATGCGGCAGGACAAGGCCTTTCATGCAGGAGAGGCGATCAGTCAACGGATTATCGGCAAACAGCTGGCACAGTGGTTCGATGCTGTAGTGACTGTCGATCCGCACCTGCACAGGGTTCACAGCTTGAGTGAGGTGATTCCCAATACATCTACCGTAACGCTCACAGCAGCCAAACCCATTGCCGATTTTATTGGCAATGCCTATGCTGATCCGCTGCTGATCGGGCCGGATGAAGAGTCAGAGCAGTGGGTCGCCGCCGTTGCCCGGATGCAGGGGCTGGAGTACCTGATTGGACGCAAGCAGCGCCATAATGACTATAGTGTCGAGATCAGCCTGCCTGCATCAGCATGCGCTGATCGTGATCTCATCCTGCTGGATGATGTTGCCAGCACAGGCCGGACGCTGGAGTTCACAGCGCATGCGCTACAGGCATATAAACCGGCCTCTATCTCTGCGGTTATCACCCATGCCATGCTTGTGAATGATGCCCTTGAACGGCTCAAAAATGCAGGTGTGATGCAGGTCTGGAGCACAGACAGCATCCCTCACTCCACCAATGCTATCCCTCTGACAAGGCTGCTTGGCGCTGCGCTGGAATCCGGGTAAGAGTGGCTCCATGGACAGCTGAAATTGATCCGGCAGTGCTCTTTTTGCGCAGCTGTTCATCTGCCCATGAGCGTTTGATTGATGTGGCAATCCTCTCTCCAATAGCCCTCATTGCGATATAAGCCTCCTCAAACCGGCCCTGGTTGATCTGTGCCTCGATCAGCTCTCTATCACTGAGACTGCGGTGCAGGATGGCGATGGCCTCATAGTTTTCGCTGGCCTCAATCCGTTTGACATGCTCCTCGCTCAGCAGGCGAGTGTCGATATAGCTCATCGCCTGAACAACTCTATCAACGGAGTCGGCGAGTGGTGGTGATGGCAGGCCTTTTGGTTTTGTGGGGAAGGAGGAGTCGGCATGGAGCCCACTGCTTGCTAAAACAGAGAGGCAACAGAGCAGAGCCGTTGTCGCCCACCGATTGTTATACGCCATAGTGTCTGCCTCTTGATATCCAGTCCCCAACTTCAATGTTAGGTGCGGATATCACTTTTTGCAGAAAAAACGGGGTTAAATACAAAAATTCAGGAAGCCCGTTTCTAAGCGCAGATCGCCCATAAAAAAACGGGTGCCGAGGGCACCCGTCTCTCTTTTTGGAGCTATGCTGCTGTATCAGATGATATAGCCCCTTTCGTCGTGGGAAGCCAGATCCAGCCCTATCTCCTCCTCCTCTTCACTCACCCGCAGGCCGCCGGTGATGGAGCTGACGATCTTGAGGATTATAAAGGTGGCCACGCCGGAGTAGATGAGGGTAGCGATCACGCCAACCGCTTGAGCCACCAGCTGTGAGAAGACGGTCTCGTTGCCATCGCCAAGACCGACCCCGCCAAAGACTGTCGCCGCAAAGATGCCGGTCAGCATGGCGCCGATGATGCCGCCCACGGCATGCACCCCAAACACATCCAGTGAGTCATCATAACCAAACTTGCGCTTGAGGCGGGTTGCTGCATAGAAGCAGCCTACCCCGGATATGGCGCCGATCATCAATGCACCCATCGGGCCGACTGACCCCGATGCTGGCGTAATGGCCACCAAACCGGCCACGGCACCCGAGGCGATACCCAGCACACTGGGCTTGCCATGAATCTTCCACTCGGTAAACATCCAGCCCAAAGCGGCGGCTGCGGTGGCAATCTGGGTGACGGCCATGGCCATGCCGGCCGTTCCGTCTGCCGCCAGCTGGCTGCCGGCATTAAAGCCAAACCAGCCCACCCACAGCATGGAAGCGCCGATCAGCGTCAGGGAGAGGTTGTGTGGCGGCATCGCTGTACCCGGATAACCTTTGCGTTTGCCCAGAACAACCGCGGTAACCAGCCCGGCGATACCGGCATTGATATGCACTACTGTGCCACCGGCAAAATCCAGTACCCCCCAGCTGTGCAGCCAGCCGCCGCCCCAGACCCAATGGCAGACGGGTGCATAGACCACAAACAGCCAGATCGACATGAAAATCAGCATGCTGGAGAACTTCATGCGCTCGGCAAAGGCCCCTACCATCAAGGCTGGAGTGATGATGGCAAAGGTCATCTGGAAGGTCATGAAGACCGTTTCCGGTATGGTGCCACTCAGTGAGTCCACTGTGACACCCGCCAAAAAGAGCTTGCTGAAACCACCGACAAAGGCATTTATAGCGCCGCCATCCTCAAAGGCCATGCTGTAACCGAAGACCATCCAGAGGATGGACATCAGCGCAGTGATGGCAAAACACTGCATCAGCACCGATAGCACATTCTTGCTGCGCACCATGCCGGCATAGAAAAGGGCCAGACCGGGGATGGTCATAAAGAGTACCAGGGCGGTAGCGGTCAGCATCCAGGCGGTATCACCTGAGCTTAAGACATCTTCAGCCATGACCAGTGATGGTGCAGCCATCAGGCCCAGTACCATCAAAAAGGGGCGCGCCGCGCCCACACTCGGGAATTTCATGTTAATCGCCTCTTTACGTTGATTTTTATAGTTACAGCGCGTCTGATCCGGTCTCGCCGGTGCGGATGCGTATGACCTGTGTCAGGTCATAGACAAAGATTTTACCGTCGCCGATCTTGCCGGTTTTGGCGGCACCGGAGATGGCCTCGATCACCTGATCCACCTTGTCATCATCCACGGCCGCCTCGATCTTGATCTTGGGCAGGAAATCGACCACATATTCAGCGCCACGGTAAAGTTCGGTGTGTCCCTTCTGCCGTCCAAAGCCTTTGACCTCAACCACAGTGATGCCGGTGACACCGACCTCAGAGAGCGCTTCGCGTACGTCATCCAGTTTGAATGGTTTGATGATTGATGAAACTAATTTCATTGCTACTTTCTCCTCAACATTGAATCAGGGAAGGGTCTGTCGATTGGATGCGTTAGCGCTCCATAAATATGCCGCGCCGTATACAGAAACACCCTTGCAGCAATCATTAACTGCTCAGGCTCCCGCTGCAATAACAGCAATATTTATACCAATAGTGATTTGTCTTAATAAAACATGGGGATATAAGGATGTGGAGAAATTGGATACAGGATGGGCGCACCAAAATGTACGCAAATAGAGGCACCAGCCAAGGCTTGGCACTGGTTTGGTGCAAAAAAAGGTGGTTGAACCTAAAGATAGCAGATACCATCAGCTACCGGCCTGAAAATTTCCAGGCTGCTCTCAGTTAAAAAGCTGCATCTATCGTGCTGAGTTTTTACAACAAGGCTATCCAGTTTGTTATATTAAAGAAATCCCCATGCCATCCGATACAGGGGTACTCATGGACGCACCTGATTCTAAATAGAGCTTTTCACGCCCAATGCAGCAAACCCTAAACTTTGATGCAGCCAACGCCTCGCTCCAGCGTGAAAAAGAGCGTCTTGAGGTTACGCTTGCCTCTATTACAGATGCCGTGATCATCACAGATAAAGAGCGGCGTGTTGAGTTTCTGAACACCTCTGCAGAACAGCTTTGCGGGTGGCGCAGTGGCGATGCCATTCGCCGCCCTTTAGATGAAGTGCTCAAAATGATGCCTGCAGCAAATGTCCAGGAAGATGCCGAGCTGCAATATCTGGATGCCGGGCTGGTGCTGGTCAATACCAACGGTACCCAATTTCATGTTGAGCTCTCCGTTGCAAGCCTCACAGATGGGGATGGCGGCAGCTCAGGGTCTGTTATTGTATTTCGGGACATCAGCCAGTCGCGCCGCATGGAGGCACGGCTGTTTTGGCAATCCAACCATGATGCGCTGACGGGCCTGGAAAACCGTAACCGCTTTGAACAGCGGCTGAGCAATCTTCTCAGCAGTTCAAAAAACAGCAGTGACGAGCATGCGCTGCTCTACCTCGACCTGGATCAGTTCAAGATCATCAACGATACCTGTGGGCATGCCGCAGGGGATGAGCTGCTGCGCCAGCTTACCACCATCCTCAAGTACAAAATCCGCGCTTCAGATCATCTGGCCCGGCTGGGGGGCGATGAATTTGGCATTCTGCTGCCCAACTGCCCATTGGATGCCGCCATTCGAACTGCAAATGACCTGCGCTCAACCATCAAGGACTTTCGCTTTACCCATGCCGGAAAGCTGTTTGCCATCGGCTTTAGCATGGGGCTGGTGCCTTTTAACGGTGCCACCCAGAGCTCATCCAGCATTATGGTCTCCGCAGATACCGCTTGCATCACCGCAAAGGATGAGGGGCGCAACCGCATCCACATCTTTGAACATGGCAAAAGTGAGGCCTCTCGCCGTCATGGTGAGATGCAGTGGGTATCAAAGATTCACAGTGCGCTCGACAATGAGCATTTGATGCTGCACAGCCAGGCCATCATCCCCCTGAACAATCAGAGTGACCTGCCACCCCATCGGGAGGTGCTGGTACGCCTTTTTGAAGAGGATGGAAAGCTGATCCCGCCTGGCGCCTTTATCCCTGCTGCGGAGCGGTACAATCTCATGCCCGCAGTAGACCGCTGGGTGATTACAGCATCCTTTAAATATCTGGCCAAACTGCTCAGCAAGGGGAAGGTTGACCCTTTTGTCCTGAATATTAACCTGTCAGGCGCTTCATTTATGGAAGAGGGGTTTTGTGAGTTCACAACCAAACAGCTTGCGAAGTATCTCATTCCGCCAGCGATGATCTGCTTTGAAGTGACAGAGACGGCCGCAATCGCCAATCTGGATGAGGCGCTCCATTTTATCAATACCCTGCGTGATGTTGGCTGTAAATTTGCGCTGGATGATTTTGGCAGTGGCCTCTCCTCTTTTGGCTACCTCAAACACCTTCCTGTTGATTACCTCAAGATCGACGGCGCATTCATCAAAGATATTTTAAATGATCCCATTCACGCCGCTATGGTCGAGGCCATCAATCAGGTGGGACATGTGATGGGGATCAAAACCGTCGCTGAATTCGTTGAAGATGAGGCAACACTGCTGCACCTGCAAAAGATAGGGGTGGATTATGCCCAGGGCTATTACATCGAAAAACCCTCCGAACTCCGCTGGTAACAGGTCCTGAGCTTCCCGGGGCTATCAGGGCAGAGCCCCGGGGGTGAGGCGGGATGCTATTTTTTCTCTTCTGCCTGGGGCTTGCGCACACGTAGCGAAAGCTCTTGCAACTGCTCTGTTGAGACCGCTGATGGCGCCTCTGTCAGCTGGCAGGCGGCTGTCTGGGTCTTGGGAAAGGCCATCACGTCGCGGATGGAGCTGGCGCCTGCCATTAGCATCACCAGCCGATCCAGGCCAAAAGCAAGGCCACCGTGTGGTGGACAGCCATAGCGCAATGCCTTGAGCAGGAAGCCAAACTTCTCCTGCGCCTCTTCATCGCCAATGCCCAGCAGTTTGAGCACCTTCTCCTGCACCTCGGCACGGTGGATACGGATAGAGCCGCCGCCAATCTCTGTACCGTTCAGTACCATATCGTAGGCTCGTGAGTTGCAGGCCGCCGGGTCGCTCTCCAGCAGGCCGAGGTGCTCCTCTTTGGCAGCGGTAAAGGGGTGGTGCAGTGAACTCCAGCGCTGGTTCTGTTCATCCCACTCGAACATGGGGAAGTCGACCACCCACAGCGGCTTCCACTCCCCTTCCCGCAGGCCGCGGTCATGCCCCAGCTTAACGCGCAGTGCGCCCAGTGATTCATTAACGATGTGGGTTTTATCTGCGCCAAAAAAGATCAGATCGCCATCTTCGGCACCGACACGCTGCATGATGCCATCGACTGCCTCATCCGGCAGGAACTTCAGGATGGGGGATTGCAGTCCCTCTCGCCCTTTTGCCAACTCGTTGACCTTGATATAGGCCAGCCCTTTTGCACCATAGATGCCGACAAATTTGGTATAGGTGTCGATCTCTTTGCGTGACAGCGCGCCACCCTGCGGCAGGCGCAGCGCAGCTACCCGCCCATTCGGGTCCTTGGCCGGGCCGGCAAAAACCTTGAACTCCACCGCCTGCATCAGATCCTCAACATCCACCAGCTCCAGCGGTATGCGCAGGTCGGGGCGGTCACAGCCAAAGCGCTGCATCGACTCGGCATAGGTCATGCGTGGAAAGGGGTTGGGCAGCTCCTGATCCAGTGTCTTTTTGAACAGGCCGCGAATCATCTCCTCCATCAGTACCATGATGGCATCCTCATCCATAAAGGAGACCTCGACATCCAGCTGGGTAAATTCAGGCTGGCGGTCGGCGCGCAGATCTTCATCCCGAAAGCAGCGTACGATCTGGTAGTAACGATCCATGCCCGACATCATCAGCAGCTGTTTAAAGAGCTGCGGCGACTGCGGCAGGGCAAAGAACTGCCCCGGATGGGTGCGGCTTGGCACCAGATAATCGCGCGCACCCTCGGGGGTGGCCTTGGTCAGCATGGGGGTCTCAATATCAAGAAAACCGTGCTCATTCAGAAACCGGCGCAGCTCGGTCGCCACTCTGGATCGCAGGCGCATGCGCTCCTGCATCTCGGGGCGCCGCAGGTCGATGTAGCGGTAGCGCAGGCGCAGCTCTTCGGAAGTGTCACTGTCATCGAGCTGAATGGGCGGGGTGTCGGCGCGGTTCAGCACCTCCAGCTCCAACCCCAGTATCTCTACTTCACCGGTCGGCATGTTGGGGTTCTTTGTCCCCTCGGGGCGAGTGCGCACACGGCCTTTAACACGCAGAACGAACTCGTTGCGCACCTGCTCTGCGGTGGCAAAGGTGTCTGGGAGATCCGGGTCGTAAACAACCTGAACCACTCCCTCCCTGTCACGCAGGTCGATGAAAATAACGCCGCCGTGGTCGCGCCGACGGTGTACCCAGCCGCAGATTTCGACCTCTTGGTCAATATGAGAGGCGTTCAGGTGTCCGCAATAGTGGCTGCGCATAATATTTGGTTTTCCTAATTGGGGTTTGTCTGCTTGAGTTGTCAGAGGGTGCTTAAGCTCTGGAAACAGGTGTTGTTATTCAGCAGCTGGGCAACTTCCTGTTTTTGCACAGGGCGGTGTGGGGTCCTTTTTGCCCATATCATGGAGATTCTTTTTCTGGCCACTTTTAAAGTCGGTCTCGTACCAACCTCCACCTTTCAGGCGAAAGCCCGCGGCAGAGACCAGTTTTTTTAAAGTGGGTTCACCGCAGGCGGGGCACTCTGTTCGCGGCGCGTCGCTCATTTTCTGTAACACTTCCAGCTCATGATTACAGTTGTCACAGCGGTATTCATAAATCGGCATGGCAAAATCCTCAGAATCCCGCCTCTCACACCTATTTTGAGACGGCGATGGGCGGGCACAAGTACAATATAAAATCGTCGCGGATTCTACCACAAAAGAGCCACTTTGGTGGCGAGTTGCATTCCCGCCTTGGCGGTGCTTATTCAGGGTGGTAGTTCAGGATTCAGTGTCAGAATCCTCACTCTCCTGTCGCCTCTTCTGTAGCCATTTGCCCTGGCATCTCAGTAGATAGCGGATCAGTATGTCACGATCTGCCTCGCGTATATTTAAAAAATTGACCCGCAAGCGGTATGGCTCATCCTGGTGATCTCCCTCTTCATTTTCGGTACACTCAATCACTTCGCCATAAATCATCATGCCTGTCATTTCAGGCATCAATAGTAGCTTGAGCTCCAGGGTCTCTCCTTTCTTGTAAGGCTCGGCGCTGCTAAAGACTATACCCCCTGCACTGATGTTGACTGCTTTTGTTACCTGGTTTGAGGCCTCTTCTTCCTGCATCAGAAAGGCCCGCCCCAGAATATTGAGTTTTTGATCCAGGATTTTGATGCATGCCGCAATATCTGGCGTTGTGCCTTCAATACGGTGCAGTTGAACAACCATCTGCTGTGACATGGCCGTGAAGCTGCTCATGACTGTGAAATTTGAGCTTGCCCCCCCCTCCAGCTGCGCTATGAGTTCTGGCAACTCTTCGCTGGAGATTGCGCGGTAACCTAGCTTTACCACATCATCAATACGAAAATAGCTTCTCCGCTCGTCGGTTATCGGTTTGCTGTTCTCATCACTCAATTGGTTTATCCTCTAGATCAAATCCTCAACATGGATGACTTCGTCTTGCTGGATGTCATCCTCTGGCACAATAGTTGGTGCTGCATCATCAGGGCTTATCTCTGTAGCAGGTGCAATGATATCTTCTGATTCAATGGTAAAGGGTAGCTCTTCTGTAGCTGAATCCAATATTCCGGGTTGTGGTTGCTCTATGGGCGCCTCTATTGCTGGCTCTACAGGTACTGGCTCAACGGTAATTTCATTTTTAACCGTTGCCGCTGCATCAGGCCTGGTGGCTGTTCGGTCTTCAAGAGGCTCCTCTTTTACGCGCTTGATAATCAGCTCTACACGGCGGTTAAGCGCACGGTTTTCGGGGGTATCATTTGGAGCCAATGGGTCAGAATCAGCGTGACCTTCGAGCAAGAAGCGCTTGGGGTCCAGTGTTGGGTCAGTCAGCAGGGCGTGTGCCACGGTTACAGCTCGTGCGGTTGACAGCTCCCAGTTAGAGCGGAACCGTTCGGTAGAAATTGGGCGGTTGTCGGTATGACCGGCTATCACAACCTTGCCTGGCCTGGTGGAGATGGCAACGGCTATGCGATCCAGAACGTCAATAAATCCCGGATGCAGATCTGCACTTCCAGAAGGGAAGGATCCCTTTTCATTGATGCGGATTATGACATTGGCATCGACCACTTCAATCGTCACTATGCCCTCATCAATCTCCTTTTTTAATGCCTTTTTCAGCTCTTCGGCTTGATCTTCAGCATCTGCTTTTAGCTGTTTTTCAGTTGCATCCATGGATGCTGTGTTTGCACTTGCTTCCCCCGCACTTTCCGGGCCGTCATTGACCTCTAAGTGCTCTTTCTCCTCCTCTGTTGTCTCCTGTTTTATCGTTTCTGTTATGGCGGGATCAGATATAGATGGGCTGAACTCCAATGCTATCACACTGATTCCTTTCACAATTTCATTTGTTGGGATCTCTTTTTGTACGCCAAAGGCGTCTTTCATGGATTCTGCCATTTTCTTAAAACGGATGGCATCCATCTCGGCAAAAGATAACAGCAATACGAAGAAGCACATCAGCAGTGCCATCATATCGGCAAAGGTCGCCATCCAGGGAGGCAGCCCATCTTCGCATTCACATGCCTCCTGTTCTGCCTCTTCTTCTGCCACTTTCTACCCCTTTTGCCAGAAAGTTACGATTATTACTCTTCATCTCCCGATGGACGTTTTCCAGCGGGCAGATAGGTACAGAGCAGTTGTTCCAGCACGCGGGGGTTCATACCCTCCTGAATGCCACTGATTGTCTCCATTATCAGCTTTCGATTTAGCTCCTCCATCTGGCTTGAGCGCTCTAGTTTGATGGCGATTGGCTGGGCAAATACATTGGCAATGATGGCTCCGTAGAGGGTGGTCAGCAGCGCTACTGCCATTGCTGGCCCAATGCTGGCCGGGTCAGACATGTTGGCCAGCATCTGCACCAAGCCGATCAAGGTGCCAATCATGCCCATCGCAGGCGCACAGACAGCCATGTTTTTGAACATGACAATCCCCACCTTGTGCCGCTGGATGGTTTGGTCAATATCCTTGGTCAACATCTTTTTAACCAGCATGGGGTCATGTCCATCGACACATAACCCTACCCCTTTTTCCAGAAAACTATTTGATATCTCCTGGCTCTCCAGCGCCAGCAGACCATTTTTACGTGCAATATCAGCCAGTTCAACAGCCTCTTCAATCAGCGACTGAGAATCATAGGTTTGATACAAAAATGCCTTTAAAGCGATTCCAAATGAAGTGATAAAATCCTTTATCGTTACCTGCATCAAGACTACAAAAGCGGTGCCGCCCACTACAATCAGTATGGAAGGGATATTTACAAACAGCATCAAGTCGCCGCCCGATATGATGGCACCTATGATGATGCCAAAACCGCCCAGCATGCCTATCAGTGTTGCAATATCCAATGCCTCATGCTCCTCTTGATATGTAAATTTATATAGTTGCCCATTTGGTAGCAGGGCTTACTGTTCAGATTCAGAAGATGTTGTAAAAGATAGCGGGTGGAACCCTGATAACTTTAATTCATAATCTGGTTTTTAATGGCTATTATGCAGGCCAGCAAATCAACTTTAATCGGGAGCGTCCATTGTGCCGGATCAGCAAAAAACCATATTGATAACAGGATGTTCCAGTGGAATTGGGCGCTGTGCGGCCTACATGCTCAGGCAGCGCGGCTACCGGGTTTTTGCCTCTGCACGCCGCCAGGAGGATGTTGATGCGCTATTGACTGATGGCCTGGAGGCCTTGCAGCTGGATCTACAGGATAGCGACAGTATTCAGCTTGCAGTCGATACCCTCCTTGCACGTACCAATGGCCGGCTTTATGGGCTGTTCAACAATGGTGCCTATGGTCAGCCCGGGGCGGTGGAGGATCTCTCTACGGATCTGCTTCGCGCCCAGTTTGAGACCAATCTGTTCGGCTGGCATGAGCTGACCCGTCGCATCATTCCCGTTATGCGCAGCCAGGGAGAGGGGCGTATTGTTCAGAACAGCTCTGTGTTGGGATTTGTTGTTATGGCCTATCGTGGAGCCTACAATGCCAGTAAATTTGCGCTTGAAGGGCTGACTGACACCCTGCGTCTGGAGCTGCAGGGGAGTGGTATATATGTCTGCCTGATTGAGCCTGGCCCCATTGAGAGCCGATTCAGAGCCAATGGCTATGCTATGTGGAAGCAACATATCGATGCCACACAGAGCATTCACCAAGAAGCGTACCGGGTGATGGCTCAACGGCTGAAAAAAGAGGGGGCGGCCGCCCCTTTTACCCTGCCACCGGATGCAGTGGTAAAAAAGCTGATCCATGCCCTGGAGAGTCCACGACCAAAGGCCCGGTATTATGTTACCTTCCCCACCCACCTGTTTGGCATACTCAAGCGGCTTCTGACCACCAGAGCATTGGATCGTTTGTTGTTAAAGGTGTCCGGGGGTGGGTCCAGATAGTCCAACTACAGGGCAGCGGCGAAGTAGCGCATCAGAAATTCATCAAAAGAGCAGTTGTCAGAGGCCTCAATCTCCAGCTGGCGCTGCTGGGAGAGCAGGCTCTCCTGCTTATAGAATGCCTCTCTGTCCGGGGAGAGGCTCTGGCTGCACAAGTAGCTTTTGTGCGCCTGCGACATGCGCTTGGCAAAGCTGAAAAAACTCTCATTGTGCTGTTGCATCTGAGCCAGTACGCGTGCCGAAAGGGTAGATGCCGGGTCGCGCACTGCTTCCTGGCTGGTGGCTAATGCCCGTTGGTAGGGCTGCGCTGGTTTGTTGGCATCCAGCTGCTCAGCTATTGCCTGCATGCCGTCGCACAGCTCGCTGGCCCAATCTGCCAGCTCTATCTGCTTGCTGTTTCGCTGTAATTTAAGCGCTGGGGTCCTTCCTAGGTGCGCTGTTTTTAACAGGTTGCTATCAATCGACTGTTGCTCTAAATGATCGATTGGCGGACTCTCATGCAGCAGGCAATAGAGCATGAAAAGCTCTAGAAAACGGATCTGCTTTTCGTTAATACCGGCAGGTTCGAACAGGTTGACATCTATTGATCGCAACTCAACATAGCGCACGCCACGCTGGCTCAGCGCCTGAGTCGGCATCTCATAAACCCCTGGCACCTGCTTGGGGCGAACCGTGCTGTAGTATTCGTTCTCAATCTGTAGAATATTGGCATTCAGCTGCTGATAGCGTCCATCCACCTTCAGGCCGATCTTTTGCCATAAAGGGCAGGGGGAGCTGATGGCGCGCCTGAGCGATGAGACATAGTCTGCCAGGCTGTCATAATTGGCTTTAATGCCCACGCCCGCCTCTTTGCTGTTGGTATACCCTATATCTCCCATGCGTAGTGAGGTTGCATAAGGTTCAAAATAGGTGGAAGCATCAAACTCCTGCAGTTCTGTTGCATGACCGTTTAGAAAACTTTTGCAGATGGCGGGAGAGGCTCCAAAAAGATAGGGAATCAGCCAGCCAAACCGTTGCAGGTTACGAATCAGACCCAAATAGGCATTGTCAATAAAATCTCTGGCAGGGCGTCTGTCCTGTTCGATCTCCTGATAGACGGGCCAAAAATGTTCGGCTACCGAGTAGTTGAAGTGAACTCCGGCAATCACCTGCATCATCCGGCCATATCGGTGCCCAAGCCCCCTGCGGTAGACTGTTTTCATCGCGCCAATATTGGATGAACCATATTTTGCAATGGGTATATTTTCGCCCCCTGCCAAAACGCAGGGCATGCTGGCCGCCCACAGCAGCTCATCACCCAGATGCTGATAGGTGAAGATCTGCGTATCTGTCAGAAAAGAGAGTAGTTCGGATATGTTGCCGAGAGGCGGTGTTATAAATTCTGTTAGCGCCTCTGAATAGTCGGTAGTGATGTAGGGGTGTGCCAGCGCAGAACCCAGGGGGGCAGGGTGTGCTGTTGTGACAATTGCCCCGTTAGGGGAGACGCGCAGGCTCTCTTTTTCCAGACCGATCTGTCCATGTTGCAACAGGTGTGACTGCCTGGCATTAATGAGGTATGCCAAGCGTTTTTCAACAGCTTGAGACAAAGATAGGAACCTTAGTTTATATGTAATATGTAAAAAGAAGCAGGCATTGGGCCGAGCAGGGGCGGGATTATAACGCAGGGATGGGATCTCTACCCTGGTAATTTCTTTTGCATTGCAGTTGTGTCACTTGATTGAGTACGTCCCCTAACAGCCCGCTGTACTCAATGTGCAATCCTGTATGGAATTAGCTACCTTTTCTGCGCTGTTAAGCTGCAATTCAGTGGCATGCTGCGGTTGCTGTAGATGGATGAAGTCAGAGAGGATCTGGGCTGCTTCGTTGATCATAATTTGATCAATCCCATCATTTTTCTCCTCATGGTCAGCAGGCGTACCTGCTTCATCCTCACTGTGATCCGCTTTGGTACGTGGTTTCAACCCTATGGCAACACGGTAGCGGTTCCGGTTCTCTCTGATCTTCTCATCCCGCTCATTCCATTTTATTCTGCGTTGCGCCTCCAGCAGGCTGACCGTATGTTGCTCTCGAACCGTCTGGATCAGCGCCTCCTCTTCCACCAGCATGCGAAACCCGGCATCGGATTCAATGCGTTTGAGGTGGCGCTCTCTCAGGTGGGCCAGGTCGGTTCTGCCTTCAGGATTGAACTGGGCGGCCTTGATCTGAGCCCATGGCAGCGCATTATCCAGTGACCGTTCGCCATGATCCGCTGCGCTGGGCGCTGTGGGGAAGACAATGTCGGGCACTATGCCACGGAACTGTGTGCTGCCACCACTAATGCGGAAAAACTGGGCCATTGTGAGGCGCAGCCTTCCTAGTTCAGCGGTTCCAATGGCAACCAGTCGATCCAGGTCAACCAGTGTCTGCACCGTGCCTTTGCCAAAGGTCGGTTCACCAATGATGATCCCCCGCCCATAATCCTGGATAGCACCGGCAAAAATCTCTGATGCGGAAGCGCTGTTGCGGTTAACCAGCACGGCCAAGGGGCCACTGTAGGCCACTTTGGGGTCTGGATCTGATTCAATCTCCACCTTTCCCAAGGTGTTTTTCACCTGCACCACCGGGCCTGATTTAATAAAGAGGCCGGTTAGTTCGGTGGCCTCTGCCAGCGAGCCACCACCATTTTGGCGAAGATCGATCACCACGCCATCCACCCCTTCGCGGGTCAGTTCAGCCAGTAGTTTGCGTACATCACGGGTTGTGCTGCGGAAGTCCTTGTCGCCTTTGGCATAGGCCTGAAAATCGCGGTAAAAGGTGGGGATATCAATCACGCCAATACGCAGCCCATCCATATCATCAAGCCCTTCAACAATGCTCTTTTTTGCCGCCTGCTCCTCCAGCTTTATCTTGTTTCGCACAATAGTGACGGTTTTTAAGGGGTCTCCGATGGTTGCGCCTTTTGGCAGAATCTGCAGTCGTACGACACTCCCTTTAGGGCCGCGGATCAGCTCGACAACATCTTGCAGCCGCCAGCCGACAACATCGACCATATCTTCATCATTCTGGGCCACGCCTGATACCCGATCCCCCGCCTTTACCTGGCCACTAAGATCCGCCGGCCCGCCGGGAACCACGCTCTGCACAACGGTATACTCATTTTTAACTCGCAAAACTGCGCCTATCCCCTCCAATGAGAGGCGCATGCTGATGTCAAAATTCTCAGAAATACTGGGCGACATGTAGGCGGTATGTGGTTCAATGCTCAAGGTATAGGCATTGATAAAGAGTTGAAATACATCATCAGCATTCAGCTGGTTGGTGCGCCGTAAAATACCTGAATATCTTTCAGTAAGGGTTTTGCGAATCGCTTCATCGTCTTTGTCAGCCATACGCAGGCTCAACACATCATTCTTTACCCGCTTCCGCCAAAGCCTGTCCAGTGCGCTCTGGTCAACGGCCCAGGGGGCTTCGCTCCGGTCGAAGCGATACGCCTCATCCTTGGAAAAATCAAACTTTTGATCCAGCAGTTTCAGCGCCCGTTTTATCTGTTGCTCAACCCGTTTGCGATAGGTGCGGAAAATATCAAAGGCAGGGTCAAGCCGCGCCTGCTTTATGGCATCATCCAGTCTTGTCTCATAATTTGAAAAGGCGGCTACATCTTCAGCTGTAAAAAAGCTGCGATTAGGATCCAGCGTATCCAGGTAGCGCTCCAGCATCTGACGGGAGAGTGCATCATCCAATGCGACATCCCGATAGTGATATTTACTGATGACATCAGTAATAACAACCGCTGATTGCCGATGCGAGCGGTGCGGATAGAGTTCACTAAAGGGAACCTCTGGCACAACCGCCCATAGCGGCAGGCTTATCACTGACAATAGAAGAAGAGACAGACTTTTATGTAGCTTCATAAACTACCTTTTTGTGAATATGGCATCGGTCTGACCCGTATATTTTTCAATAGGTTGCCGATTTGCATGGTATTAAGTTTAGCATGCACCTAGCCGTAACGGACAGAGAAGGGGGGGCGAAGTTCCTGCGGCAACGAGACAGAGCACCCATCTTCTGGCTCAATAACGCCATGACGTATCAAAAAATCAATAATCACCAGATTGCAGTTGGGCTTGAATTTATCGGTATCACGTACAATCTGCATGACCTTCTCAATTGGCCACAAAGAGAATGATTCAACCTCGCCATCTGTGCACTTGGGCTGAAAATCTGCTGTCAGTTCAAGATCATAGCAGTAGAGTGTGTCTGGCTTGTAACCCTGTGCAGTCTCGGCATTATAGGTTACTGCCCCTACCGGTTGGGCAGCGGCTGCCAACTCTGGGGGAATGCCTGCCTCCTCCCAGCACTCCTTTTTCAGGTTTTCTTGCAGCGTGATACCGTGCGGCAAGCCACCTGCAACCAAGTTATCCAGTTTGCCTGGAAAATGGTGCCGGTCTGCAGAGCGTTTGGCCACCCACAGTTCTATCCCTTGCTCACTACGCACAAAGCCGTTGATATGCTGACCAAAGGCACGTACACCAAAACAGGGGGCAGCAGCCCGGTCGATCAAAAACAGCCCCTGCTCCCGTGTTGTGGCTGTTACCACATACTGCTCCCCATGCAGGTGACTTAAAACACCCCGATCCGCCAGCGCTGACAACACCTTTGCAACGGCCTCACTGCGTACAGTGAAGGTATCGAGCTTTGTGGCCAATTCAACCGCATCATTGGAAACCACAAATACATTCGGCCATTCACACAGCAGCTGAGAAAAACCGTGCTTTACCTGGCCAACAACTACGCCATCAACGATAAAGGGTAAAAAAGCAGCGGGATTAAAATTATTGCAGGCCTGGATATGGTTGAAATAACTCACAGATAGAATTCCATCTTTGTTCTCATTATTACAATCAGCAAACTTTTGGGGTTGGATCTGCACTGGATGTATAGCCAGCAGATAAATAAGCGCAAAAAATCCGCAGGTGGTTTCTGGCATCGACAGCAGGCGCTTCAGGTGAGGCAAAAACTGGCGAAAAGCGGAGTTTATATGCAGTAAATGAGCACTTTGAGCCGATTCTTAACGCCGCCAGGGAACCTCTGCATTTATAGCATTGCCGCATGCCCTTGGAAACTTCCCTCTATTGTTTGATGACTAGGAATGGACTCAGCGTTCCTGTGGTATTTTGCTGCAAGACACAGTTGCTCGCGTACATCAACATGGAGCACCCACGGCTTGCACTTATCCCCGGAAAATGTGAATAACTTGCTCTGAGGGGCTTCTGGAGGGGTTTAAATAGCAATTGCGCATAATCTATATTATGTTAAATGTGATCTCAACCACCCTATTGTTTGCGCCTGGAGAGGCGAAGGTACTCTTCCAATTGCTTGATACACTTTCTCGATAATGTCACTCTGCCATTGCAACTACCTGCAATCAGTCGTCCCAATCACCTTCCGGGCCTTTATCTGAATCAATAGCAGCCCCTTTCTCGGCAATCTTTTCTGGCGTCCATTCAGCAGGATCTTCAATCAGCGTGCCCTTTGAACCCACGTCATAGGAGCCCGCTTTCAGTATCACATCCATTGCAAGCGGCGCTGTATCCCTGGCATTGAATACATCGACCAGCAGGGTATAAACGAAATCCTCTACCCGTTGCACCATCCGCTCACGAATCTCTGCGGGCTGGCCCAGCAGACGGTTTTCAAACGGGAGGTTGAGCTTTTTATAGTCACCTTTCTTCAGCCCTTTTGAATCGGCATAGGCAACCATCTCGGCCCAGACGGCCTCTTCCACCCCTTCGCCTTCGATTTTGATGAACTGCTCATTCTCATCCAGGATGGCGTTGCCGTAGTCATTGACCTCAACCCCCCAGGAGATCATCTGTAATGCAGTCGCCACATTGGCCTTGGTTGTCAGGGTCTTTGCAGCAATCTCGCGCAGGCGCTCCGAGCTGTTACCCGAGGTGCCATGCTGTGCACCCGAGACCTTATACGGCGCCAGTGCGCTGTGAATCTCTGCGGTCAGGTCGACCTGGATGCCGGCATCACTGGCTTCAAGCCCATGCGATGTGCCATTGTTGAGCGCAATCCAGTCAGGGTGTATGCCATGAGCATTAAGGCCCTGAATCAGAAACAGTGCCTCTTCTGCGGTTGAAAGGCCATGCTTGCCTTTGATCTCACCCACCTCTGTTTCATAACCTGCCCAGGCCGGGAAGAGTGGGTTCAGTGCAATGCTTGCGTTGAGATTATCGGCATCCGGCAGATGTGAGGCATCAATCGCAATAGAGGTGATGCCTGCATCGAACATGGAGGGGATCTCAGATTTTGCCCTCTCGATATCCGCATCGCCCTTGATGCCATAGTGGTCGGCATGGGTGGCTACCGGGATGGTGATGCCCATCTCGTTACAATAGGCATCGACTTGGCGAGCCATGTTCCAGAGGCTTACCGGGCAGTAGGCATTTGTGCCGCCTTCGGACTTTGCAATCTCGATAATGACCGCCGCATTGGCTCGCTGGGCAGCTCTCAAGGTTCCGCGTACGGCAAAGCTGTTCCGTCCATTGGCCGCAATGGTTATCGCATTGCCCTTGGCCAGCATGGCACGATCAATGACCTTCCCGCTAACCAGCAGTGCTTTAGAGTGGGGAAACAGCTTGACCACGTTGGGTGGCCGTCCAACTTCAAGCGCCTTTAGGTAATCCGCTGAGAATTCAGTCATTTCCGCCTCCTATTATTATGCATGGATAGATCGGGTTAATTGTCCCAGATCAGAGTAACTGACCGCAACTATAGCAGGTATGCTTTCAGGATGCGGGGGGAACCGGACAATGAAGGAGTACCAGTGCTTCTTCAAGGAGAGAGGCCGGGATCCGCAGCTGCCAACCCCGGCCTTAGTCGTCATTTAGTTGATTTTGAGCAGCTCGATATCAAATACCAGCGTGGAATTTGGGCCAATATTGCCACCGGCACCTTGTGCGCCATAGGCCAGTTCAGATGGGATGAAGACCTGCCATTTGGCACCCTCTTTCATCAGCTGGAGGATCTGGGTCCAGCCTGGAATAACACGATTGACGGGGAAGCTGGTTGGCTCACCACGACTATAGGAGCTGTCAAACTCCTTGCCATTGATCAGCGTGCCACGGTAATGAACACTTACACTGTCTGTTACTTTTGGCGTGTTGCCTGTTCCCTCTTTGATGATCTTGTACTGCAGGCCATTTTCAAGTGTTACCACGCCGGGTTTGGTCTTGTTTTCGGCTAAAAAAGCTGCTCCCGCCTTGGCGTTCTCTTCTCCGGCTTTTGCCTGCTGCGCCCTTTGGTCTGCCTGGAATTTTTGCATGACATCCGCTGCCTGCTCACCCGACAGACGCGGGGTAGCGCCATCCAGGCCATCCTTAATCGCTTTGGTCAAGGTGTCAAAGTCAACATTCATATTTTGTTGCTTCATCTGGGCACCTGCCTGGTAACCCAGCACGTAGCTGACTTTCTGCTGATCCGTCTCCAGTTTGATTTCAGCTGCAACGGCTGCTGTGCTGAGTCCAAGTAGTGCAATGGCAATGCCCTGTTTTATTTTCATGAGTTACCCTGATTGATAAATTGAGTGGTGACCTGTATCAGGTCTTAGGTAGTATTTAACCTAGATAAATCAGTTGAGCCTACTGTGAACGTCTAATGCACTCAATCTACAGGATTTTTTCCCACATTTTGAACTCACCGTATGGGTGATACGCAATCGTTCAAAATATGGGAAAAAATCCAGTATCTTAAGCACCTTAGCCGCTCTCGCTACGGCTCAACTGATTTATCTAGGTTTAAAACTATTTTTTTATGACATCATACCTGATGCTTTTCTTCCGTTGAAATCCGTTTTGTATGACAAGTTTTTTGCGCGGTCAGTTCCCGCCGGGAACGGCAAACAGAGAGAAAAAATTGTTCCGAACCGCAGCAACAAGCTCTGCCCGATCCATACCTCTGCTCTGGGCAACACAATCGGCCACATGGGTTACATATTCCGGGTAGTTTGCTTTGCCACGGTGTGGCACAGGCGCGAGATAGGGGGCATCTGTCTCGATCAGAACCCGGTCCAGTGGCACCCTCTTTGCAACCTCACGCAGCTCAGCAGCACTTTTGAATGTAATAATACCGGAGAAGGAGATGTAAAAGCCAAGGTCCAGTGCCTGTTTGGCCATATCCCAATCTTCAGTAAAGCAGTGCATTACTCCCCCCACATCACGGGCGTCCTCCTCCCGCATGATCTGGATGCTCTCTTTACGGGCAGCGCGGCTGTGGATGATAAGCGGCTTATTGCAAGCCTTTGCCGCAGCAATATGCGAGCGGAAGCGCCGGCGTTGCCAATCCAGCTCACCGCTGCTGCGAAAATAATCAAGCCCCGTTTCACCTATGGCCACATTTTTGGGATGCGCTGCCAGCCTGACCAACTCATCCGGTTCAGGCTCATGGCGGTGCTCTTCATTCGGATGGACTCCGGCAGAGATGGAGATTTGATCGTACGGCTCTACCAGTGACAACATCTCGGGGTAGCTCTCCATATCAATGGAGACGCAGAGCATCTGCCCTACCCCGGCATCGTGAGTGGCAGTCAGAAAAGCGAAAAAGTCGCCATCATAAGGAGAGAGGTCGATTCTGTCCAGATGGCAGTGGGAATCTACCAGCATGTCTATAAATTTTATCTGTTGGCGGCGGCAATCACATCGTGTGGGTAGGGCGATCTGACTTCAACGCGCCACCCAGATAGCCTTCAATCTTGTTTCGGGCGGTGCCCTTGTCCTGGTCACTGAACTGTACGCCAATGCCTGCCGCCCTGTTACCTTCAGCACCCATCGGGGTTACCCAGATGATCTTCCCCGCAACCGGGATGCGCTCAGTCTCCTCCATTAGTGTGAGCAGCATAAACACCTCATCCCCAACCCTGTACTTTTTATTGGTCGGAATAAACAGGCCGCCATTTTTTACAAACTGCATGTAGGCTGCATAGAGGGCATTCTTATCCTTTATCGTGAGAGAGAGGATGCCCTGCCGTCCAGCGCCGGAAGTATTTGGTGGATTCATCTGATATTCTCAAGCCCGTGTCGTTATCTTTTTGCTATTGGCCCAGGCCAGCAGGATGCTCTCCAGTGTCATCAGGCTGTTGAGCTGTGAACCAAGGGTTCGATTGGCCTCATAGACCCGATCCAGCATGCCATAGAGCACTTTAAAGTCTAGTACCTGTGCCATCGCCTGCAAGCGCTGAAGCTGGTCAGGGTTATACAGCGTCGGTGGCTGCTTGCCAAATTTAAGCCGAAGCATATCAATTAGCCAGCCACTCATCCAATTCAGGACGCGGGGGAGTTCCAGCTTGTCCCAGCGCCCTGCAATGGTTACAGGGTCCTCTCTGCCGTTCAATGCGGCATGAAACTCATCGACCATGCCGGCCCTTTCCTGAAGCAGACCCGGCACGGCGAGCTGTTTGGCAAGCAGCGGCGCTCCACTGCCCATCGCCAGAAACAGGGCGGGATCGCCCTCCTCCACCTGGCTTGCCAGCCACTGGATTGCCTGCTTGCGGGGAGGCACGGGGCAGGTAATACGCTGGCAACGGCTTCGGATTGTAGCTGGCAACCGCCCTGGGCGGCTGGTTACCAGGATGATGATGGTCCAGGGCACCGGCTCTTCCAGGGTTTTAAGCAGGCTGTTGGCGGCCGCGCTGTTCATGGCATCGGCTGGCTCAATCACAATAACCTTGTAGCCCCCTGCCTGCGCCATCAGCGCCCCTTTATCAACAAAAGCCCGGATGGTATCAATCTTGATGGCCTTGCCCTTCTCTTCTGGCTCGATACGCCTGTAATCCGGGTGGTTCCCCACCTGAAACAGGTGGCAACCCCGGCATGCACCGCAAGGCTGACCTGTATCGCTCAATGCACCACAGAGCAGGGCCTGGGCAAAGGTTGTGGCGAGCCGACTCTTCCCCAAACCTTCAGCACCTGTAAAGAGCAGCGCATGAGGCAATCGCTCCGCCTTATGCGCGGCAAGCAGGTGCTGCCAGATGGCCTGCTGCCAGGGGTAGAGCCGGGGTTCCAATGTCTCACTCATCTGCAACTGCCCAAAAAAGCCCTAACCACCGTTTCAATCTGGGACTGAACCTTTGGAAGCGGCACGGAGGCATCAATCACTTTTACCCGCTCGGGCTCTTTTTTGGCAATATCCAGATAGCAGGCTCTGACGCTCTGAAAAAAGTGCCGGGCCTCGCTCTCAAAACGGTCAGGGGCAGAGCGTCTGCCCACCCTCTCCAGGCCTACCTCAACGGGGAGATCCAGCAGTAGCGTCAGGTCCGGGCGCAGGCCATGCTGTACCCACTGTTCAAGGGACTGGATACGTTCCGGGGCGATGCCTCGCCCTCCACCCTGATAGGCATAAGTGGCATCTGTAAAGCGATCACACAAGACCCAGGTACCGGCGTTGAGCGCCGGGATTATTTTTCTGTTGAGATGCTCTGCACGGGCGCCAAACATCAGTAACAGCTCGGTCTCCGGGGCCATGCCATCATGCCTGTGCCCAAGCAACATGGCTCTGATCTCTTCGCCTAATGGGGTGCCGCCAGGCTCACGGGTAAACAGCACGGGGTGGCCGGCAGCCTCCAGCAGCTCTTTTATCAGCTCAAGGTTGGTGCTTTTGCCCGCCCCCTCTCCGCCCTCGACGGTGATAAATTTACCTTTGATTTTGCTCATGGTTCTGTTTTTTCAACTGGTATCTGCGCACGGCGCGATTATGTTCTGCCAGCGTCTCTGAAAATTGGTGGCTGCCATCTCCCCGGGCAACAAAGTAGAGGCTGGAACCCGGCGCCGGGTGTAGCGCCGCTATTATGGCATCCGCACCAGGCATCGCAATGGGGGTTGGTGGTAAACCATGATTTGTATAGGTGTTGTAGGGTGTTTTTGCCTTCAGATCACGCCGGCGGAGGTCACCATCAAAGGCCTCGCCCATCCCGTAGATTACGGTTGGGTCGGTCTGTAGCCGCATCTTTTTTTGTAGCCTTCGGATAAATACCCCGGCAATCTCTGGCCGCTCTGCTGCAAGCCCCGTCTCCCGTTCAATGATCGAGGCAAGAATCAGGGCTTCATAGGGACTCTTTAGGGGAAGCCCGGCATCGCGCCTCTCCCACTCAAACTGAAGGAGCCGATCCATCGCATT
Source organism: Gammaproteobacteria bacterium (assembly GCA_015490795.1). Classification (GTDB taxonomy): domain Bacteria; phylum Pseudomonadota; class Gammaproteobacteria; order Chromatiales; family Chromatiaceae; genus WFXD01. The sequence continues at coordinate 30,743 of WFXD01000059.1, forward strand.
ATAGGCGCGTTGCAGAAAGGATACATCGGTTGTTCCCCTGGGGAAGAGGTAGGTATCAGATAAAAACCGCCCTTCAGGGTGCTCACCTGCATGGCCTATCCGCTGCATGATCTCTTTATCTGACAGGCCGTTCAGGGTATGTGTCAGCGCATCATGTTGGCGAACAGCCTGCATAAGCTGGCGAAATGTCCACCCCTCCACCAGTGTCAGAGAGTGGTTGATAACCTTGCCGGAAACAATATGATTCAGCAGGCTGCGTGGCGACATGTCTGCGGTGAGAAGATACTCCCCCGCTTTGAGCTGGCTGGCCTGCCCCTCCCAGCGTGCCAGCACCCGCATATAGAGCTCATTTTCCAGCACTCCTCTGGCCTTGAGGTCTGCCGCCAATCTGCTTACCGAACTGCCCGGTTTAAGGGTATAGGTGAGACCCTGTTCAGGGAGTTTTAATGGTGAGTCTGCAAAATGGCGAAAGTCCATGGCCAGCCAGGCAACCAGGAGTGCGGATACCAGGATCACTGTTCCAAGCAGGCGATGTAACATTTTCAGTCGTGGCCACTCATCTGTCGGTTTACGGCCTGGATTAACGCAGAAGGTATAGGCTCAAGGCTATAGTGCTGACCAGAAAAGATTCTTACTGGCAAGATGCCAATCAATGAATTTGAGATAAATATCGCGTCAGCGCTCTTTACATCATCCAGGCTGACATCCTCTATCACCAACGGGATGTTCAGCGTGGCAGCAAGCTCGATTATTACCCCCCGCATGATGCCGGCAACCCCGCAATGTTTAAGGTCTGGCGTTATGATGACTCCTTTTTTGATCAAAAAGAGGTTGCTCATTGTCCCCTCAATCACATGCCCGTCACTATCCAGCATCAGGCCTTCGAAGATAGCTGGATCACTCCACTCAGCGCGCGCCAGCACCTGCTCCAGTCGGTTGAGATGCTTGATTTGTGCAAGGGCCGGGTTGATTCCCAGGCCAGTTGAGCAGAGACGCATTGAGATGCCTTTTTCCCAGTACTCTGCCGGGTACTCAGGCCAGGGAGCGCAGTAGATTACCCTGCTGGGTTGTGCATCTTTCGATGGATGATATCCACGCCCACCAATGCCGCGAGTCACGACTATTTTGAGCACAGCTCTTTGGCAGTGTCTGGTGAGGGCACTGGCTTCTGCAAGCAATCCGGCAGGCTCGGGGGCTGTAATGCCCAGCCGTTTACAGCCGCTCTGTAGCCGCTGAAGATGCCGCTCCCATAAACAGAGTCGCCCATCTATTACGGCGATGGTTTCAAACAGGCCATCGCCGTACTGGATGCCTCGATCCAATGCGGAGAGTTGATCTGTCTGTTCACCATTAATGAGCAAGTTCACTCCTCAAAGCACAAAAGGCGCCCTGCAAGCAGGGCGCCTTTTGTAGGGCAAAGGGCTGCCTCGCCGCTACCCGGTATAACGACGGAAAGCCAGTGTGCCGTTTGTACCACCAAAGCCGAAAGAGTTGGATATGGCTACCTCCATCTTCATCTCTCTGGCTGTGTTGGGTATAAAATCCAGGTCGCAGGCCGGGTCCTGGTTTTCCAGGTTAATGGTGGGCGGTGCCACCTGATCCCTGAGCGCCAGGATGGTAAATACCGCTTCTGCTCCGCCTGCTGCACCGAGCATGTGCCCGGTCATTGATTTTGTAGAGCTAACGCAGAGTTTGTAGGCGTGCTCACCAAAGGCCGCTTTGACCGCCTGGGTCTCGGCAAGATCGCCTGCGGGCGTTGAGGTGCCGTGGGCATTGATGTAGTCCACCTCTTCGGCATTGACCCCCGCATCCTGTAGCGCCAGCTGCATGCACTGGCTTGCGCCTTCACCATTCGGCGAGGGCGATGTCATGTGATATGCATCTGAGTTCATGCCAACACCAATGAGCTCAGCGTAGATCACAGCACCGCGTTTTTTTGCTGATTCGAGCTCCTCCAGCACGACAACGCCGGCACCGTCACTCAGCACAAAACCATCACGATCCCTGTCCCACGGGCGGCTGGCACCCTGGGGGTCATCATTGCGCGTGGAGAGGGCGCGGGCTGCGGCGAATCCGCCCAGCCCGGTAGGAGATGTGGCCATCTCGGCACCGCCGGCAACCATGGCATCAACACTGCCATAACGAATCATTCGTGCTGCCTCAGCAATGTTGTGGGAGCCTGTGCTGCACGCTGAAACGATGGAGTAGTTTGGCCCCTTCAACCCATGCATGATGGATATGTTGCCCGCCACCATGTTGATGATGTTGCTTGGAACAAAAAAGGGCGAGATCTTGCGCGGGCCACCTTTCAGGTAGTCGCCATAGCTGTTCTCAATGCCGGTGATGCCACCAATACCCGACCCCACAGCGACACCAATACGGTGTGCATTCTCTTCCGTTACCTCCAGCCCCGCATCCTTGATGGCCTGACACCCGGCCGCTATGCCATAATGGATAAATTTATCCATCTTCCGGGCCTCTTTTCTGGTGATGTAATCAGTGATTTCAAAACCGTAGATTGGGCCACCAAAGTGGGTGCTGAACGGCTCTATATCAAGGTGGGTAATGGGCTGTATGCCGCTTTTACCAGCGAGGACATTCTTCCAGGACCTTTCCACATTGAGGCCAACGGGCGAGATCATACCCAGTCCTGTTACGACAACCCTTCTGTCAGACATACAATGTCCTCTCTCGTTTCTCAATCAAATTCATAAGGCGCACCCCGCTCCATCTGCTGCATTTTGATTCTCTACTGCATTTTGAATCAAGGCAGTAATAACCAAGGCATTCTAAGGCCTGCTTTTCAGTGAAAAGCAGGCCCCTGTTGTGGTCTGGAAAAGAAAGCCATCTGAACAGCCAGACAGTGGTATTTTCCAGCGCCCTATTCCAGCAATGGAGCAAAAGCCAATGCTTAGCCTGAGTGCTTGGTAACGTAATCAATAGCCTGCTGAACCGTAGTGATCTTCTCTGCATCTTCGTCAGGAATTTCAGTTTCAAAGGTCTCTTCAAGCGCCATAACCAACTCTACTGTATCGAGCGAGTCTGCTCCCAAATCATCGACAAATGAAGCATCCAGGGTTACTTCTTCTTCTTTAACACCCAATTGCTCAACAACTGTCTCTCTAACCCGTTCTTCGATAGTGCTCATATTCTTTCAATCCTCTGGATGAATGGACGGCCCAACCTGTACCGACTGGGCTATTTTAGTAACAAATTCGAAAAGATAAAAGCACAACATGCTTTCGGACTCTTTTCTTGGCTTTTTATTAAATCACTTTATTTTCATAAAGTTAAAATAAATATCTAATGTTCTAGATTATGTTACCCCTAGAAAACTACCCCATATACATTCCACCATTGACGTGAATTGTTTCTCCGGTGATATATGAGGCATTTGATGATGCTAAAAATATCACTGCATTTGCGATCTCTTCAGGCGCGCCCAAACGTGCCAGCGGTATCCCGGCCAGCAAGACCTCCCGCTGCTGCTCTGGCAGCTCTTTGGTCATGTCGGTATCAATAAAACCGGGGGCAACTGCATTTACTGTGATGCCACGAATGCCCACTTCGCGCGCTAAAGATTTTGTGAAACCGATCATTCCGGCCTTTGCCGCACAGTAGTTGGCCTGGCCGGGATTGCCCGTAGAGCCGACCACTGATGCAATATTGATGATTCGCCCGCCTTTTGCCTTCATCATGCCGCGCAGGCAGGCTTTAGAGAGACGATAAACAGAGGTCAGGTTGGTATCTATAATAGATTGCCATTCATCTTCCTTCATGCGCATCAACAGGTTATCACGCGTAACACCTGCGTTATTGACCAAAATGGTGGGGGCAGCATAGTGCTCTTTAATGAACTTCATTGCTGCATCAACAGACTCCTGCTCTGTAACATTCAGTTGCAGCCCTGTGCCTTTTATCCCTACATCGGCAAGTCGTTCACTTATAGCGTCAGCACCCGCTTGCGTGGTCGCCGTGCCAATAACGGTGGCATGCGCTCTGCCCAGCCCTTCGGCAATCGCCCGCCCAATACCACGGCTGGCACCTGTCACAAAAGCAATTTCATTATCAAGCATTAATGGTCTCCATGGCTTTTTCCAGACTGGCAGGGTCGAACAGAGCCAGGCCAGTCACAGTACGATCTATTCTTCTGCACAGAGCTGCAAGCACCTTGCCTGGCCCTGCCTCGAGAATATATTGGGATTTATTGCCAGCCATGGTCTGGATCGTCTCAACCCAACGCACAGGGCTGTGCAGCTGTTGTGCCAGCAATCCCCGGATCTCATCCGGGGTTGTTGCTTCACCCACCGTTACATTATGTATGACCGGTATGGTGGGGGCCTTGATCTCAACCTCTTCCAGGCAGCGTGCCAGCCTCTCGGCAGCTGGTCTCATCAAGGCGCAGTGCGATGGGACACTAACAGGCAGTGGCAGTGCTCGCTTTGCGCCGCCCGCTTTAGCCAGGGCAACCATGCGCTCTACTGCACTCCTGTTTCCAGCCACTACAACCTGCCCAGGCGAGTTGAAATTAACGGCCTCTACAACTTCAGACCCGGCGGCTTCGACACACAGTTCACGCACCCTCTCATCGTCCAGCCCCAAAATGGCCGCCATGGCACCCTCACCTTCCGGAACGGCCTCTTGCATCAAGCGCCCACGTTCGGCCACCAGCTTTATCGCATCGGAAAAACCCAAGGAATCTGCTGCGACCAGCGCGGAGTATTCCCCCAGGCTGTGCCCGGCCATAAGCTCAGGTTGTGAACCACCCTGCTCGCACCATACCCGCCAAACAGCAACACCTGCGGCCAGCATGGCTGGCTGGGTATTATGCGTCAGGTTAAGCGATTCCAGCGGGCCTTGCTGCACCATTTTCCACAGATCAAACCCAAGGGCGTCTGATGCCTCCTGAAAGGTCTCTGAGACCAGGGGGAAGGCATCGGCCAGATCTGCCAGCATAGCGACCGATTGCGAGCCTTGCCCAGGAAAAACAGTATTAAATCTCATAGCCATGCCTTTAGTACTTCAGCAGTACAGAACCCCAGGTAAAGCCGCCGCCAAAGGCCTCCAGCAGCAAGGTTTCACCACGTTTAATGCGCCCGTCCCGCACGGCCTCATCCAGCGCCAATGGGACAGAGGCGGCGGATGTGTTGCCATGCTCGTCTACTGTAACCACTACATGATCCATAGGCATGCGTAATTTTCTCGCCGTTGCCTTGATGATTCTGATGTTTGCCTGATGCGGGATCAGCCAGTCAATATCAGACTTATTCATCCCGTTATGGTCAAGTGTTTCATCTACGATGCGGCCCAGTGTTGTGACCGCCATCTTAAAAACTTCGTTGCCGCGCATCTCTACGAATGCGCCGCTATCTGCAAGCTGTGCCAATCCACTGGATATACCCACAGGAACCTGTAACAGGCTCGCATATTTTCCATCAGCATGCAGGTGGCTGGATATAATCCCGGGTTCGCTGCTGGCCTCTACTACTGCTGCACCCGCGCCATCACCAAAGAGCACGCAGGTATCACGATCACTCCAGTCGATTATACGGGAGAGCGTCTCTGCGCCCACAACCAATGCACAACGCGCACTGCCTGTTCGAATAAAATTATCTGCAATGCCCAGCGCATAGACAAAACCCGTGCATACCGCCTGGACATCAAATGCGGCACAACCATGAATGCCCAGCCGCTGCTGCAAAAGGCAGGCCGTGCTGGGAAAAACCTGGTCGGGTGTGGTGGTTGCAACGATAATCAGGTCGATATCATGTGTCTCCTTACCCGCTGCACTCATCGCACGGCGCGCAGCCTGTTCGGCCAGATCACATGTTGTCTCGTCATCCGCTGCAATATGGCGCTTGTGTATGCCGGTGCGATCTACAATCCACTCATCAGAGGTATCAACCATCTCTTCCAGATCATGATTGGTCAGCACCTTCTCTGGAAGAAAGCTGCCCGTGCCTGCTATGCGCGTATATTTCACTTAGATGCCATCGCATTCAGTTGCTCTTCAACCCGGGAGGCAATGCGGCGGGAGACATCACCGGCAACCTCTTTCTTGGCAAATCGAATAGCATTTTCAAAGGCTAATTGATCAGCACCACCGTGGCTCTTGACCACTATGCCACGCAACCCAATCAGGCTTGCGCCATTGTAGCGGCGCGGGTCTATGAAATGGCGGAAGTTTTTAAGAATTGGCAGGGTGATGAACCCCACCATTTTTGTGAGCGGATTCCGGTTGAATGCCCGTTTCAGGTAGTGGGTAATCATCGTGGCGACCCCTTCACAGCTCTTTAAGGAGACATTACCCACAAAGCCATCGCTGACCACCACATCGGCACCCTCTTTGTAGACGGAGTCCCCTTCGATATATCCAATATAGTTCAGGGAGCTCTTCTCCAGCTTCTCGTGCGCCACCTTTACCTGCTCATTGCCTTTGATCTCTTCATGGCCAATATTGAGCAGCGCCACGCGGGGTGCTTCAATATCATCAACCGCAGAGACCAGCTCACTTCCCATCACTGCAAACTGAAACAGATGCTCTGCGTTGCAATCCACATTTGCTCCCAGATCCAACATCCAGGTGTGGCCGGCAATGGAGGGCACAGAAGCGATAATCGCTGGTCTGTCCACATAGGGCAGCATTTTGAGCACAAAGCGCGCTGTGGCCATGAGCGCGCCTGTATTGCCGGCACTTACACAGGCATCGGCTGTCCCATCTTTAACCAGATTAATGGCCACGCGCATGGATGAGTCTTTTTTGGTGCGCAACACCCTGGAGGGAGGTTCATCCATTGCAACCTCTTCCGAGGCATGATGAATGCGCAGGCGGCCACCTGCATCGTCACCCTTCAGATACTGCTTGATGACCTCTTCGCGGCCAACGAGGATAAGGTTCAGATCAGGGTCATGCTTGAGGAAATTCAACGCAGCAGGGACAACAACCTCTGCACCAAAATCACCACCCATAGCATCAAGCGAGATGGTTATCCGTTCTGGATTCAAAGCGGGCCTGCGCACAGAGTAAAATTATTCGCCTTTTCCTTCGACTACCTTACGGCCACGATAGAAACCATCGGCAGTAACATGGTGACGCAAATGGGTCTCACCAGAAGTGGGATCTACTGACAGGGTCTCAGCTGTTAGCGCATCATGTGAACGACGCATGCCACGTCTTGATGGGGTCTTTCTACTTTTTTGAACAGCCATGATACTAACTCCTAAATAAAATATTAAAAATCTATCTCTGCTTCAGCTCAGATAAAACAGCAAATGGATTGGGACGGTTATCTGACCCTTTAAAATCCGCCGCTGGCTGTACAGCCTTCTGACTTACAGCAGAGCAGCATTCACCCTCTTTATGCCGTGGAACCTGCGGCAGCGACAGCAGCAGTTCATCCTCCACAATATCCAGCAGCCGGATACGCGGCTCGTCAAGGAGCAAAGGATCATAATGCTCTGGCAGGCGCTCCGCCTCTTCTGCACTGTTAACCAGCGCAATATTCAGTTGGGATTCAACTGAAGCAGCCATTGGCGAGAGGCAGCGTTGACACTCCAGGATCAGGTTTGCTCTTACAAACCCTGTAATAGAGATGCGCTTCCCGCCCTCTCTATTAAACACCAATCGCAGCTCAACCCCGCCATCAGCATCTAAAACCACCTCGGCCAAGCGAGGAAGATCCACAATAGCAGCGCATCCGGAAAAAACCTTTTCCAGATCTGCCATGCGCCGCGGATCTACAAAATCAGGCAGGCGTGAGGGCATAATCGCGGGATGATATTACGCAATGACAAAAGTGTCAAAAAATTCAAGCAGATTCGAGGAGTTAGCCTGGGTAGCCCAGCAGGCTCTACTGTCCACCCACCACAGCCAGCAACACGCCTGCTGCCACGGCTGAGCCAATAACACCTGCCACATTAGGCCCCATCGCATGCATCAGCAGAAAATTATGGTGATTGCTCTCGAGCCCCACCTTATTGACCACACGAGCCGCCATTGGCACCGCAGAGACTCCTGCCGCCCCAATCAACGGGTTGACCTTGCCGCCACTGTATTTGTGCATGGCCTTACCCATAAACAGCCCTGCGGCCGTCCCTGCGCTGAAGGCAAAGGCACCAAGCACCAGAATACCCAGCGTCTCTATGGACAGAAACCTCTCTGCCGATAGCTGGGAGCCTACAGAGAGTCCTAAAAATATGGTGACAATATTGATAATCTCATTTTGTGCAGCCCCGCTCAGCCGCTCCACCACGCCGGATTCGCGCAGCAGATTGCCAAACATCAGCATACCGATCAGCGGTGCAGCAGATGGCAGAAAAAGGATGCAGAGCAGCAGCACCGAAAAGGGAAAGAGGATCTTTTCAAGTTTACTGACAGGGCGCAGCTGCTGCATCACCACAGCACGCTCTTTCTCACTGGTCAAGAGGCGCATTATGGGCGGCTGGATGATCGGCACCAGGGCCATGTACGAGTAGGCTGCCACTGCAATGGCACCCAGGAGATCCGGGGCCAGGCGTGATGCCAAAAAGATGGCCGTTGGACCATCTGCACCGCCAATGATTGCAATCGCAGAGGCATCTGCCAGCGAAAAATCAAAGCCGGGAACAAGGTTGAGCGCCAGGGCGCCCAGCAGCGTCAAAAAGATACCAAATTGTGCAGCAGCACCGAGCAGCAGTGTTGATGGCCGGGCAATCAATGCCGAAAAGTCCGTCAGCGCCCCGACACCCATAAAGATCAATAGTGGTGCCGCACCTGTCGCAATAGAGGCACTGTAGAAGCGATAGAGCATGCCTGGCTCATAGCCAAGATCACTCGCCAGCCAGTTACCTGCGGCATGAGCCTGTCCGGCTGCACTCTTCCATGCAGCCGCCACCTGATCAACTGGCACCCCCAGTGACTGCGCCAACAGAGCCAGGTGCTCCGGGTTGCCTGAATTGAGCAACTGCCCTACTGCGCTCTCCGCCATGCCTGCCCCTGGAATATTGGCCAGAATAGCGCCAAAGCCAATCGGCAGCAGCAGCAAAGGTTCAAACTTCTTTGCAATTGCCAGATAGATAAGCAGGCAGCCCACCAGCATCATGATAAGCTGGCCACCGGTAAAATTGGCAATTCCGGTGGATTGCCAGAGCGATGTAAATCCAATATCCATTGTGGTTACGCCAGCTCGATCAAGGTATCGCCAACCTTAACGGCATCACCCTCTTTTATACAGATAGCGGATATGGTGCCCGCTGTAGAGGCCCGAACCTCTGTCTCCATCTTCATTGCCTCAAGGATGATAACCACTTCACCCGACTCAACCACCTGCCCTTCACGCACCTGAATCTTCCAGATATTTCCAGCCAGGGGAGATGTAATCGGCTCCCCTGCTCCGGCAGCTGCAACTACCGGGGCAGCTGCCACGGGTGGGGATGCCGCCGCCTGAATGTTCTGGACAGCACCGCCTGGCGCAACAGAGACATCATAACCATTGCCATTAACAACCACATGGTAGTTCTCCTGACCGCCTGCCGATGCGGGTGCAGTAGCCGGAGCTGCGGCCACTACAGGCTCTGTCTCACTGCCGGGCGCAGGCTCGAAGGCATCCGGGTTGCCGCGATTTTCCAGGAATTTAAGGCCAATTTGCGGGAACTGGGCATAGGTGATCACATCATCGACCACGTTCTCTGCCAGCTTGATCCCTTTCTCATCCGCAATTTTGATCAGTTCATCCTGCAATCTCTGCATTTCAGGCTGTAGCAGGTCACCGGGGCGGCAGGTGATCGGCTCCTCGCCATCTTCCAGCACCATCGCTTGGATCTCGGGGTTCATTGGTGCTGGAGTCGCACCGTATTCGCCACGCAAAATGCCACGGGTCTCCTTGGTGATGCTCTTGTAGCGCTCACCCGTCAGGACATTCAATACCGCCTGAGTGCCCACAATTTGAGAGGTTGGCGTTACCAATGGAATATGACCAAGGTCTTTACGCACCTTGGGGATCTCCTCCAACACAGCATCCAGCTTGTCTGCAGCATCCTGTTCACGCAGCTGACTCTCCATGTTGGTCAGCATACCACCCGGCACCTGCGCGACCAGAATGCGGGAGTCTATCCCCTTCAGGCTGCCTTCAAAGGCGGCATATTTCTTGCGCACTTCACGGAAGTAGGCTGCAATCTCCTCCAGCAGGAGAATATCCAGCCCTGTATCACGCTCTGTCCCCTCGAAGATGGCAACCAGGGCCTCTGTTGGCGAGTGGCCGTAAGTCATGCTCATGGATGAGATAGCGGCATCAACCATATCGACGCCCGCTTCAGCAGCCTTCAGGCAAGAGGCTACGCTCATCCCTGTGGTGGCGTGGCTATGCATGGCGATCGGGATATCAACCGTCTCTTTCAGGCGACCAATCAACTCACCAGCCACATAGGGCTTGATCAGGCCTGCCATATCCTTGATGCAGATAGAGTGACAGCCCATATCCTCAAAACGCCGCCCCAGATCCACCCAAGTATCCATGTTATGCACGGGGCTTATAGTATAAGAGATGGTGCCCTGCGCATGCTTGCCTGTTTTCAGCGTAGCCTTCACCGCTGTTTCCAGGTTACGCAGGTCATTCAGCGCATCAAAGATGCGAAAGACATCAATGCCGGTTTCAGCCGCCCGCTCGACAAAGGCCTCGACAACATCATCGGCATAGTGCCGGTAACCCAGCATGTTCTGCCCCCGCAGCAACATCTGGTGGCGGGTATTTGGCATCGCTGCCTTTAGCAGACGCAGGCGCTCCCACGGATCCTCCCCCAGGTAACGAATGCACGCATCAAATGTAGCGCCGCCCCAGGTCTCCAGGGACCAAAAACCGACCTGATCCAGCTTGGCGGCAATGGGCAACATGTCCTCAATACGCATGCGGGTTGCAAACAGGGACTGATGGGCGTCGCGCAGTACGACATCGGTAATTCCAAGTTTATTCTCTGTCATGTGGGGGATCGCTATTTGAAAAAAGAAACTGGGTCTAAGAGGAGATTAACGGGTATCGCGGTAGCGTCTGATGGCGGCGCTGATAACGGAGACCAACACCTCGTCGCTCCTGCCTGGCGCCTTTACTGCTGTATCAACAGCAGGCAGCTCACCCTCGAGCGATATGGCTAGACGGGACATTCCTTTCATGGTTACAACCAAAATTATCAGAAAGGTAAATACAATTCCCATACCGATAAGCATGAGTTGTATGCCGGTCATCATCAGCTCAGAAAAGGGCATATTTTGTTCTCCTCAAGTCACTTCGGCCCGTTAAAAATAACGGACTCTGTCACGGGCAGCCTTTTCTATGGGAATGCACTTTGTTTGTCAAGCAACAAAAATGGGGGGGCTTTATTATCTTATTGTTTTGGTTGAAATTGTTGTTTAGACAAATTTTGCAGTTTTAGCAGATAGCAGGCTCATGCCAGGATTTTGTCTATTGGGTGAATCCCCCTATAATCCCAGCGAATTCATTTTTGATTTCAACCTGATAAGCGAGCATTCAGCAAAGAGAATGAACACTGATAACGCCCCCATAATTCTAGGATCAACCTCACCTTTCAGGCGCAACCTGCTGAAAAAGCTATGTATAGACTTTACTACAGCCGCCCCTGATATTGATGAGAAGGCTCTTCCAGGTGAATCGCCTGCCGAGCTGGTATCAAGATTGGCTGTTGAGAAAGCCGCAGCCGTCAGCGCCCGCCACCCAAACGCATTGATTATCGGCTCTGACCAGGTTGCATCTATTGATCAGCAGATTTTAGGGAAACCGGGCAACAGGGAGGGGGCCATCGATCAACTATTGGCAGCCTCTGGGAGATGCGTCACTTTTTATACCGGCCTCTGCCTGCTCAATAGCGCCAGCGGCCGAAAGCAAGTTACGTGTGAAATCTTTCATGTCCATTTCCGCAGCCTGGGGCGGCATCAGATCGAGCGATACATCGACCAGGAGAGGCCCTATGAGTGCGCCGGCAGCTTTAAATCGGAAGGGCTTGGCATATCACTTTTTGAGCGGCTGGAGGGTGATGACCCAAACACCCTGATTGGTCTGCCGCTGATACAACTGGTCAGCATGCTTGGCAATGAGGGCATTCAGGTTCCTTAGCCCCCTAACGCAGCTGCGGTGCCCAGCCCAACCCGGATATTCGCGCTAAACTGTCGGCCATGCCTGCCCCAATGCGCTGTGCCAACTTCTCAAACAGATCCTCAGCCGGCGTAAAATCAACAATCTCCTCTGCTCCAATAATTTCGCGAGCCACATGGCTACTGCTGGCCAGCCCATCGACAAGCCCAAGTTTCAGACTCTCTTCGCCGCTCCAAAACAGGCCACTAAACAGTTTTTTGCCGCCCTTCAGACGATCACCCCGGCCTCTTTTCACCACATCAATAAACTGTTGATGCAGCTGGTTCAGCATGCCTTGGATATGCGCTTGCTCCTCCTCTTTCATGGGAGAGAAGGGGTCCATGATGCCTTTATGCTCCCCCGCAGCCAGAAGACGCCGCTCCACCCCCAGCTTTGACATGGCCTGCTCAAATCCAAACCCATTCATCAAAACACCAATGGAGCCAACGATGCTCCCCTTGTCTGCATAGATCTCATCCGCAGCGGCCGCTATGTAGTACCCGCCTGAGGCGCAGACATCAACGATGACCGCATATACAGGTATGTCCTTATATTTCTCTTTAAGGCGGGTAATTTCATCATTGATATAGGCCGCCTGCACCGGGCTGCCACCTGGGCTATTAATGCGCAGCACCACCCCTTTTGTGTCTTTATCCTTAAAAGCGGCTCGCAGCCCTGTGATTACATTATCGGCACCGGCAGGCTCACCCGCTGCAATGACCCCTTTCACTTCGACCAGAGCCGTATGCCCACCATCCTTTACGGGAACGGATGTGAACTTGCCGGGAAGCATGAGCACCAACAGCATAAAGAGGTAGGCAAAGGTTAAAAACTTGAAGAAAATTCCCCATCTTCTGGTACGGCGATGTTCGTTAAGTGTGGAGCTCACCAGCTTCTCAAGCTGCTCGCGCTCCCACTTTCCTGGCTCCACCCCACCCGTTTGAGATGCTGATGGCTGCTGCATTTGATCCTGTTGAATATCACTCATGATTTAAATCAATACCTTAAAAGTTGTTTTTGGGGGGTTATGAGGCTCTGCTCAATAACCAATCCGGAACCTCTGAAATGGCAGCCAGGCAACCCTGTGGCTCATGCTGTAGCAGCCGTTCGGTTGAATGAACCCCATAACTGACCGCCAGTGCTGCCGTGCCCGCACTGTTTGCCATCTGCATGTCGTATTCAGTGTCGCCAATCATCAGCGCATCCGCAGCCTCAACGCCCAACTCGTCCAGAATCTGCAACAGCATGTCGGGATGGGGTTTGGAGAAGGCCTCATCAGCACAACGTGTCGTATGAAAAACCTTGTCTAACCCTGTGTTATTTAACGCTTTGTCCAGCCCAGGGCGCCCCTTTCCCGTGGCCACGGCAAGCAGATAACCTTCCGCTTTTAGCGCATGCAGCACCTCTTTGGCCCCACTGAACAGGGGCATTGGCGTCCTGTTTTCAAATAGAAAATGGTGGCGGTAACGCCCCTTCACCTCTTTTACCAGGGCTTCATCAGCAGCCGGAAAGAGCATGCAGATGGCCTCTTTCAGCCCCAGACCAATAATATTGCTGATGCTGCTATCGGTTGGCAGCGCCAGTCCAAGATCCGTAATGGCAGAGCGCATGCAGTTTACAATGCGTGACTCAGAGTCCATCAAGGTGCCATCCCAGTCAAAGACTAGCAGTTCATACGCTCTATGCATCTTAATTTTCCAGCCTTAACTGCTTCAACAGCCTCTCCAGGCTGGATTCAAGGGGTGCCTTGATGCATTGATCCTGCCTCTCGTCCGGCCATCGAAAACGCAAGGATTCTGCATGCAGAAACAGCCGTTTCAAACCCAAGCCTCGAAACAGCTTGTTTGCCCTGGGTTCACCATACTTCTCATCACCGAGTATCGGGTGCCCCAGGTGGGCTGCATGCACCCTGATCTGGTGCGTGCGCCCCGTTACCGGCTTTGCCTCGACCAGCGTGGCATTTGAAAACCGCTCCAGTACACGAAAGCGGGTCAATGCAGACTTGCCATTGCTGTTCACGCGCACTACCCGCTCACCGCCTTGCAGTGTGTTTTTCAACAATGGCGCATCCACATCTGCACGCCGTCCCTCCCAGCGCCCTGCCAATAGCGCAATATAGCGCTTATCCATTTTGTTGTTTCGCAGCAGTTCATGCAGCACCCTCAAGGCACTGCGCCTGCGGGCAATCAGCAGGCAGCCGGAGGTCTCTCTATCCAGTCGGTGAACCAACTCCATCTGATGCTCTTCCGGCTTTAGCAGACGCATGGCTTCAATGACGCCATAGTTCAACCCGCTCCCGCCATGCACTGCGAGTCCAGATGGTTTATTCAGTGCAAACCATCGCTTATCCTCAGTCAACAGCGCCTCTCGAAGCTGTTGCAAAACCCGCTCATGCGGTTTCACAGGCTGGGCCTGCTCAGCAACGCGCACCGGGGGGATTCGCACCACATCGCCTTGCTGTAAACGGTAGCTTGCACGAACCCGCCCTTTGTTCACCCTCACCTCCCCCCGGCGCAAGATACGGTAGATATAGCTGCGCGGCACCCCTCTTAAACGGCCAAGCAGGAAGTTATCAATACGCTGTCCCTCACGACCCTCATCCACCTCGACCAGGGCAACAGCAGCGGTTTTTTTCTGATTATCTAACATTTTGTAATGATAACAGTTTCTTCTTTAATTGCTGCATTCCGGCAAGGCTGCTATAGTTGCCCGATAGTGAGCTGCGTTTATCTAATAGAGTTTGATAGACCCTCCCTGTAAATAAACCTGTTACAAGACGCCTGTTTTGAATGGAACGGGCGTCAAAATGCACAATTCGAACCAGAGCACACACCGGATCTATACGGCAGGATCGCCGAAAAACAGGCGCCAGGGATCGCACAAAACAGACTGTAGAGGTGGCTCCTAAGATATCGCGGTACGCTGTTAGTTATAGGGTTTTGAATGTGTACTGAACAACAAATCACCCTCATTTTTTGAGGGACTATTAAAAATTTACTGCACGCGCCTGCCCGCGCCCTGGATCGGCAGCTGCACCACCCCTGTTTGCAAACCGGAGAATTATGCCTCATTCGGCATAAGCTTGGATAGAGACAAATCCCCTCCTGCACATCAATGAAGCTACTGATGTAAAGCGAACGATTTTGGTACGGTCTGAAGATAATCCACGGCAGCATACGTAGAGCGAGGCGCCGAGAGATACCGACAATATGAAAAGAATGCTGATCAACGCAACTCAGCCTGAAGAGTTGCGGGTTGCCATCGTGGATGGCCAAAAACTCCACAACCTTGATATCGAAATCCCTGGCCGGGAGCAGAAAAAGGCCAATATCTATAAAGGCAAGGTTACCCGGGTCGAGCCGAGTCTGGAAGCGGCCTTTGTAGAGTATGGCTCTGAACGCCACGGATTCCTTCCGCTAAAAGAGATCGCCCGCTCCTGCTTCTCCAGCGAAGCCCTCAAATCCGGAGGCCGCCCCAGCATCAAAGATGCTATCAAAGAGGGGCAGGAGATCATCATCCAGGTTGAGAAAGAGGAGCGCGGGAATAAAGGCGCCGCCCTCACAACCTTCATCTCCCTGGCTGGGCGCTACCTGGTTTTGATGCCCAACAACCCTCGTGCCGGTGGCGTATCGCGCCGCATCGAAGGCGCTGACCGCAGCGAACTTCGGGATGCCATGAGCAAACTGACCATCCCGGAAAACATGGGGCTTATCGTCCGCACGGCCGGACTGGGCAAAAATGAAGAGGAGCTACAGTGGGATCTGGACTACCTGAACCACCTCTGGGCTGCCATCGAAACCTCTGCCAAGGAGCAGAAGGCCCCGTTCCTGATCTACCAGGAGAGCAACGTCATCATCCGCTCTATCCGGGATCATCTCAGAGCCGACATCGGTGAAATTGTCATCGACAACCCCGGCGTCTATGACGAGGCCTGCGATTTCATCAAACATGTCATGCCCAACTACCTGCGGAAGATTCGCAAGTATGACGATGAGGTTCCACTCTTTACCCGCTACCAGATAGAGAGCCAGATTGAATCCGCCTTCCAGCGCGAGGTTCGTCTCCCCTCTGGCGGCGCCATTGTGATTGACCCCACTGAAGCACTCACCTCAATCGACATCAACTCTGCACGCGCAACCAAAGGTGCAGATATTGAAGAGACCGCCCTCAACACCAACCTCGAAGCGGCCGATGAGATTGGCCGCCAACTGCGCCTGCGTGACCTGGGCGGGCTGTTTGTTATCGACTTCATTGATATGACACCCGCACGCAACCAGCGGGAGGTGGAAAACCGGCTGAAAGAGGCCATGAAGCAGGATCGCGCCCGCGTCCAGATTGGCCGGATATCCCGCTTTGGATTAATGGAGATGTCACGCCAGCGCCTGCGCCCATCACTGGGAGAGTCCACCAGCCAGCACGTCTGTCCGCGCTGTGACGGGCATGGCTACATTCGTGGCGTTGAGTCCCTGGCGCTCTCGATTCTGCGTATTATTGAAGAGCAGACGATGAAGGAGAACACAGGACGGGTCATCGCCCAGCTGCCGATCGATGTTGCAACATTCCTGCTCAATGAAAAACGTGAAGCGATACATGGCATAGAGCAACGTCAATCCGTGCATGTCGTGCTGGTGCCCAATGCAGAACTCAAGACCCCTCACTACAGCATAGAGCGCGTCCGCACCCACGAACTCCCCTCTCCCGAGTCTGACACTGCCAGCTATCAGATGACAACAGAGACCGAAAAGAGGCCCCCTGACTTTGTTAAACCAAGCAACATCAAGAGCGAGCAACCGGCAGTAAAGCGCATCACACCGGCCCAGCCTGCACCACAGCGTGACAGCGAACCCGAAAGTGAACCCGGTATTCTCAAAAAGATTTTCGGCGTCTTCTCAAAGGTGGCCGAATCTGCACGCCAGGAGAGCACCACAGAGAGCACCACCACACCAGAAAAAACCGAACCCCAACCAAGCAGCAGCAAGGGGCGCCGGAGCAGCAGTGGGCGCAGACCCGGTGGCCGTGGAGGCAGAGGCACCAGGCGCACCAGTGAAACAGGCAGAAAGCCTCACCAGGCTGAAAAGCAGGGGGATCGCACCAAGGCAGAGCCGAAAACAGCCGAGAACGGTGCCCCGGTATCTGGCGAGCAACCGGCAGAGCAACCCAAACCTCAGCGCACCGGGAGCAGACGGGGACGCCGTGGCGGACGCCGACGCAGGCCATCGAATGAGACCGAACAGAGCAGCTCAACAGAGGCGGCGTTTATCCCAAACAGCGAAATTGAACAGGCCCCGAACGCAGAGGGCGCGCCCGGCAGCTCCCCCGCTACAGCGCCACAAAGCGATGGAGAGCAGGGTGAGGCAAAAAAATCCTCCCCGCGCCAGCGTACAAGATCACGCCGCCCTGCAAACCGTGGAGCGCCTAAAGCAGAAAACAGCAACGAATCCACAACGCTGGAGAAGCCTGCTGCGCCTCAGGAAAAACCTGTGGCAGATGCCGCCGAAGCAAAACCCCAAGGCAGGGTGGAACTGCTTGCCCCGCCAAGCACAAACGCAAAGGCACCCACAGTAGCCAAAGAGCCCAGGAAAGATGAGGCCAAACCCGTAGCGGCCCAGGCAAAACAGATTGAACCAGGCAAGCCAGAATCAGCCGCCAAGCCGGTAGAAAAGGCCTCTGACAATCCACCCAAAGAGTCCCGGCAGCAGGCAACGGTGGCCAAGGCGCCATCGTCAGATAAAGCCGACGCCACAGCAACACTGCAGCAGGTGGAGACCAAAAAGGGAGCCCCATCCAGATCAAAGGCGGCCGAAGAGAAGACTCCTCCCAAACCGGCACCGAAGCCTAAGCCGAAGCCCAAACCAGCCGCCAAGGCAAAGCCCAAAGCGGCAAAAACAAAGAGTGCGGAGCCTCTGAAACAGGTTGAGACAAAGCCAGCCAGCGCCAGCACTGCACCACCAGAGAAGCCTGCTCCAGCAAAAAAACCGGCAGCTAACGTTGAACAAGCACCCCAGTCCGAAAAGGGAGAACCGGCCAAGGCTGAGAAGCCAGTCCAGAAAGAGACCCCACCGCCGCCCAGTGACGAATAGATGGGGATAGCCCCTCCTCCGATAGCAAAGGAGGGGGGCTTTTTCAGCTTATGCCCAAAGAGAGGCGGCTACTGACTGAAATGCTGCTCGCAAATATCTTCCAGCAGCCCTTCAACAGCCGCTTCAACCATGTCAAACACCTTTTCAAAGCCCTGCGGGCCACCCGAATAGGGGTCAGGCACTTCACGCATTTTTAGATAAGGGGCATAGTCCATGAGCAGCTGTAACTTGCTCTCCATGCCTTCAGGGCAGATGGCGCAGAGCGCATGATAATTCTCCTGATCCATCGCCAGAACGTAGTCATACTGCACAAAATCATCGCTGTGCACCTTGCGCGCCCGTTGCTGGCTGATGTCCAGCCCCCGGTTTTGCGCGGTATGCTGCGAACGCTGGTCAGGCGCTTTGCCCAGATGGTAGGCATGCGTTCCAGCTGAATCCACCTCAATAGCGTCAGCCAACCCTTTCCGCTCGACCAGTGTTTCAAGCAGACCATGTGCCGTAGGGGAGCGGCAGATATTGCCCATACATACAAAAAGCACTTTTATTTTCTTCATCACGTTTTCACTATTGCTCTTGTTTCATACCGTTTTCAGGGTTGCCACCCTTTTCACAACTTGCTTGTCAACTCAGCCACCCGCTTCTGCAACTGCCTTAATGCCCGCTCTTGCGCCTTTACTGTTTTGACCAGCTCAGGCAACCGTTTGAGAGCCGCCATCTCCTGAAATGTCTGACGCTTTGGCTGGGCAGGCATTCCAAACACAACCGCGCCGGCCTCGATATCCTTTATGATAACGCTGGCACCCCCTACCCGGGCCTTTTCGCCCACGCTCAGATGATCGGCAATGCAGGCCTTTCCGCCAAAAACCGCCTGGTTGCCAATCGTTACACTGCCCGATGAGCCAAACTGGCCGGCAATGATGACATCCTCACCAATATCATTGTTATGGGCAATATGTACCTGATTATCAATCTTGGTGCCACGCCGGATACGGGTCAGCCCCATTGTTGCGCGATCCACGCAGCTGTTGCAGCCGATCTCCACATCATCATCAATCTGCACCGAACCAAGCTGGGGCACCTTGTGGTGGTGATCACCAAGCCAGACAAAGCCAAAACCCTCGCCACCAATCGTCGCACCGGCATGGATGATCACCCTGTTTCCCAGCCTGACCCCTCTCATCAATACGGCATTGGCCCCGATATGGCATCTCTCCCCAACCGTTACGGCTGCGCCAATATAGGCACCGGCCTCAATAACCGTGTATGCACCAATAGAGGCCTGGTCAGCAACCACAGCAGATGCGCCTACCGAGACCATTTCAGCCAATACAGCCCCATCTGCAACACTGGCATCCGGGTGCACCCCTGTCACCTCCGGTGGCACAACAAACATCTCCATGATCTGCATAAAGGCGAGCCTTGGGTTGGCGACCCGCAGCAGGTTGCGCCCTGGCAGATCTGGAAAATCTTCTGCCACAATAATGGCGGCTGCCTCTCCCTGGGCCACCTTCTCATAATATCGGCTCTCTTCAGCAAAGGTCACCTCATCACAACGGGCATCATCCACTGTATTGACACCCCGGATCAGCGCCGTGCCATCCCCCTCGAAGCGAACCCCAATACGCTCACAAATCTCATTCAGGCTGTACTTCATACCCGCGTCTCCTCACCATTCTCACCGCTGTCAACCCATCTCCAGACAAGCCCGAAAGCCAAAAGCGATACAACTGCCGAGACACCGTATGTCACAGCAGGCCCGGCACCAGACCAGAGGAACCCACTATAGAGGCTGCCAACTGCACCGCCTGCACCAAAGCTTAGACTACTGTACAGCGCCTGCCCCCGCCCCTGATGACGCCCCCGAAAATAGTGGTGTACCAGATGCATGGCTGCCGCGTGAAAGGTCCCAAAGGTTGCTGCATGCAGCAGCTGCGCAAACAGCATCAGCCACAGCGTATCAGGAAAGTTACCTATCAGAATCCAGCGCAGCGCCGCCAGCAGCAGACTGGCCATTAATACCTGCCGGGCGGTGAAACGGTTTAACAACCGATGCATAACCAAAAATATCAACACCTCCGCCACGACGCCCAGAGCCCACAGCTGGCCAATCATCGCGCTGGGGTAGCCATGTTCACTCAGATAGATGGAGTAAAATGCATAGTAGGCACCATGCCCCATCTGCATGAAAAAAGCAGCCGCAAGAAAGGCGGCAACGGCCGGCTGACGCAACAGCTCTCCCAGGGGCATTGACTCGTGGGGATGTGCAGCCACGCTCTTTTCAGGCACCGCCAGGCTCATCAGCCAGATCAGAAAATAGAGGCACAATACAACCAGCGGGATAATAGTCGCATCCTGGCTGTCCAGCACCATCCCCAACCCGGCAACACTCAGAATAAAGCCAATGGAGCCCCAGAGGCGGATGCGGCTGTAGTAGCGCACCCGGCCCACAAGATGGCTGAGGGTTACCGCCTCGAACTGAGGCAGTGAGGCGTTCCAGAAGAAACTGAAGCAGACCATGGTCAGAGCCAGGGGCCAGAAGCCATCGGCCCAAAAGATGCCGATAAATATCAAAAACGCCAACAGCGAGCCGATGCGCACAATCGCCATGCGCCGGCCCGTGTGATCAGCAATCCAGCCCCAGATATTGGGGGCAATAATCTTGGTGGCCATCAGCAGTGCCATCAGCTGACCAATGGCAACCGGATCGAAATCAAGGGATTTAAGGTACAGCCCCCAATAGGGGATCAATGCGCCAAGCGCAGCAAAATAGAGCAGATAGAAACCGGATAGACGCCAGTAGGGCATTGAATAAGACACAAGGCAGGGGGCAGGCTCGACTCGTCCGCTGCCCTTATGCCCCTTAATAGTGGCCAGCAGGGATGACAGGCACCCCGGATTTTATATCCATATTCTGCGCCCGGTGGCGCAGCAGGTGATCCATCAGCACAATCGCCAGCATCGCCTCGGCAATGGGCGTGGCGCGGATGCCGACACAGGGGTCGTGCCGCCCCTCGGTGATCACCTCGGTCGCATCCCCGTTGGTATCAACCGTGCGCCCTGGGATACGCAGGCTGGATGTCGGCTTTAGGGCCATGCTGGCAAGAATATCCTGCCCGCTTGAGATTCCGCCCAGTATCCCGCCCGCATGGTTGCTCAAAAAACCCTCCGGCCGCATCTCATCCCTGTGCTCGGTGCCCTTCTGCTCGACACAGTCAAAGCCCGCGCCAATCTCCACCGCTTTCGCCGCGTTGATGCACATCAACGCCTGGGCAATATCCGCATCCAGCCGGTCAAAGACCGGCTCGCCCAGCCCCGGTGGCACGCCTGTCGCCACGACATTGATCCGCGCACCGACAGAGTTTCCCTCTTTGCGCAGCGCATCCATATAGGCCTCCATCTCTGGGACCCTGTCAGGATCGGGACAGAAGAAGGGGTTCTGCTCCACCTGGTCCCACTCCAGCTTTTCAATCCTGATGGGACCCAGCTGCGCCAGATAACCCCGGATCTCTATGCCACAGTGCTCGGCCAGATACTTTTTTGCAACGGCGCCTGCTGCCACCCGCATCGCCGTCTCACGCGCAGAAGAGCGGCCACCGCCACGGTAGTCGCGATGGCCATATTTCTGTGTATAGGTGTAATCCGCATGCCCTGGGCGGAAGCGATCCATCACGCTGGAGTAATCCTTTGAGCGCTGATCCTGATTATGGATGATCAGGCCGATGGGGCAGCCGGTGGTCCTCCCCTCAAACACGCCAGAGAGGATCTGCACCTGATCCGGCTCCTTTCTCTGGGTGGTGTGGCGGGAGGTGCCTGGGCGGCGGCGGTCCAGATCCTTTTGCAGATCCTCGGCCTTCAGCGCCATCCCCGGAGGACAACCATCGACAATGCAGCCGATGGCCGGGCCGTGGCTCTCGCCAAAGGATGTCACAGTAAAGAGTTTTCCGATGCTATTTCCAGACATGGCTGTTTTTCTTGACCAGTAGATGAGGCTTGCGCCGGGGAGGAAATATTATCACATCGACAAGAGAAGCCATGTGAATTCAATCGCCCTGCGAATGGCTGGAGAGCATCTTCTCACAGATAGCCGACAGCCGCTGACCATACCTGTCCCATGAAAACCGGGCGGCAAATTCGACACAGCATTGTGCAGAGAGCAGCTTGCCAGACCGCCTCAGCCCCCGAACCACCGCTTGGGAAAAGGCGGCATAATTCCCCGCCTCCACCAGATATCCAGTCACCCCCTCCTTGAGTGCATCCGGCACACCGCCTGTATCGAAGGCGATAGTCGGCACTCCGTGGGCAGCAGCCTCGATCGCCACCATTCCGAAGCCCTCAACGTCTCCCGGCAGATCCAGTACCGGAAAGATGTGCAGAGAGGCAATTGAAAAGAGCTGCTCCAGCAGCTCATCAGAGAGGCGGCCCAACAGCTTCACATGCCCCTGCATGCCCGCCTCCTCTATAGCCTGTTGAAGATCCGCTTCAATCCCCTCCTTTTTAAGCGGTGATGACTCTGTAGCCGCACCAACCACCAAAAAGAGCAGATCCGGCTCTTCACGCACAATCTCAGGCAGCGCATAGCGGATAAACTCCGGGAGCCCTTTGCGCCGGATCAGCCGACCCACCGCCAGCAGAACCCGCTTTCCCTGCAGGTCAAAACCCAATCGAGGCGGCACCGTTTCGGAGGGTTGCCGGGGCAGCGCAACCCCCGGATGCAGAATCTCTATGCGTTTTTCCGGGACACCGGCAGCGCATGCCAGCCTGGCGGTATTGGCGCTGTTGGCAATCACCCTGTCCGAGCTGCAAATTGCCGGCACAAAGCCGGTTTGATAGAGGCGGTTGGGGTAGATAATATCCAGCCCGTGTACGAGGGTAAGCGTGGCCGCGCCGCTGCACCGGGCGGCAATGCGGGCTGGCAGCGCTGCCACACCGCTTCCGGCAATGATCAAATCCGGCCTCCACTGACGTGACAGCCGACAGGCCTCAAAGCAGCTGCGCAAAACATACCACAGTGATGAGCCTGTCGAGACCGCTGTAGCCGGCCTGCCCAAGGCATAACCACCACACCCTTCTGGGCCAAGCAGCATCGTCTCATAGCGACCAGAGAGCGACTCAAAGGCGTGATAGTTCAGCCGCTCCATACCACCTGTCAGCGGCGGAAAATTCCGGGTAACGAAGAGGATGCGTTTTTTCAAGCGCCCGCCTGCCGTACCGACTCAAACAGGCAGCGGTACTGATCAACCATGCGCGCAAGTGTGAATCGCTCCTCTACCCGCGCACGGTTAAACTCCCCCATGCTGCGGCAGCGCTGTGGATCATCCAGCAGTCTTTCAAAGGCCGCTGCATACTGCTCAATCTGCCCGATTTCGCATAAAAAGCCGCCCTCCCCACCCTTCACCAGCTCCGGGATTCCCGAACAGTCATTCCCCACCACCGGCAGACCACAGGCCATCGCCTCAAGCACGGCCAGCGGGCACCCCTCGCGCACAGAGGGTATGAACAGCGCATCTACCGAGCAGTAAAGCTCATGCATCCTTGCATAGGGAACCACCCCAATGGCAACCACCCTGCCAGAGCCAACAGCCCCTGCATTCAACGCCCCTCCACCCACATGCCGGATCTCAAAATCGGCACCCAGCCTGTTTGCCAGTGGCACAATCATATCCGCCCCCTTTTTTCTTGTTGGCTTGCCGCAAAAAAGGATGCGGAAGGGGCGTTTTTTGTGGGGGGTGCCAGATGCCGGCTGAAAGCGTCTCTCATCAATGCCGTTATAGATCACCTGAATATCAGTCGGGCGCTTCAGATGTGGCTGTAGCTTGTCTGCAATATACTGGCTGACGGCAGTGACCCGGTCTGCCATTGCCAAAGAGATATTCAGAAACCAGCGCAGATCTGTGCGGTAATGAAGACGTTGCAGAGGTGATGAGTAGGGTGCCAGAAAGGCATCCAGCGAATAGCCATGAGCCGTAGCCACCAGCGGCAGGCCCGGGCGCTTCAAAAAGCAGGCGTAGTTGAGTTCCGTATGGATCAGATCCAGCTGGCGGCCACGGGCAAACCAGGGCAGGCAGATCGGCAACAGCGTCCACCAGGGAGAGTAGCTGCGCACGCAATACCCTGGCAGTTGCGCCTCCAGCTGCCGGTGCAGCACACAGGCACCATTCCCGCCTGGCATCGGACTTGCTATTTTCAACCCTGACCTCTTAAATCCACTACACTGAATATATTGCGTTGAGATACCCGCTCACACACATTTTTGGAAAGAAGTACCATGCAACATACCCTGCTGTTTTTTCTATCGCTCACCCTGGCCGCATGCGGCGCAAACATTGACGTACGCACGCCGATCCCCCACGAACTCATCACCGATAGCGAAAAAGGAGGATACCGCAGCATTAACATTAGAGCAGATGAGACAGAGGCATCAAGCGGTTTTATTCGCTCGCTCTCCGAAAACCTGCGGCAACACCTGTCAGAGCTTGCACTCTATCCCAAAAAAAATGGCTCACTGAAGGTTCGCGTTCAGATTATTGGCTATGAGATCAATGAAGGGGCCTCCCGCGAAGTGATGGGGGTTCTTGCCGGGGCCGATGAGGTCAAATCCAGGGTTCAGGTTATCGACACAGCGACAGACCAGATCGTTGGTGAATCAATTATCTTTACCAGCAGCTCAATGGCCTATGGGCAGCAGGCGATGGCCTGGGTACATGCCGATGATATTGTCACCTTTCTCTCAGATTAGGGCCTGTCAAAAACAACACCAGGCAGCCAGGTGGCAAGCCCCGGCTGCCAGGCCAGCAACCCCAGCATTAGAAGCTGGATAACGATAAAGGGGGCGACACCACGGTAGATCTGCCCTGTGGTAATCTCGGGCGGCGCCACGCCTCTCAGATAGAAGAGCGCAAAACCAAAGGGGGGGGTCAAAAACGAGGTCTGCAGGTTGATGGCGATCATCACCCCCAGCCAGACCGGATCAAGCCCCATCGCCAGCAGGATGGGACCGACAATGGGCACGACGACAAAGGTGATCTCGATAAAATCGAGGATAAAGCCCAGCAGAAACATGATCAGCATAACGATCAGCACCGCACTGAAGACGCCACCCGGCAGATCCGACAGCAGTTCAGTAACCAGCTCATCACCCTCAAATCCCCGAAAGACCAGGGAGAAGACCGCCGCCCCGATAAAGATCAGAAATACCATGCTGGTGACGCGGGTGGTGTTCCGCATCACCTCCCGCAAGGTAGCGAGATTCAGTTGCCGCTGAAGAGCCGCCAGCAGAATCGCCCCCATAGCGCCCACCGAGGCCGCCTCGGTGGGTGTCGCAAAACCACCCAGAATGGAACCCAACACGGCAACAATCAACAGCAGTGGCGGCAACAGAACCCTGATCACCCTGCCCCACAGCGCGGCATGGCTCTGCTCCCGCTCCTCCAGCGGAATGGCCGGTGCCGCCCCGGGCCTGAAAAGGGCAACCCCCGCCTGATAGAGCATATAGAGCACCACCAGCAGCAACCCTGGGATCAATGCACCCATAAAGAGATCGCCCACCGAGACGGTATCGGGTGAGAAGATGCCCATATCCAGCTGTGCCTGCTGATAGGCCGATGAGAGCACATCCCCCAGCAGAACCAGCACGATAGAGGGCGGAATAATCTGTCCCAGGGTACCGGCAGCGCAGATGCTGCCCGCAGCCAGTGCCGGATCATAATTGCGGCGCAGCATGGTGGGCAGTGAAAGCAGCCCCATGGTGACCACGGTTGCACCGACAATGCCGGTGCTGGCCGCCAGCAGCATGCCAACCAGCGTCACCGAGATACCCAGCCCGCCCCGCACCGCCCCAAACAGAGAGGCCATGGTATCCAGCAGATTCTCCGCCACGCGGGAGCGCTCCAGCATCACCCCCATAAAGACAAACAGCGGCACCGCAATCAGCGTCTGATTGGTCATGATGCCATAGAGCCGGTTCGGCAGCGCCTGCAAAAAAACCGCATCAAAGTGGCCGGTCATGCCGCCAACCCAGGCGAAGGCGAGTGCCGTTCCGGCCAGTGAGAAGGCGACAGGATAGCCCAGCAGCAGCACCAGACAGACGCAGAGAAACATCAACAGCGGCAAAAACTCTGCCATCAGATGCCCTCCTCCGGCGATCCATCGCCATCGTAGAGCTGGTCGATACAGCCCCCCAGCAGCAGCTTGCAGCGCAGCAGAATCGCCACCCCCTGCAACACCAGCAGCCCCGCCATCACCAGGATCATGCTTTTGAGCAGAAAGACCCCATCCAGGCCGCCGGCCTCGCGTGACCCCTCAAACAGTGACCAGGAGTCCGCCACATAATCCCAACTGATAAAGAAGATAAAGAGGCAGAGCGGCATCAGCAGCAGCAGTGTGCCCAGCAGGTCGACCCAGGCCTGGGTGCGCGGGGAGAAGCGGCGGTAGAAGATATCCACCCGCACATGCCCCTGATGGCGCAAGGTATAGGCCGCCCCGGCCAAAAACAGCACCGCATGCATATAGGTGATGGACTCCTGCATGGCGATCCACCCCAGATCAAAGGCGTAGCGCAGCACCACCACCGCAAAGGTCACCAGCACCATCAGCAGCGAGAGCCAGGATGCCGCCCGGCCCACCCACTCGCTTACCGATTCAAAAAGCCGAAGGGCGCGCAGCAGAGAGCCATTAAACGAACGCATGAAGAGGGCAAAAACTCAGAGCCAGGGGAGGCTGTCTTTTTCGCAGCATGCAATGCGGTCACGCAGAACCCGGGCATACTCCTCCGGGTCTTTGATGTGGGTCATCTCGCCGGGGCGCGGGAAGAGCTTGTCTTGCAGGCGCGACAACCAAAAGCGCAGTGCTCCGGCACGCAGCATCACCGGCCAGCTTTTGCGCTCCTGATCGGTCAATGGACGCTCGGTATTGTAGGCCTGCAACATGGCAGTGGCCCGCGCGCTGTCCAGCGTCCCATCCCCATGCGAGCACCAATCGTTGACCGTGACCGCCAGATCGTAGAGCAGCACATCGGTGCAGGCGTAATAGAAGTCGATCACCCCGGTCAACTCATCGCCCTGAAAAAGCGCGTTATCCCGGAAGAGGTCCGCATGGATCACCCCCCTGGGCAGCTCATCCAGCCGGTGGCTGGACTGGTAGGCCAGCTCATTTTGCAACATTCTGGCATCGGCTTCAGGGAGCCTCTCCATCACCCGCGCGGAGGTGACCCGCCACCAATGAGGGCCACGGCTGTTTGGGCGCTGCCCTTTAAACGCCTGCCCTGCACGGTTCAAACGGCCCAGCACACGGCCCAATGCCGCGCACTGCACCACCGAGGGCGCAGCAACCCAGGCGCCGCTGAGCCGCTCGACCAATGCTGCGGGGCGGTCATTCAGCGTGCGTAGATAATGCCCGTCAGCATCAGCCAATGGCGAGGCGCTGGGTACATCGTGCTCCGCCAGAAAGGCCATCAGATCGAGAAAAAAGGGCAGCTCTTCTGCGCTCAGTGACTCAAACAGGGTAAGCACATACCGCCCTTTGGTGGTAGTGACAAAGTAGTTGGTATTCTCAATGCCATCGGAGATACCCTGCTGCTCCAGCAGCTCTCCCAGGTCATAGTGTGTCAGAAAGGTTTCGAGCTGTTCACGCTCAACGCGGGTATAGACGGACATTGGGTTCCGCTCGGTTATCGGTTCAGTGGGGAGTGGTCAGATACACAACCGGGATCACTCCCAGCTGAAAAGCACCCACTGCTGGACACTTTCGCTTCTCACATCATGCTCCTGGGCATCCAGCACCCCATCACCATCGGAGTCAACCAGATAGTATGCCGGCCCCACTGCTGGCGTAATCTTCACCAGAACCAGCTCTCCGTTCAGGCGGTACTCCTCCACCGTCTTCTCTTCCGATTTGATAATGGTAACCTCGGGTTCCAGCGCTTCGCCGCTCTCGATTTGTGGTGGCAATGCAGGAGGCTCTGGTGCAATAGCCGGTTCCACAGCCTTCTCTTCAGCCAGCAAAGGCGCGCTGAGAAGCAACAGCAGCAGAGCCAGGTTGATTCGTTTTTTCATTTCAATAACCGCCCGCATGGTTGGGGAAGCGGCAGTTGCCGCAAAATTATCTCTGGCGCCAAATTTTATTACAGTTTGCACAGAATTACCCGCCCCCTTTCAACATTGGGAAAAGAGAGAGCATGGTGCAGAATTTCCCCCACACCGCACCCCGCCACAGTTATAATGGATGCACTGGAACAGAGCCATCCCCATAGATCCGAAATACCCCCTTATGCATCAACCACCTGATTCAATCCCAGGCATAGCCCTCTGTGTCTAAATTAAACCCCCATCAGAATGAAGCCGTGCGGTATACCAGCGGCCCGCTGCTGGTACTCGCCGGCGCGGGCAGCGGCAAAACGCGCGTCATCACCAACAAGATCGCCTATCTGATAGAGCAGTGCGGCATCTCGCCCCGCCACATCACCGCTGTCACCTTCACCAACAAGGCATCACGGGAGATGAAGTCCCGTGTCGGCAGCCTGCTCAAAGGGGTGGATACCCAAGGCCTCAGCATCTCCACCTTTCACACACTTGGGCTAAATATACTGCGCCGCGAGTGCTCGCTGGCGGGGCTCAGGCCGGGGTTTTCAATCTACGATGCACAGGATGCCGAGACCCTGCTCAAAGAGCTGCTGCGCAAAACCGATAACGGAGAGGATGAGAGCGCCCGCAGCAGACTCTGGCGGATATCCGGCTGGAAGAGTGAGCAGATATCACCCGGGCAGGCGCTCTCCCAGGCTCAGGACGAGGAAGAGAGCCAAACCGCACGGCTCTATGCCGAGTACCAGCGCGCCATGCTTGCCTACAATGCCGTCGATTTTGATGACCTGATTCGGCTGCCGACAGAGATCCTGCGCCAGCATCCCAAGGCCCTGGAACGGTGGCAAAATCGTATCCGCCACCTGCTGGTGGATGAGTATCAGGACACCAACAACTGCCAGTACGAGCTGGTTCGGCTGCTGGTAGGAAAACTCACCCCCTTTACCGCCGTTGGTGATGACGACCAATCCATCTATGCCTGGCGCGGCGCACGACCAGAGAACCTGGGGCGGCTAAAAGAGGATTTCCCCCGCCTGAAGGTGGTAAAGCTGGAGCAGAACTACCGCTCATCGGGACGTATCCTGCGCAGCGCCAACCAGCTGATCAAAAACAACCCGCATCTGTTTGAAAAAAAGCTCTGGAGCGAACTGGGGCCGGGCGACCCGATCCGGATTCTGGAGTGCAAAAATGAGCTGCATGAGGCACAGAAGGTGGTCTCCGAGATACTGCACCATCGCTTTACCAAAGGGACCCGGCATGGTGATTACGCCATCCTCTACCGGGGCAATCACCAGGCACGCATCTTCGAGAAGGTGCTGCGCGAAAATAGCATCCCCTACTTTCTCAGCGGCGGCACCTCCTTCTTTTCACGTACCGAAATCAAGGATCTCATGGCCTATCTGCGGCTGCTGGCAAACCCGGATGATGATGCCGCATTCCTGCGCATCGTCAATATCCCGCGCCGGGAGATCGGCCCATCGACGCTGGAGAAGCTCTCCCGCTACGCCCAAAAACGCAAAATCACTCTGCTACAGGCCTGTGGAGAGCTGGGGCTGGAGCAGCTGCTTGCAAAGCGCGCCCAAGAGAAGTTGCTGGTATTCAGCCAGTGGATCAACCGTTTCCACCAACGCACTGAAAGTGACAACCCGGCCAGCATTGCCCGGGATCTGATCCGTGAAGCGGGCTATGAAGATTGGCTGCGTGAAACCAGCAGCAGCGACCAGGCAGCAGAGCGCCGCATGGAAAACCTTGCCGATCTGATCAAATGGCTCGACACCCTGCACAAAGGGGAGCATGAAGGAAAAACACTGGCAGAGATCATCAGCCACCTGACGCTAATGGATATGCTGGAAAATCAGGATGGCGAAGAGGAGAACAATCAGGTTCATCTGATGACGCTGCACTCTGCCAAGGGGCTGGAGTTTCCGCATGTATTCCTGGTGGGCATGGAGGAGGAGCTGCTGCCCCATCGCGCCAGCATTGAAGAGAATAATATTGAGGAGGAGCGCCGCCTCGCCTATGTTGGCATTAC
This sequence comes from Gammaproteobacteria bacterium, assembly GCA_015490795.1. Classification (GTDB taxonomy): domain Bacteria; phylum Pseudomonadota; class Gammaproteobacteria; order Chromatiales; family Chromatiaceae; genus WFXD01. Next base: position 61,047 of record WFXD01000059.1, read on the forward strand.
CCGCGCACAACGGACACTCACCATCACATTTGCCAGTAAACGCAAGCAGTTTGGGGAGCTGATCCGCTGTGAACCCAGCCGCTTTTTGGAAGAGCTGCCGGAGGAGGATCTTCTCTGGGAGGGCCGCAACAGCGCACTCTCACCAGAAGAGAAGCAGGAGCGCGGCACCGCTCATCTGGCCAATCTCAGAGCCATATTGGGCAGTTGATGGCAAGGTCACTGCCCACCAAATAAAACCACAAATAAACCCCTGACTGCACTACAATCAAGGAAATAACCTTTTGACACAAAGGGGAGATAACATGAGCAGAACACCAGAGATCAAAACCGACCCCATGTACCAGCTGCTGCGTGATGAGAACACAACGGAGTTTAACGAAAGAAAGGCAAAGGGCGAGAAGGCTGACCTCGCAAACTCCGATCTGCGCAGCATGGATCTGCGGGGGCTGGATGCCAGTGGGCTTGATATGCGGGGCTGCTATTTGAGGCAGGCTGACCTGCGCGGGGTGGATTTGAGCAATACCCTGCTTGAAGGTGCGAGCATAAAGGGGGCCAAAATATCAGGCGCGACCTTCCCGGCCACGCTCTCCGCTGAGGAGATCACCCTGTCACTGCTGCATGGCACCTGCATGCGCAACGCCCCTAAATAATCATCTAATAATCATCATCCAGCTGTTGCAGGATGTTTTTTGCTACGCGGACCTGATCTTCATTGCCATCCGCCAGCACCTCGTACAGCAGCGTGCGAGCCTGCTCCTCATTCGCCTCGTCCCGGTAATCTGCGACCAGCCGCAGTTTTGCATCAACATCCAGTTCAGCGGCCTGCATATCCGCAGCGTGGTGCGGTTTTGGTGCTGCCGGCCTATTGGCATCATGGCCACCCTGGGCACCCTCAATGCGATCCAGCTCCGCAGCGAGCTCATCTGGCGCAAGCGGGGTAAAATCCTGGCTCTTGGCTGATCCCTGGCCACCAGAGGGGTCATCCTTGCTCGGGGTGGCGACGGATGCAGAGGTTGGCGTGCCCAGATGGGAGATCATCTCATCACCCATCTCTTGAGGCGACCCCGGCTGCACCGGCTCGTCATCCCGGTCTCGAACAAAGGCCTTGGAGCAGACAAGCCCTACCTCAAACAGCAGCCACATGGGCACGGCCAGCAGGGTTTGTGATATGACATCGGGAGGGGTCAGCAGCATACCGATACAGAAGGCACCAATAACGATATAGGGCCGCTTCTCAGCCAGTGACTGCGGGGTGCTGATCCCCATCCAGACCAATAAAACAGTGGCAATGGGCACCTCAAAGGCTATGCCAAAGGCAAAAAAGAGGGTCAGGACAAAATCCAGGTAGTCGGTAATATCCGGGGAGACGGTGATCTGTTCCGGCGCCATGCCGGGCAGAATATTGAACAGCAGGGGGAAGACAACAAAGTAGGCAAAGGCCATGCCCAGGTAAAACAGAAAGATGCTGGAGACCAGCATCGGCACTGCCAGCCGCTTTTCATGGCGATAGAGTCCCGGCGCAACAAAAGACCAGAGCTGATGCAGTATGTAGGGGATTGACAGAAAGATGGCAAACACAAATGTCATCTTCAGTGGCGTCAAAAACGGGGCAATGACGCGCGTGGCGATCATCCCGGTGCCTTCGGGCAGGTGTTTGATCAGTGGGGTTGCAAGGAGCGTATAGAGGTCGTTGGCAAATGGAAACAGCGCCAGAAAAATTACAAATGCCACGATAACAACGCGCAACAACCTGTCGCGAAGTTCCAGCAGATGACTAACAAAGGGTTGCTCTTGCAGGGTGGCTGCCTGCTCAACCTGATCTTCAGGCTTCGTCATGGGCTCCATCGGAAGATGCAGTTTTTACGGTATCCTTCTTTTTATGTTTGCTACCCTCTTCAAGCTGGGCGCGGGCGTCACTCATGATTTTTTCCGCCTCCTGCTGAATCGTCTGCATGGGATCTATGGCCTGCCTGACACCCTCTTTAACCGGGGTCTGCACACTCTCCTGCACTGTTTTTTTGATCTCCTCAACCCTGACTTCCCGATCAATCTCATCCTTGATGCTGCTCAGCATGCGCCGCCCTTTGCCCAGCCACAGTCCAACCGTACGAGCAAGCCCCGGCAACCGCTCTGGCCCTACCACCAGCAGCGCAACCACTGAAATCAGGCCCAGTTCCCAAAATCCGATATCAAACATGCGTCTTTTAAGGTTAACTTGAACAGCGCGACCGGCGCTTAAACCTTCCCTTTCTCTTGCTCGCCGCTTTTTACACCGTTTTCAGTAACGGTATCGGCTTTTTCCGGTTTGGCCTTTTCCAACTGCTCAGGTTGAGTCTCCTCTTTTTTCTGCTGCTCGCCATCACTCATTGCGCCTTTAAAACCTTTGATTGCGTTACCCATATCTGAGCCGATGTTTTTCAGGCGCTTGGTGCCAAACACCAGCAGGACGATAAGCAGAACAATTAATAGCTGCCAGATACTAATGCCACTAAAACCCATTGCATTCTCCACATACTAAATGAACAGATCACGTTGATGCGGTAAAGCGTTCAGCATGATCCCGATTGATGATTCTCTCTGCACGACGGTGTGATAATACATTAAATCCAGGTAACTATTCAGCACCCTTGAAAAAATGGCTGATTCAGGAGGGGCGCTGCGCCTTCTCCTCCAGCCCGGAGAGGCCAAAGCGCCGCTCAAGCTCTTGCAGAACATCCTGCGGCTTCAGCCCTTGCGAGGCGAGCAGCACCATGGTGTGAAACCAGAGATCGGCCACCTCATACACTATCTTTTCCGCATCACCATCTTTGGCCGCCATGACGGTCTCGGTTGCCTCCTCCCCTATCTTTTTGAGGATGGCATCCTGCCCCTTTGCGTAGAGTCCGGCCACATAGGATGAATCAGGGGCGGCTGCTTTGCGCGCCTCCAGCACTTCGGCCAGCTTCTCTAAGGTATCAGACATCTATGACCTGACCTCAATGCCCTGTTCAGCCATATACTGTTTGGCCTCACCCACGCTGTACCGGGCAAAGTGGAAGATGCTGGCAGCCAGTACGGCGTCTGCCTCCCCCTCTTTTACCCCGGCAACCAGATGATCCAGATTGCCCACACCACCCGAGGCGATCACAGGTATCGGAACCGCCCGGCTGATGGCCCGGGTCAACTCCAGATCAAAGCCGATCTTGGTGCCATCCCGATCCATACTGGTCAGCAGGATCTCGCCTGCGCCATAGTCAGCCATCTTTTTGGCCCACTCGATGGCATCCAGGCCAGCCGATTTGCGGCCACCGTGGGTAAAGACCTCCCAGCGCAGCGGCTCGCCATCGCTGCTGACCCGTTTGGCGTCAATCGCTACCACGATGCACTGTGAGCCAAAGCGCTCTGCCGCCTCTCTTACAAATTCGGGGTTGAAGACCGCAGCGGTATTGATACCGACTTTATCCGCCCCCGCGTTCAGCATGCGGCGCACATCATCCACTGTACGAATCCCGCCACCGACAGTCAGTGGAATAAAGACCTCGCTGGCCACCTGTTCGACCACATGGACAATGGTCTCGCGGTTATCGGAGCTGGCGGTAATATCAAGAAAGGTGATCTCGTCGGCACCCTCGCGGTCGTAGCGTCTGGCCACTTCAACAGGGTCGCCCGCATCGCGGATATCGACAAATTTAACGCCCTTTACAACACGGCCATTGTCCACATCCAGACAAGGGATAATGCGCTTTGCTAACATCGATCTAACTCCTGAGCAGAGGCATTACTGTATGCTTATTGCATCGGCAAGCCGCTGGGCCTTGGCGAAATCCAGCGTCCCTTCATATATCGCCCGCCCGGTAATGGCGCCACTGATACCCGCCGGCGAGGCTTCACAAAGCTCACGAATATCATCAATGTTGGTTATACCGCCCGATGCGATGATCGGGATGCTGACCGTTACCGCCAGCGCTTTTGTCGCATCCACATTGGGGCCATTGAGCATGCCGTCACGGCCTATATCGGTATAGACAAGGGCGGACACACCATCCTGCTCAAACTGGCGCGCAAGATCCATGACCAGATGGTCGGTCACGGTGGCCCAGCCATCAATGGCGACCATGCCATCCTTTGCATCCAGCCCGACAATGATCTGGCCGGGAAAAGTTTTACAGGCGCGGGTTACAAATTCAGGCTCTTTGACCGCCTGGGTTCCGATGATGACATAGCTCACACCCGCATCCAGATAGGCTTCAATAGTCGCCTCATCACGAATCCCGCCGCCGACCTGGACAGGCAGATCGGGATAGGCTTTGGCGATGGCCTCAATCACATCACCATTGACCGGTTCACCCGCAAAGGCGCCATTCAGGTCAACCAGGTGCAGACGCCTGGCTCCGGCATTCACCCAGCGGCCGGCCATCTCTACCGGGTCGTCAGAGAAGACGGTGTCATCCTCCATGCGGCCTTGGCGAAGGCGCACGCACTGGCCATCTTTTAGATCAATTGCAGGGATTAGAAGCATATTTTTTTATCTCTTCAATAAAGGGGGCAGCTGCTACGGGTTCCATTGCGCAAAATTGCGCAACAGTGTCAGGCCATCCCGGGCGCTCTTCTCTGGGTGGAACTGCACGGCAAACAGGTTCTCCTTTGCCACAGCGCTGGTAAAAGTGATGCCATAATCGGTGGTTGCGGCGATGATTTTATGATCCTGCGGCGCTACAAAATAGCTGTGCACGAAATAGAAGCGGCTATCGTGCTGAATATCCCGCCACAGCGGATGATCGGCAGCGTGATGCACCCTGTTCCACCCCATGTGGGGTATCTTCAGCCGCTGCCCGTTATCTGCGATATTCCGGTCAAAATGACGCACCGTTCCCGGCAGCAGCTTTAGCAGCTCCGTGCCGCCGTTCTCTTCACTGAATGCCATCAACACCTGTAGCCCCATACAGATCCCCAGAAAGGGTTTGCGTTCAGCCGCATCGAGTATCGCCTGGTTGAGATGGTGATCCGAGATGGCCGCCATGCAGTCGCGCGCTGCTCCCTGCCCAGGGAAAACCACACGGTCCGCAGAGAGGATCTGATCCGGGTCATCCGTGACAAGCACCCTGTCCGTCACGGCTGCAACATGCTCCACGGCCTTGGCAACGGAGCGGAGGTTGCCCATACCGTAATCGATAACGGCTATCGTCTGTGCCATGAAACCCTCTACAGCGCGCCTTTGGTGGAGGGGAGCTGGCCCTGCATGCGTGAATCAGCCTCCAGGGCCATGCGCAATGCACGACCAAAGGCCTTGAACAGGGTCTCTGCAATGTGGTGGCTGTTGCTGCCACGCAGGCTGTCGATGTGCAGCGTAACTGCCGCATGGTTTATAAAGCCCTGGAAGAACTCCTGGATGAGGTCAACCTCAAATTCACCAATCCGGGCGCGCGGAAAGCCCACTGCGTACACCAGCCCCGGACGGCCGGAGAGGTCGATCACCACGCGGGAGAGGGCCTCATCCAGCGGCACGTATGCATGCCCGTAGCGGCGGATGCCGTTTTTGTCGCCCACCGCCTTTGCAAGCGCTTGCCCCAGGGTGATGCCAATATCCTCAACCGTGTGGTGGGCGTCGATTTCCAGATCCCCCGCTGCTTTGATCTCCAGATCAATCAGGCCATGACGCGCCACTTGATCCAGCATGTGATCAAGAAACGGGACGCCTGTCTCAAGTTTTGCAGCGCCGGTGCCATCCAGATTCAGCTTGATGCTGACCTGGGTCTCCAGGGTATTGCGCTCTATCTCTGCGGTGCGCGACATAAGTTTCAACTCTGTAGGGGTCAAGAGGGGATACAAAAGCGGTATTTTATTGGAAATGAAAAAAAATATCAGGCCTGAAGCCAAAAAGTAACCGGGCCACTGTTGGTCAGGCTGACTTGCATATCTGCACCAAAAACGCCTTCGGCCACGCAGCCATGCCGGGTGCGGGCCTGTGCAACCATAAGGTCGAACAGCCGCCGCCCCTCCTCTGGCGCAGCAGCGGTGGAGAAGCCGGCCCGCATCCCTTTTCGCGTATCAGCCGCCAGGGTGAACTGGGGTACCAGCAGCAGCCCACCATCAATATCACGGAGACTCAGGTTCATCTTGCCCGCCTCGTCAGGAAAGACGCGGTAACCCAGCAGGCGCTCCAAAAGGCGGTCTGCCCTGGCGGCGGTATCGCCCCGCTCTATCCCCACCAGCACCAGCAGACCTGTGCCAATCTCGCCCACAATACGGTTGTCCACCTCGACCCGCCCGCATGAGACCCGCTGCAACAGCCCAATCATGGCGGGTTCCGGGATGCCTCGATCTGATCTGCAAACCAGTCCGATGCATCAACCAGTGCGCTTGAAATCCCTGGCTCCAGGGCGGCATGGCCGGCATCCGGCACAATCTTCAGTTCACTTTTTGGCCAGGCCTGATGCAGCGCCCATGCAGACTCCATCGGGCAGATCAGATCATAGCGACCCTGAATGATAATGCCGGGGATATCTGCAATGCGCCCGGCATCCTCCAGCAGTTGATTGGGCCGCATGAAGGCGCCGTTGATAAAGTAGTGGCACTCGATACGCGCCACGCTCAGCGCAGTACGTGGCGCCGCAAAATGCTTCACAATAGACTCATTTGCGATCAGGGAGGCGGTTCGCCCCTCCCAGATCGCCCACGCCTTGGCCGCAGCCATGCGCGCCAGCTCATCACTGCCTGTCAGGCGCTTATGGTAGGCCTGGAGCAGATTGCCCCGCTCTTCCTCCGGAATCAGCGCAATAAAATCCTCCCAGTAATCGCGGAAGATACGGCTTGCGCCCTGCTGATAGAACCAGTGGATCTCATGCTCCCGGCAGAGGAAGATACCTCTTAGAATCAGGCCCAGCACCCGCTCCGGGTAGTGTTCTGCATAGGCCAGTGCCAGGGTAGACCCCCAGGAGCCGCCAAAAAGCAGCCAGCGGTCCACCCCCAGCATGGCCCGGATGGCCTCCATGTCACTGATCAGATGCGCTGTGGTATTTTCAGTCAGATCAGCATGAGGCAGAGAGCGGCCAGCGCCACGTTGATCAAACAGTATGATGCGATAGCGGCAGGGGTCGAAGAAGCAGCGGTGGTAGGCCTCGCACCCTGCCCCGGGGCCACCGTGCAGAAACAGAACCGGGATGCCATCTGCACTGCCACTCTCTTCGGCATAGAGCGTATGTTTACCACCCACTTTGATGCTGTGGGTAGCGTAGGGGCGTATGCTTGGGTAGAGATCGGCCATGGGCGCTAGTGTAGCGGCGGGCTGCCTGGAGGTCACTCTGAAAATATCAAATTTTATTAGAAACCGCAGTGTAGGAAATTACCTACAGATCAAAGGGGAATACGACCTGTTTTTCCCTTTTGGGCTATGCGACCATTTTCACCGGTCGCCAGTCAAGGAGGAACGAAAAGGATATTACACACTTCTATGGAGGGAAGCGCCAAGGATGGAGACCCTTTGCCAACCAAGCTTGGCGACCATGCCCCGATAGTATGGAGTACTATCGGGGCTTCTTTTTGTCTGCTGTTTGATTCCGCTCAACCAGCGGCAGCTCTGGATGCCCGCTTGCGTTCATGCTCTTTCAGATGGCGCTTACGGATACGAATCGCAGAGGGGGTAATCTCTACCAGCTCGTCCTCTTCAATAAATTCCAGCGCCTGTTCCAGGGTGAATTTTATCGGCGGGGTAAGCATGATATTCTCATCCGTCCCTGCTGCGCGAATATTGGTCAACTGTTTGCCCTTCAGTGCATTGACCACCAGGTCATTCGCGCGGGAGTGGATGCCAATCACCTGCCCTTCATAGATCTCCTCGGCATGGCTCAGAAAGAGCTTGCCACGCTCCTGCAGATTAAACAGCGAGTAGCCCAATGCCTTGCCCGTCTCTTTCGCAATCAAAGTGCCGTTGACACGGGCGGCAATACCGCCAGAGAGCGCAGGCCCATAGTGGTCAAAAACATGGTAGATCAACCCGGTGCCCGAGGTCATGGTCAGAAAATCTGTCTGAAATCCAATCAGTCCGCGGGAGGGGATGATGTAATCCAGCCGGACGCGGCCATTTCCATCCGGCACCATATCCTGCAGCTGACCACGCCGGGTGCCCAGTGCCTCCATCAGGCTGCCCTGGTGCGCCTCCTCCACATCAACCGTCAGCTGTTCATAAGGCTCACAGACCTCGCCATCCACCTCACGGAAGATAACCTCCGGGCGCGATACTGCAAGCTCATAGCCCTCGCGACGCATGCTCTCCAACAGTATGGAGAGATGCAGCTCTCCACGTCCGGAGACCCGGAATTTCTCCGGATCGGTTCCCTCCTCCACGCGCAGTGCAACATTGTGGATCAGCTCTCGCTCCAGGCGCTCTTTCAACTGGCGCGAGGTGAGGTATTTTCCCTCTTTTCCGGCAAAGGGTGAGGTGTTGACCTGAAAGGTCATGGTGACCGTTGGTTCATCCACCGTCAGTGGTGGCAGTGGCTCCAGGCAGGCCGGGTCGCAGAGGGTATCGGATACATTCAACCCTTCGATGCCGGTTACTGCGACGATGTCACCCGCTGAGGCGCTCTCAATCTCAATCCGCTCCAGGCCCAGAAAGCCCATCACCTGCCCAATCTTGCCCTTGTGCGGGTCACCATCAACCTTGTCCACCAGAATCTGCATATTGCTGCGTACAGAACCGCGTGTGATTCGCCCAATACCGATGGCGCCTACATAGCTGCTATAGCCCAGTGTGGAGATCTGCATCTGGAAAGGGCCATCAGGATCAACCTTCGGAACCGGGCAATGCGTGACAAGCGCTTCAAACAGTGGCGTCATATCCCCCGAACGTACATCAGCCGAGTCCCCGGCATAGCCATTGATGGCTGAGGCATAGATGATGGGGAAATCGAGCTGCTCATCTGTCGCCCCCAGGCGGTCGAACAGGTCAAACGTCTGATCAACCACCCAATCAGGCCGTGCGCCATCCCGGTCAATCTTGTTCACCACCACAATGGGGCGCAGGCCGTGCTGAAATGCCTTCTGGGTGACAAAACGGGTCTGTGGCATGGGGCCCTCTACTGCATCCACCAGCAGCAGAACCGAATCGACCATCGAAAGCACCCGCTCAACTTCACCGCCAAAATCGGCATGCCCCGGCGTATCCACGATGTTGATGCGATAACCGTTCCAGCGGATGGAGGTATTCTTGGAGAGAATGGTAATGCCGCGCTCCTTCTCCAGGTCATTGGAGTCCATGACCCGCTCCACCGGGCCAAAGCGGTCGCCCAGGGTGCCAGACTGCTGTAACAGTTGATCGACCAAGGTGGTCTTGCCGTGGTCTACATGCGCAATAATAGCGACATTACGAAGTTGATTAATCACAAGAGGGTAAATCCGGTATAAGAAAGGTCGCGCATTATAGCGGATTTGCAACCCACATTAGGGGGCAGCACCCTGAATTCGCAAATAAATATATTTACACAACGGATACAGTCACTTACATTGATAACATAATGCTTTAACTACGATAGTTACCCCATTAACCTAACTGGCAAGGGATTTTTGCGTTATTCACAGATCCTGTGGATGACTCTGTGGATAAAACCTGCACAATACCTGCAACCCCCTGTAGCTACACCTTGCGGGTTAGATTGTAAAAATTTCATACAATTAATATTTGCTATTAATTTCAATAACTTAAAAA
>WFXD01000060.1 GCA_015490795.1 Gammaproteobacteria bacterium
CTCGCATTATACCATAAGCCTATGATATTTATATGAATAACATGTGTTGCAAGTGATAAATATTCATTATTAGCTACCGATTATTATTGCTTTTACAGTGGGTTTTTCTATTCTCGGACAGCCTCCTAGTCGTTTACAAGAAAACTTGGGCTGAGTAGAATGCTCGGGATGGCCTGCCCGACTATATAGCAATTCAGCTCAACACAGTCTGGCATTATTGCTGGTTTATGTTTTACGACTATTTGACTATGTTTAGGCTTCATGGTGCCCAATAGAGGTGGATAAGTTGGATAAAAAGCACAGCAGCGGTACCCCTGACAACTGGGATAAATTCAGACCTGAGACGCTGCTGTTTGCAACAGAGGTCTGCATGATGAACCGTGACATAAAGGTCATCAGGGGGGGGGGTGACAATGGCTACGGAACCCTGGCAGGCACCGTTGCTGGGTTCATTGTTGCAGCTTTACTACTCGGCCTGTTTCAATTCATAGACCATATTCAGGCGCCACCTCAGAATACCTTTAAAGATTATGCGCCGTGGAAATCAACACGAATTGCTCCAGTCACCCAAGTTGCTGTTGGCCCTCCCACACCACCAAAACCTGCTGTAATTGCGGCCCCACAAAAACCTCCAGCGCCGAAGCCCGAAGCCGTCAAGGAGACTCCCAAAGCTGAAGAGGCCGCCAAGGCTAAAGCAGAAGCAGAGGCCGCTAAAAAGGCTGCCAGAGCTGAAGAGGAGGCACGAGCTGCTGAGGCCGCTGCCAAGGCTGAAGAGGAGGCACAAGCTGCTGAGGCCGCTGCCAAGGCTGAAGAGGAGGCACAAGCTGCTAAGGCCGCTGCCAAAGCTGAAGAGGAGGCACGAGCTGCTGAGGCGGCAGCCAAGGCTGAAGAGGAGGCACGAGCTGCTGAGGCGGCAGCCAAGGCTGAAGAGGAGGCACGAGCTGCTGAGGCTGCTGCCAAAGCTGAAGAGGAGGCACGAGCTGCTGAGGCCGCTGCCAAGGCTGAAGAAGAGGCAAGGGTCAAAGGGGCTGCACTGTCTGCTGCAAATCATAGAGCAGACATCCTCAATGCAGTCGAAAGCTGGGCCAGTGCCTGGTCAGATCAAAGGATCGATGCCTACATCGACAGCTATACCGCTGATTTCAAGCCCCAGCAATATAGGAGCCGGGAGTATTGGGAGGCTCAACGAAGAAAGCGTCTTGCCAGGCCATCCAGCATCAGCATACAGCTGAGCAACATTCAAACCAGCTTGGCTGAAGATGGCACAGCCATAGTCACCTTTGTCCAGGTCTACAAGTCACCAACCTTCTCGGATAGCGTGAGAAAGACACTGGTACTAAGGCAGGAATCGGGCAGCTGGAAGATCAGCAGCGAGACATCCAAGAAGCTCTAGGAGGCCTGTCGGGCTTAGGTGGATTGTAGCGAGAGAGTGGGATATTTGGGCCGCCCTCCCACTTCCGTAGCCAGTTCTTCCTAAGTCCGACAGGTTCCTGGCGAGGCTTCGCCTTAGATCAACGAGCCAGTACGATGGCAGACCAACTGCCCCCGCCAATATAACCTTGTGTCCCGTTGAACTATCGAACAAATCCAAAAGTTGGGGCGGTGAAATGGATCTCCCGTTCCCCGTAGTTTTATTTTCAGCTTTACCCAATAGTGAGCACAACCTGTATTCTTAACAGGAACGACGCGGTACAAACAAAGCGACCGTTGCGCTGGCCAATAAACTGGCGCGCATGGGTTGGGCTCTGCTGCCCTCCGGGACAGAGTGCCGTCCTGCATCAGCAAAGCCTGTATTGTCAAGAGATATGAATCGAGGAGCAGATCCAAGTGCACAAACGCCCCCTTTTCATTATCACCATAGCCCTGCTCATCGGGGCTTTTTTTCTATTTGATCTTGGGCGGCTGTTGAGCCTTGAGTATCTCCAGTCCCGGCGGATGGGTTTGGTGGACTATTTTCAAAGCAACCCGTTCTCAATGGCATTGGGGTTTTTTCTTCTCTATGTGGCAGTGACGGGGCTGTCCCTGCCAGGAGCTGCGGTGCTGACTTTAGTTGCCGGAGCTGTCTTTGGCATCTTTTGGGGGATGCTGATCGTCTCTCTTGCCGCAACCCTTGGAGCCACGCTGGCTTTTCTGCTCTCCCGTTTTCTGCTGCGTGACTGGGTGCAGATACGGTTTGGTGACCGCTTGGGTGCAATCAATGCAGGCATTGAAAAGGACGGCGCCTTCTACCTGTTTGGGCTGCGGCTGGTTCCGCTGTTTCCCTTTTTTGTAATCAACCTGCTGATGGGATTGACGCCCATGCCTGTCCGAACCTACGCCTGGGTGAGCCTGGTGGGTATGTTGGCCGGAACACTGGTCTATGTGAATGCGGGTACCCAGCTTGGCCAACTGGAGTCCCTCTCCGATATCCTGTCACCGGGGCTGGTGGGCTCCTTTGTGCTGCTGGGGCTGTTTCCACTGCTTGCCAGGCGGGTATTGGATGGGCTGCGCGCCCGGCAGTGCTACAAAGGCTGGGAGAAACCCACGCGCTTTGACCGTAATATCATTGTGATAGGTGCCGGGTCGGGGGGGCTGATAACAGCCTGTATTGCGGCTGCGGTGAAGGCTAAGGTCACCCTGATAGAGCGGGATAAAATGGGCGGCGATTGCCTGAATACAGGTTGTGTCCCCTCCAAGGCGCTGATCCGTTCTGCCCGATTTATTGCCGATGCCAAACGCGCGGATGAACTTGGCTTTCAGCGTGCAGAGATCCGGTTTGATTTTGCCGAGGTGATGGCGCGGGTGCACCGGGTGATCAAAACCATTGAGCCGCACGACTCTGTAGCACGCTATACCCGCCTGGGGGTTGAGGTGATCCGAGGCACAGCCAGGATTATCTCCCCCTGGAAAGTGGATGTGGATGGAGAGGTGCTGACCAGTAAAAATATCGTTATTGCCACTGGCGCACGCCCCTTTGTCCCACCCCTGCCGGGACTGGAGCAGATTGCCTATCTGACCTCAGATACCCTCTGGGAGATCCGTGAACTGCCAAGGCGGCTGCTGATTCTGGGCGGTGGTCCTATTGGCTGCGAACTGGGTCAGTGCTTTGCCCGTTTTGGCAGCGAGGTGACCATCGTAGGGCCTCGCCTGCTCCCCAGAGAGGACGAGGAGGCCGGTAACCTGCTGGCCGAGCGCCTCCGCAAAGAGGGGGTGCGGCTAGTGCTGGGGTATCGGGTAACGGCATTTCGGGTAGAGAAAGGGGTGCAGTTGGCTATCTGCCACAAAGGTGAAGATGAGCAGCGGCTTGAATTTGACCAGCTCCTGCTTGCCCTGGGCCGTGCGCCCAATACCCGTGGATTGGGACTGGAAGAGCTGAAGATCCCCCTTACCCGCAAAGGCACCATTGAGACCAATGAGTTTCTACAGACCCGTTTCCCCAACATTTTTGCCTGTGGTGATGTGGCCGGCCCCTACCAATATACCCACGCTGCGGCTCATCAGGCCTGGCATGCCGCCGTGAATGCGCTGTTTGGCGCGTTGCGCCGTTTTCGTGTGGACTACAGCGCCATTCCCCACACCACCTACACAGAGCCGGAGGTGGCCAGGGTGGGGTTGAGCGAGAAGGAGGCCCAGGCACAGGGCATTGAGTATGAAGTGAGCCGGTTTGATCTGGCAGAACTGGATCGAGCCATTACCGATGAGGTGGCAGAGGGCTTTGTCAAGGTGCTCACGGTACCGGGCAGGGATCGCATCCTGGGGGCCATGATTGTCGGTGAACATGCCGGAGAGCTGATCACCGAGTTTGTCACTGCCATGCGTCATGGACTGGGGCTGAATAAGATCCTGGGAACGGTTCATGCCTACCCTACACTGAGCGAAGCGAACAGATATACAGCGGGCGTGTGGAAACGCGCCCATGCACCAGAGAGACTGCTGGGTTGGGTGGAGCGGTTTCATGGCTGGCGGCGCGGATAGCCCCTCTCTTTTCGTACCGTACTGAAGGAGCGAGAAGGTATGGTTGAGCCTAAGTCCGACAGGCTCCTGGGTTAAATTCATCCTGGAGAGGAAGCAGGATATTGCGTAAGATAAACATGTAGCGAGGTTGTTTTATTGATAATTTCAATAGGTTATAGGTGAGTTCATCACATGCCAAGTGCGCCACTGCAACTATAAGTTATTGCTTTTTCAAAGGTAAATCTCGATGTTAGCTTCTCGAAAAACCGTAAAACTTTAGCCTTGAAAGAGGCTGATAAACAGCAAGAGCTGTCCCTGAAATGAGATAACAGGTATGACAAAACCAGGACGCAATGACCCCTGCCCATGCGGCAGTGGAAAGAAATACAAGCGATGTTGTCTGGCTCAACAGGTAGCGCCTGTTGCCAGTCTGAACTGGCAAAAGATGCGGAGAACCGAAGGTGAGCTTGTCCACATCCTGCTCAAGCATGTGGATAGGTTTTATGGCTCCGAGGCGATTGCAGAAGCCTGGGATGAGTTCTCTCTATGGAATGATCTGCCCATGGATCCGGAGTCCGAGCCTGAGCTGGACACAATCTTTCTGCCCTGGTTCGTCTTCAACTGGACTCCCGACAATGCAGAGATAGATGAGGCACAACACCTGCCGGAGATGCAGGTGGCCATGCACTATCTGAAACAGAAAGGTCCACAGGCCGACTCGTTTTACCGCCGGTTTATTGAGGAGGCCTGTGCGCAGCCCTACAGCTTTTTTCAGGTGACAGATACTGATCCCGGCCGATCTCTGTCACTCAAAGATCTGCTGCTTGGGCGCGAGATTACCGTGCATGAACGTCAGGCATCGACCACGCTGAAGAGGGGGGACATCATCTTTACGCGAATCATCACCATGGATGATGCATCTATCATGGTGGGATGTGCGCCCATCGTTATCCCTCCTGCCTATCTTAATGATTTTATTGATATGCGTGAGAATATGGCAGAGGCGCTCCCTGATTATGGGCCGGAATTTCTGCATGAATACGATATTGAACTGCGCAGCCTCTATTATGGTATTCGAGAGGCGCTCCATAATCCCTCTTTGCCGGAACTGCAAAACACAGACGGAGACCCGCTGCAACCGACCAAGCTCTACTATACGTTGAAATGCACACCGCATGAGGCACTGGATGCACTGGCCACGCTGTCGATGATGGATACAGATGAATTTATCCAGGAGGGCAAGTTCGATGAGCAGGGGGCCTTGGTCTCTATTGAGTTCCCCTGGCTGAAGCGGGGCAATGCCCAGCAAAAGAGCTGGGACAACACCGTGATGGGCCACATTACCATCAATGGTGAACAGTTGACCATTGATGTAAACTCCCAGCAACGCGCGGATGCGGTCAAGCGAAAAATCAAACGCCGCCTGGGCAGCCGGGCGCAGTACCGTAATGCCGTGATTCAATCCGTTGAAAAGATGCTGGAGGAGATGCAGAACAGCCCGGCTGCCATGCAGGGAGAAACATCATCAGATAATGATGATCTGATGATGCACCCCGAGATTCAGGAAAAAATCAAAGCGATGGCAGAGCAGCACTGGAAGGATTGGCTGGATACCCCGATCCCTGCACTCAAGGATCAGACCCCTCGCGAAGCGGCAAAGAGCCGCATCGGCAGAGAGCGGCTGGATGCCCTGTTTCTGCAGTTCGAGCAGTATGCTGGACAAGAGCCACAGCCCTTTGAACCCGATATTGATGCCTTGCGGCATTCACTTGGGCTGTCTTGACCAGGTTGTTTCCATATCCCATGCAGGGGGCGTTTGCTCCCTGCTGCTACCCCCCTGAAATGCAGAGTTGATAATTGCTTGAACCCTCCCCCGCAGGTAGAATGCATCAGGTTTTGTCAATAGCAAACCCGGCCAGTTTTTTGGATTTCATATGCAGCCTGCTGGCTGCATAATTCTTTAATTATCTTAATTTTTTGGAGTACTTAATGGCTATTGAGCGCACCCTCTCTATTATCAAACCTGATGCTGTTGCAAAGAATGTGATTGGTCAGATCTACACCCGCTTCGAAGAGGCGGGTCTGAAAATCATTGCAGCGCGCATGATGCATCTGTCGCGCGAAAAGGCCGAAGGTTTTTATGCCGTACATAAGGAGCGCCCTTTTTTCAATGATCTGGTTGAGTTTATGATCTCCGGGCCTGTCATGGTTCAGGCACTGGAAGGCGAGAACGCCATTGCCACTCACCGTGAAATTATGGGGGCGACCAACCCGGCAGATGCGGCACCCGGCACCATCCGCGCCGATTTTGCCAGCTCAATTGATGAGAATGCAGTGCATGGCTCAGATGCCCCTGAAACCGCAGCGGTTGAGATTGCCTACTTTTTTCCAGAGGGTGACCTCTGTGCACGGACCCGCTAAAAGCCGGTGACCCAGCCAGAGCGCATCAATCTGTTAAACCTGGAGCGTCAGGCCATGGAGGCCTGGTTTCAGGATCTGGGTGAAAAACCGTTTCATGCACGCCAGGTGTTGAAGTGGATTCATCAGCATCTGGTGACCGATTTTGATGCCATGACCAATCTGAGCAAAACGCTCCGCGCCAGATTGAAGGAGCAGGCAGAGGTGCGCATACCCGCTACTGTCTGCGGCCAATATTCAAAAGATGGCACCCGAAAATGGCTGCTGGAGCTGAGCTGCGGCAACCGGATCGAGGCCGTCTATATCCCCGAGCCGGAACGTGGCACCCTCTGCGTCTCCTCTCAGGTAGGCTGCGCGCTGGCCTGCACCTTCTGTGCTACGGCCCGGCAGGGCTTTAATCGCAACCTGAGTGTGGCCGAGATCATAGGCCAGCTCTGGGTCGCCACCAAAGAGCTGCCGGATGACCAGCCCATCACCAATATTGTGTTGATGGGCATGGGTGAACCACTCACCAACCTTGACAATGTGGTTGCAGCCACAAATATTATGCTGGATGATCTGGCCTATAGCCGATCCAAATACCGGGTGACGATCAGCACAGCAGGCATTGTCCCGGCAATAGACCGGCTGCGTGAGCTTTCGGATGTGAGCCTGGCCGTATCCCTGCATGCCCCCACGGATGTGCTGCGCAACCAGCTGGTGCCGGTGAACAGAAAGTACCCGATTGCCGAGCTGCTGGCCGCCTGCAAACGCTATGTGGCAGACGAGAAGCGCCGCCGGATAACCTTTGAATATGTCATGCTGGACGGGGTCAACGACAGCGACCAGCAGGCGCGCCAGCTGGTGAGATTGATGCAGGGGGTGCCGGCAAAGATCAATCTCATCCCATTCAACCCCTTTCCGGGTTCTGATTATCGCCGTTCGCCGCAGCAGCGGATTGACGCCTTTCGCGCCATACTGTCGGCCTCCGGTTTGACAACAGTAACCCGTAAAACACGCGGTGAGGATATTGATGCAGCATGTGGACAGCTGGTGGGGCGAGTGCAAGACCGAAGTTATCGTCAAGCAAGACTGGCTGCCGGAGGAGAGCAGTGAAGAGAATAGCACTGACCATTGCCGTCATTTTCATACACCTGGTTGTCGCGGGCTGCACGGCAAACAGCACACGTACCGGTGAAGAGATGGGCGGGCTGAGTCACGATCAAAAGGGGCCAAGCCCGGCCGATGTCTATGTAAAGATGGCCGTTGCCTATCTGCAACAGGGCCAGGTTGCTGTGGCGCTGACCAAGATCAAGCGCGGGCTGGAGTTAGACCCAACGAGCGCCGATGCACATAATATCATCGCCCTGATCTACGAGCGCCTGGGCGAGCTCAGCCTGGCGGAGCAGCACTACGAGCAGGCGCTCAACCTGAACTCCCATGACCCTTATATCCTCAACGCCTATGGCAGCTTCCTCTGCACACAGAAGAGGTACTCAGAGGCCAATCAGCACTTTATGGCGGCGCTGCGGAACTCCCTCTACCCCACGCCGGAGGTAGCGCTGACCAATGCCGGCATCTGCGCAGACCTGCAGCTTGATCATGAACAGGCAGAGACCTACTATCGACAGGCCCTGAGAGCCAATGCCAAATTTCCAACCGCCCTGCAACGAATGGCGAAAATCAGCTTTAAAAAGCAGAACTACCTCTCTGCCAGAGGCTACCTGCAGCGTTATCTTGAAGTTGCTCAACACACCGCTGAGACGCTTTGGCTGGGTATTCGCATTGAACGCAAACTGGGCGACCTGGACACATTGGCCAGCTACGAAATGTTACTTCGCGCCAAATTTCCCGATTCTGAAGAGATGCGCGCTTTCGAGGACTCAAGCAAAAAATGAATGCCACGCCAACAGATGAAGCAGAGGCTGAGGCACCGCCCAAAGATGGAGTGGGAGAGTGCCTGCGCAAGGGGCGGGAGGCGCTCGGGCTTAGCCGCGCTGAGGCCGCTGCCGGGCTCTACCTGCATGAAAGCATCGTCATAGCACTGGAAAAGGATGATCACGATGCACTGCCAGGCCCGGTTTTTGTGCAGGGTTATCTGCGCAAATACGCCCGCCTGCTGAACCTCCCAGAGGCACCGTTATTAAAAACCTACAGCCACCAGACGGCCGGCAAAAAACATCGCAAAAAGCACGAAGGACCACTTGCAGGCGCCCCCATCAGGCCAGAGATACGCAGCAGCCACACCATTGTGCGGCTGATAACCTGGGCCATAGCGCTGGGCCTGCTGGCATTGGTTGCCGTATGGTGGCAGGGCGATATGCAGTGGCCGATGGGGCAGCCGGGCGACGAACCACCAGCCGCCGCCCAAAACGGACAACCTGAACACGCTTTTGCGCCTGAATTTCCAACACCTGATGACCTGTACCAGCGTGAAGAGGAGATGGATGCATCAAACCACCCAGAGCCGGCAGGGTTCGAGACCCCGCAGCAGGCCGAACCTGAACCCGAGCCTGAAGCACCCGTTCCAGATGATAGTTCGATAGAGCCGATACAGGATGAGCCTTCCGTCAACACCCTGCCAGCCCAGGGGCTCGAACTGGACAGAGAGCTTGGCGATACAGCGGAAGCGGCCCCAACAGCCCAGGCAGAGGCAGCGCCTGAACCTCTGCCTGCTGAACAGCAGATGGCAGAGCCGCCGGTTGACTATGCCAACCAAATAGTGATCGAATTTGCTGAAACCTGCTGGACCGAGATCCGTGGATTCAACAACAGCTACAAACTGCTTGGAAACATGCAAAAAGGGACGCGCCACGTACTGGGCGGAGAGCCACCCTACAGCTTCGTTCTAGGGAACAGCAGCGCCGTCACCCTGACGATCAAAGGGCAGCCATTCGACATTAAACCCCACACCAAAGGCAACATTGCCCGCTTTACCCTGCGTGCGGAAGATATTCCGAACTCCTGACTCCCGCCGCACGGCCCCCTCTTTATCTGGATCTTTAACGTTATGGCAAAAAACATTCAGGCTATCCGTGGAATGCATGATATTCTGCCGAACCAGACGCCACTCTGGCAGCTGCTGGAAGATCGGGTGCGCAGCGTGCTCGAACGCTACGGCTACCGGGAGATCCGCATGCCGCTAGTGGAGCAGACCGAGCTGTTCAAACGCTCTATCGGCGAAGTGACCGACATCGTCGAAAAAGAGATGTACACCTTTGACGACCGCAATGGCGACAGCCTGACCCTGCGGCCCGAAGGGACAGCCAGCTGCGTACGTGCAGGCATCGAGCATGGCCTGCTCTACAATCAGGTGCAGCGGCTCTGGTACCAGGGTCCCATGTTTCGTCATGAGCGGCCACAAAAGGGGCGCTATCGCCAGTTTCAGCAGATCGGTGTCGAAGCCTTTGGCATGGCCGGCCCGGATATTGATCTTGAACTGATCCTGATCACCCACCGGATCTGGCAGACCCTGGGGCTGAGCGATGGGCTGGAGCTACAGCTCAACAGCCTGGGCACAGCAGACGAGCGCCGCGCCTACCGTGAGGTTCTGGTGCAGTACCTGACATCCAATCTGGATCGGCTGGATGAAGATAGCCGCCGCCGGCTGAAGGGTAACCCGCTGCGCATCCTGGACTCCAAAAACCCGGACATGCAGGCACTGATTGCAGGTGCGCCTGCACTGATGGATCATCTGGGTGAAGCGTCACAAGCGCACTTTGATGCTGTCTGTGCCGGGCTTGATGCCGTCGGCGTGGCCTACGTCATCAACCCCCGTCTGGTGAGAGGGCTGGACTACTACGCCCGCACCGTATTCGAGTGGGTGACAGACCGCCTTGGCGCACAGGGCACCGTCTGTGCCGGCGGCCGCTATGATGGGCTGGTGGAACAGCTGGGCGGCCACGCCACCACCGCAGTCGGGTTCGCCATGGGCGTCGAACGGCTGGTGGCACTGCTGGAAGAGGCAGGCATTGAACCCGAAGAGCAG
>WFXD01000061.1 GCA_015490795.1 Gammaproteobacteria bacterium
CCGATATCCACGGACACAAGGTTATCCTGTGCCACGGCGATGAGCTATGCACCCTGGATGAAGCTTATCAAAAAACACGGCGCAAGCTGCGCAGCCGCTTTGTGCAATGGCTGTTTCTACGCATGCCCAAGGCCCGCCGTCTGGCCGCCGGTGAGCGCCTGCGTGCAAAATCCCGCGAGGAAACGGCTCGAAAGCCCTCTGAACTGATGGATGTAGATGAGCGCACCGTGTTGGCCTGGTTTGAGGCCTGGCCGGACTACCCACACCTGATCCACGGCCACACCCACAAACCAGGTCATCACACCTATCCGGGCGGGCGACACCGCTGGGTAGTGGGCGACTGGTCGGCCACCGGCGCCCAGATATTAGTAATCGACGAAAAAAAATTGAAACTTGAGCCGGCCCAAGTATTTCAATTCCCCAATATAGTAGGCTAAATTCAATAGCATGCTAACAATTAGATGGCGAGAATGCGCATGATCAACCGACTGTTGGGACTTCTCTTACTGCTGATCGCAGTCCCTGCTCATGCAGTGCTCTATACACCAGAGGAAACTTTTTACAAAATTCGCACGCTGGCCGCTCTGACTCTCGCACTGCAGGAGATCAGCGGCAAACCGGTCAGCCTGCCCAACGTCAAGGTGGAAGGAGGCAAGGCGCCTCGCCATGAATATCAAAAATCCCTTGAAGTTCTCAGCAAGATCAACCGCTATCGCCAGATTCACAAGCTGGGGCCCGTAGCGGTGCCCCCCTATCCCTCCCGCCAGATCACGGCTAACGAAGTATATGAAATGGTTCAGCGCCTGATTGCTGAGATGCGCGTGCTGGTCGGCAATGAAGTTTTTCAGCAGGCACAAACCTACGCTGACCGCCATGTCCCCATACCTGGCCACTTTACCCGGGCACAAAACTACGAGCTGCTGTGGCGCATCTCCAAGGCTTTCGATCCATTGCTGGGCGTGCGTGGCTTCACACCATCCGATGTCTATGGCCAAACGCTGGTGGTGCTGGACGCCATCCGCTTTCTGCGCACCACACAGAACATCCCCGGCATGCCGCCCAAACCGCCACGCCCACAGAACAAGCACCCCAATCATGCTCTGAAAGAGGCCGCCACACTGATCAGCATCATCAACCAGGCAGAACGGAACCTGTGGATGGATCCGGTGGAGATTCCTGACATTCCCAAGCGAGTCATCACACCTACGGAGGTGTATGACCAGATGCAGACGATTATCGCCGAGTTGCAGCGTATCAAATACCGCCTCGGCGTAGAACGCGACCTGATCGACCCACCCAAACAGAGCGGTAAAACACCAGATGATGTGGTGCAGAACCTGCGCTGGGCTCAGAAGGCGATGCCTACCTTTCCCTTGGATCGGCGCCTGTTTCAATATGACCCTAAAACCCTGCTGAAAACCCCCTCCGATGTCTATGCAATTGCTGAAAATGTGCTACGCAAGCTGCGGGCTTACAAGCGCTTCCGGGGCATCCGCATGCATGCACAAAAGGCACCCTATGTCAGCGGGCTGCAGCCGCGCCATGTATATCAAAAAACCACTGAGGTGCTCGGCAAGGTGGTTTCACTGCGCGAACAGGTCGGTCTGGGTGCCAGCGCCCTACCCCTCTATCCCATGCGACCGGTCAGCCCCTCTGACGTCTATCAGACCATGGCACGACTGGATCGGGAGCTGAACCTTATCTACAAGAATCAGGACATGGATATCAGCCGTTTCCAACCGCGTACCTTTGAAGGTAAAAAGCCTTCTGATGTCTTTCAGGTAGTCTGGACCATTTCCTACGAGATGGACACCATTCTGGGGACAGAAGGTCAGACGCCATCAGATGTATTTCGCATGGCTGTCTATCTGGAGCGTCATGCCCAGCAGCTGGCCAGCAAACTCGGCTATAGCCTCCACTGCAAAACGCCTCCGTTCAAACCGGGCCTGCGCCCGGCAGACGTCATTGTCAAGGCACGCGAACTGTTCCACCTGATCGAAGACATGAAGAAACGCGCCGGCATCTTTTCGGCGCCTCCCCCATTGCCGCCCCATGGCGAGCCGGTCACGCCCAACGATGTCTATAACCTCGTCGGCGTCATCGCGCCGGAACTGATCGAGCTGGAAGTTCACCAAGGCATCCATGAGCAGGTGCTCTACCCGCCTGTATTCAAAGACAAGACTCCCAGCCACGTCTATCAGCAGCTGGAAAAGGTCCGCCGTATCCTGCACAGCATCCGCTACGGAGGGCATGAATCATGAATCTGGCTCACCTGACCCTCCCCGTCCGCATTTCTCTGCTGTCGCTGGTCATCACCCTGACCGGCGTCATCACCATCGCACTGGTCGCCTACACCTACTCCGATAAGATGCTGGTACAGGAGGAGTTGCGTGCGCTGGAGCAGAAGGTTTCCCGCGAGGCGGCAGCCATCCGCCAGAAGTTCGAAACCATCTTGCAGGATGCCCACTTTCTCAATCAATCCGACCCTGTCAAGGGTATTGCCCGGGCGCTGCAGAACGACGGCTATGATGATGAGGAAAATATGACGCTCCCGCTCTGGGAAAAGCGGCTGGCTACACTCTTTTCCACCGTCATGACACAACGGAATATCTATTCGCAAATGCGCCTGATTCTGGCCGATGAAGCCGGCCAGGAAGTCGTGCGTGTGGACCGCGTGGACAACCGTATCATCATTCTCACTCCCGACAAGCTGCAAAAGAAGGGACACCGCGACTACTTTCAGGCCGGGCTGCACCTCAAACCGGGACAGTTCTACATATCCGAAATCTCTCTCAATCGGGAGCACGGTCAGATCACCTTCCCGCCCACCCCCATGGTTCGGGTGGTCATGCCCGTTTACAACCGCAATGAGCAGCTCTTTGCCTTGCTGGTCATCAACGCCAACCTGCTGCGTCTTGCCCGCAACCTGCTCAACCATCCACCTGACATCTTCTATTTCCTCACTAACCAGCACGGGGACTACCTCATTCATCCGGATGACAAGAAAGCCATGGCTTTCGAATACGACCGTGCGGCACGCATCCAGCAGGATTACCCCGCCGTCACCGAGCTGATTCGCCAGCTACAGCAAAACCGAAAACCGACCCAGCCGCCCATTTTCAACCTACTTAACCAGGGGATCGGCCTGGCGCTTGACACCATCTACTACTATCCCGGCCATCCCGAGCGCTTCCTGATCGTCGGCGGGGTGGAAGGATTGACCGCACTTAAAGAGAAGTCGGTCACCCTGCGAAATCAGTTGCTGGTGCTGGTGCTGATCACCTCCGGTGTGCTGGCGCTGATTACTTTCCTGGTCGTGCGCCGCCTCACGGAACCGTTGCAGCTGCTCAACCGAGCAGTAGAAGCGGTCAAGAAAGGCAGGCTGGATGTGAAGATTCCAGTGACTACTTCAGAGGATGAGATCGGCTCTCTGGCGCGTTCCTTTGATGACATGCTCCAGAAGCTGGCCGAATCCCAGAAGGCACTCAAGGAAGCCAATGTCCACCTGGAAAAGGAGGTGGCTGAACGGACCCAGGAGCTGGAACAGGCCAAACGCTTCCTTGAAGCGCAGAACCAGGAGCTGAGCAAGGCGCTTGAGCAGGCCAAGGAAGCCGATAAGGCCAAAAGCCGTTTCCTGGCCATGATGAGCCACGAAATCCGCACCCCGCTCAATGGTATCCTGGGGCTGACAGAGCTGGCGCTGCAGCAGCAGAATCTGCCTGAGCGACTGCGGGAGAACCTGCAGGCGGTGCATGATTCCGGCAAGACCCTGCTAACCATCCTCAATGACATTCTCGACTTCTCCAAGATGGAGGCGGGGCAGTTGCAGCTGGCGCCCGCGCCCACAAACCTCAACCAACTGGCTGAACAGGTCATGCGCCTCTACGCCGACATGGCCCGCAACAAACATATCGCCCTCTATCTGCATCCGGCACCTGGGATCGCTCACCATGTCTGGGTGGACGCTGACCGCTTGCGCCAGATTCTGATGAATCTGATGAGCAACGCCATCAAATTTACCGACAAGGGCCATGTCATTCTGCGCCTGCGCCTGCTCAACCATAGGGATCAGCACATAAGCGTGCGCTTTGAGGTAGAGGATACAGGTCCTGGAATTCCCGCATCCGAAAAAGATCGCCTGTTCAAAGAGTTCTCTCAACTGGATGAATACAACGCCCGCCGTCATGGCGGTACCGGGCTGGGCCTCTCCATCGCCCGCAGGCTGGCGAAGATGATGCATGCCCGAATCGGCGTGGACAGCGAGCTGGGACGCGGTTCCCTCTTCTATGTGGAACTGACGCTCAAATATGGTGAGCCGCTGAACGAACCACCGGCTGAATTGCTGGCGGCTCTGAAGGGACGAATGCTGGCCATCCATAGCGACAGCGCCGTTCAGATGGACATCTGGCGGGATGTGCTACCGGAGTATGGCCTGGTGATCAGGGAAACCCGTTCTCTGGAGGCGCTCTCCACACTGAAAGAGGTCGATGGGCTGCTGATTGACACCGATCGGACAACGCAGCTGGAACAGCTGCCCCAATCAACACGGGCGCACTGTGTGCTGCTGACAGAGCGCGTTGATCAACTCACATGCCCTCACTACCTTTCCCGCCCGTTGCTCTACAGCCAACTGATCAGAATGCTGGGACTGATCTGGGGCCACTCGGCCTCATACTTGGACAAAAACCCTGAATCCCCCGAACAACATGACACCAACCTTGAGCATCTGCGCATCCTGCTGGTGGAAGATGTCCCTGTCAATCAGCAGGTAGCCTTGGGCATGCTCAGCAGTCTGGGAATCAAGACAGTCACTGTGGCCAATAATGGCTATGAAGCCATTGACGCCTTCAAATGTGGCCAGTTCGATCTGGTGCTGATGGATCTGCAGATGCCGGAAATGGATGGCTATGAAGCGCTGAAAGCCATCCGGAAATACGAACACGCTCATGGTTGCACACCTACTCCCGTTATCGCACTGACCGCCCATGCTCTGCTGGAAACCCAGCAGAGTATCCACGAAGCAGGGTTTGAGGACATTCTGACCAAACCCCTTTCACTGGAAGCGCTTAAGGCCATGTTGCAACGCCATGCTCCCAAAGTAGCGCCTGTGAAAGTGCAGGCTGAACAGCCCAACAACACTCAACCCCTGCTGGATGACAATACCCTGTCTCGGCTGAAGACGGAAATCGGCGATATCACCCCCGTGCTGAACCTGTTTGAAACGGAACTGGCGGAGATGGCACAAAAACTGCGGGCTTATCAGGATGGAGGGAGCGAAAGCGTTGATCTTGAGGCGCTCGCCCGACTGGCCCACAGACTCAAAGGCAGTAGCCGCAATCTGGGTGCGTTGGCGTTGGGTGAGGCCAGCGAACAACTGGAAAAGGCCGCTAAAAACAACAGCGACTGGACGGATAAAATACGATCTTTACAGACACTGATCGAGCAGACCCGGCAACAGATCCGTGAAAAACTGGATACGATGACATGAGCACATACCACCCCCTGGCTTACGGCCACACAATCCTGATCGTGGACGATGATCCCATCTTCCGCAAGATGCTTGAAGCTTTTCTGCTCAAAGAAGGCATGGAGGTGCTCACAGCCACCAATGGCCATGAAGGGGTGTGCATCGCGCTGGAAACCCAGCCAGACCTGATCCTGATGGATGCACAGATGCCGGAGCTGGACGGCGTTGAGGCCTGCCACCAAATCAAGGACGCCTTCCCGGACGCGGATGTGCAGGTGCTGATGGTCACCGCCAGCAATGATGAAGCGCTGATCGAGTCCGCTTTTGAAGCAGGCGCCTCAGATTACATCACCAAACCCATTAACTGGACCCTGTTGCGCCACCGGGTCAGATATGAACTGGGGCTGGGCAGCCATTTCAAGGCGCTGCGCAACAGTGAGACGCGATTCCGTATCCTCTTCGAGCAGGCGCCGGTGGCCTATGTGGTGCTTGACCAGGCAGGCCATATTGTCCAATTCAATCCCGCACTGGGGCAGCTGTTGCGAACATCAACCCTTCAGGGCCGTAGCCTGTGCGAATTCATCGAGGCGGCAGACTGTGCTACTCTCCGGGCGGATCTGAAAGCCCTGATCAGCGAACAGCGAGACATTGACGGGCATATCCTGCGCCTGAACCATGACCAGGGTCACCCCACCTATGTGCGCTTCACCGCACGGGCCACCCCGGCGGTTGATACACAGAGAACGGAAATCCTGTGCATTCTGGAAGACATTACTGAAACGGTGCTCAATACCCGAACACTGGAAAAACAGGCCAACACTGATCCGCTGACCGGCCTGCTGAATCGACGCACCTTTGAGCAGACGCTGACCCTTCACCTGAGAAGCACCCGAAAAACCGGGATGCCCCTGTCGTTGGCCATGATCGACATTGATCACTTCAAACATATCAACGACACTTACGGCCATGCCGCCGGTGATCAGGTGCTGCAACATCTGTCCCAACTCATCTCTGAATGCCTGCAGCGCGATCAAGACAGAGCCTATCGTCTCGGTGGCGAAGAGTTCGCCCTACTGCTACCGGATACGACACTAGAGGGGGTATGTCAAGTGGTAGAGCGGCTGCGTCAGACTATCATGGCGCACCCGGCCCGGACGGATACCGGAGAAATCCCTTTTACCATCAGCGCAGGCGCAGCCTGTAGCTGCGACCATGACTTTTCTCCCGAAAAGTTTTACAAGGCCGCAGATGACGCCCTCTATGCCGCCAAAAGAGCCGGACGCAACCGTAGCTTTATGTATCAGCGCAACACCATCATCCCCTGCATTGCCGCATAAAAAAGCCCGCCAGATTCTGGCGGGCTTTCTGTTTGCGCACACCCAGATCATCAATCACATGACCAAAGGCAAAAAGAGGCTGCCACCACGGCGAATGATGCGCATGGGGAACTTACGCCCCTTGGGTAGCTTGCTGACGATGCGCTCCAGATCTTCTGGTGAACGAATCGGCCGGAAGGCGATACTGACGATAATATCCCCTGGCAGCAGACCGGATTGCGCCGCCGGCCCATCATCCACCTCCAACACCTTCACGCCATAATCAATGCCGAACCGACGGTGCAGCATCACCCGTTCCTCTTTGCTCAAAGGCGCCACGGTTGCGCCAAAATCCGATGCCGCGGCAGATGAGC